>PBPL01000039.1 GCA_002724675.1 Deltaproteobacteria bacterium | reverse complement strand
TGCGGGCCTCTTCCAGTTCAGCCTTCGCCACCGCGAGCTCTTCCGGATCGCTCCCGACGCGCAAACGGTTCACGAGGGCATGTGCGTCGCTTAGGGCGGCTTCGGCGGCATCTAACTCGGCTTTCGCAGCAGCATTCAATTGCTCCAGGTCGGCCTCGAGAACTTGCGGGGCCTTGAAGACGTACAGGGCCTCCCGGATTCCACTGGTTAAGATCTGCGCCCCTAAGGGGTGCGCGAGACCTACATACGGCTGCACGGATGCCCCGTAGTCGCGCAAGACCTGTTTCGCGTACAGGTCCTTCTGGAAGCCGCCCGGCCGGTTGTAGAACAGGGCGCCGTTCCGGTGCAGGGCGCGGGTCGCAAAGCTAAGAACGTCCGGGGCGGTGCGCGTCGCAGCGACAGCGAGGGCTGCTGCTTCAGCATCACCAGCTTCTTGCGCGTTATTTGCCGTTTCAGCCGCGGTATGAGCCGCGTGGGCGCTCTGCTGCCGGTACTGGTACCGGAGCAGGCCGAGCGGAGTTAGGCTCGCGAACTTGTCGTAGAAGTTGTACTGCACGTCGGTCGCGCCGCCGTCCCCAAACTGCTCCTGCAGAATGTCGGGGCCGGGCAGGGCGTACTTGCCGCCGACGGGAATCCGCAACGCCGGCATGCCGACCCACTTGAAGGGGCCGGGCGTGCCCGCCCCCAAAATGTCGACCCTGATCTCGGCCGCCAGGGTGAGCCCGTTTTGGCGCGTCGCGTAACTGAGCGCCTCCTCGTTCTTGATGCTCGCGAGCCAGCACGACCCGTCGAAGGCGCCCGTGGTCTGCATGACGGGAAAGGTAACCGTGAGCCGCGGCTTGTGGTGCTGGGCGTCGGTGCCGTCGTAGATGGGCCCGGTCGCGGGTACGGCACCGGGGGCAACGCCGTCGGCAGCCGCCTTGTACACCGCTTTCACGCTATTCAAGATCACCGTGACTTCGCGGGTAGACTTGTAGATCCGTTTGTCATGGTCCCAGGAGAACACGATCGTGTTGTCCCAGATCGCTTCCTGTCCCGCCGCGGCAGCCGCTGCCGTCGCGCTCGCCAGGACAGCCGCCGCCGTGTCTCGTACGGCCCGGAGCCGTTTAAGCTCGGTGTAGGCTGCTTTCCACGCCGCATGTAGCGCGGCGTCGTACGGGTTGGGATTTTCTACTCCCCCGGGACCATAAAAAGCCAATGCTGCCGCCTCGTTGACTTGTATCTGGGCGTTGGCGGCCTGCACGGCTTCCGTGTGCGCGGCATCCGCCGCTTCTTGCGCGGCAATGGCGACGAGCCAGAGCCGGTGCTCCCGCGCCTTCCACCCGATGGTGCCCGCGGCGGCGTCCAGGGGGTCGATACGGTAGCGCAGGTTCAGCCCGCTCTCAAAGTCGATGAACAGGCTGCTCGGCGACGTGCCCAGGTTGAGCGTTGCGGTTTCGTGCTTGCTGCGCGGCATCATGCTCACACGTACGTCTGGAAAGTCGCTGACGAGCATGTCCTGCTCCTTCTGTTCGTCGTTGGCGCCGACCGGGACCCGCCAGCCCCCCATCTCGTCGATGTAGGTGAGCGTCTCCAGCCGGGCCTTGGGCGCGACCAGCGTTCGGATCTCGCCGATGGAGCGCGTGGGCTCGCGAATGTGCCCGGTGCAATTCTCGGGGAACAGGCTCATGTACCCGACGCACTTCTCGATCGCCCGGTCGTACCGCTCGTTCGCGTTGTCAGGCTCCTCGCTGTCCGTCAGGAGCCCGATGGGCAGGTTCAGGGGCCCCACCGCCCAGACGTTGGCGGGAACCTTAATCGCGGCGTCCCGGTACTTGCTGTAGTCGGCGTCGACGGACACGACGGCGCTCGCGTTGTGGGTGTGTCCGGGCACGCCCTTCACGTTATAAATTCCCTGGTCTTCGGTAGGACTGCTGTTCTTCGTTACACGCCGCCTCGCGCTGCCGCTCGTCTGACAGTACCAGCCGGTCGTCGGCATGCTGCTCACCTCCGGCAGGACCTCCGGAAACTGGTTCGCCATCCTTTTTTAAATTATCAAGTGTCCTTATTTATCAAAAAAGCATGCAACGCGATAACGGCATAACTCTGGAGCAAAAGCTGCGCTACCTCAAGGAGGTGGAAAGCATCCACGCTCTCGGCAAGAAGGTGAAGCCGCCGGCGGGCAAATCCTGGAGCGACATCGCGGACGCCCGGATGCGGCACGTCATGGGGCAGCCGATCCGCGAGCCGGCCGCCGAGCCCTTGCGGCTCCAGCAAGGCGGCCTGCACCACGAGCACAGCCCCCGCAGCGCCAGAATCATCGAGCGCACGCTCAAGACCGGCATGCTGCCGCCGCAAGTTTTGCAGGGCTACCACACGGGCGAAGAGACGAAAACCAGGTTCAAGTTCAAGAATGTGCAAAGGGCTAATGCGGGGCTGCGACACGACGACATGCGTGTCCAGCACTTTGTGCAGCACGTCGCCGCCGACCTGGACTACCCCCACGGGCACATGCAAGGGTACGGGTTCGTACCCAGGCAGCACGACCTCAACAGTCACGTCCCGCTCGGAAGCGGGCCGGCGCAAATGGAAATGCAGGTCCCCACCAAGGACGGCGCCGCGGCCGGGTCCCACTATCATTGAATGTTTTGGAACCGAAAAACATCCGTTTTAGTTAAGTAAAACGGATGGCGGCGGGGTGGTACAACTTTTCAGGACCAGTCCAGGGCGGCTTCGGTCCGGACGACGAGAAACGGCGAAAGCGGCGAGACGTGTGGCGGGACGCCGGCGCACCCTACCAGGGCGGCGCGAGCGGGGGGATCGAACCGGACGCCACAGGGCAGTACCAGGCGAGCGGCCCGTTTGCCGGCGACCAGGCCGCCTATGACGCCTGGGGCACACAGCCGCAGCAGGGCGCAGCCCCCAGGGCGGCGGCGGCGGTTGACTTGGGGCAGGGCGCCCAGCAGCAGCCTCTGAACATTGAGCCGGTGCAGGCCCAGTACATGATTGAGGGGCGCACCGGCTCGATGGATCCGGCCCAGCAGCAGTTGCCCAGCGTCAGACCCAAGGCCGTCTCGGCGGGCGTCGTACCGCAGCTGCCGACCGACCCGTCGGAAACCACCGAGGCGACCGTGCTGAGGGAGAGCCGGCCCTACAGCGGCGTTCCCAAGGATGACGTGCAGCGGACCTACGGCCCCATTCGCGGGAGGCCCCAGCAGCGCAGTGCGCCCTACTGGAGCAGCTCCAGCTCCAAGGTCTCGGGGCTTCTGGAAGCAGGCGACTCTTTGCAGAACTGGGGCTACGAGGACCCGGACGCCGTCACAGCCGTCGTGCCCGTGCCGGCAAAAGACACGCAACGCGCCGTCGTGCCGGCAAAAGACCCGCAACGCGCCGTCGTGCCGGCAAAAGGCACGCAACGGGCGACCAGCTACGGGCCCGGGGAGCAGACCAGGTTCCGGCGTCCGCCCGGCTTCGAACATCGCCCGGCAAGGCCCCAGGGGCTCCCCAAGGCGGACCTCCGCGGGGACAGGCCCGGGACGGGCGGGTACGGGCCCGAAAAGCGCACGCGCAAAGACCGGTTCGACCCGTTAAGACCCTTCCGGGGCCCGCACCAGGCGCGGCTGCCGTACAGGGGCGGAGAGTGGAAGAGTCGGGCGCCGACCGCAGCCGAGCGGCAAAAGTTCCCAGAAGGCTTCCAGCCGACCCAACAGCACGAGTACGCAAAGCACCGGGAGGCGACGGAGAAAGGGCTCCGCTTTAAGTTCCCACCGGGCGTGCAGCCGAGTCAGGCCGAGGAGTACGCTCGATCGAAAAAGAGGAAGGTGGGATTCGCAGCCACCAAGACGGTACACACGATACCGAAAGGTAAAGAGCACCGGTACACCGGCGGCAGGGCGGTAGACGTCGAGCCGAGCGAGAGGGAGGGGTACATGCAGTACGGCAGGATGCTCGGAGCCCGGGACGCCGTCGCGAAGGAGCGCCGCAAAACACGTAGGCAGATTGCCGACATCAAAAAGCAGAACAAACAGTTTGTCGAGGCGCTGCGTAAGCGGGGCACCGAGCAGCTGCAACAACGCGAGAAGCAGCTCCAGGACATGTCGCGCCAGGGCGGGCAGCTCGTGCAGCAGATGCACAACATGCAACAGGCTGGCGAGACGCTCGAGGCGCGGGTCCGGGCGGGCAGCAGGCAGTTGACCCAGCGCGACGCCAGGATTCGGGGGCTCAAGCGAGAAGGGGACCAGCTGTACGCGAAATCCGAAAGGCAGGGCGCCCGCATCAGGGAATTGGAGCAGGGCATGGGACGCGAGGGCTTACGCGCCCAGCGGGCGGAGGAGCGCGTCGGGCAGCTGCTGCAGGAGGGCAGGAGCCTCGAGGCGGAGCACAAGGCGAGGATGAAGCGCGGCGAGGAGCAGATCGCGGCACGCGACAAAGCCTACGGCGACCTCATGGCGGAGGCGAACCGGAAAATTCAGGGGCTCGAGAAGCGGCTCAACGACGGCACTGCCGACCGAGAGGCGGCTCAGAAGGAGATCGACGAGCTGACGAAGCAGCTAGCGGCCGCGAGCAAGAAGCCCGAAGCGAAGGGCCCGGAGCAGAAGCAGGACTTGTCCGAACTTAAAAAGGAGCTAGCAGGGATGCGGCGGGAGATCAAAGCGAGGCCCGCGGCGGCCCAAGGCGGTGCGCCTCCCATTGTGGTGCAGGGCGGGCAGGGCGGAGGCGGGGCGTCGGCGGGCGGATCAAGCAGCAGCGGCGGCGCAGCGGCCGGCGGGCAGGGCGGCGGCGGCGGCAGAGATTTGAGCCGCACCGTCGAGGCGCTGGCGAAAGCCGTCAAGGGGGCTCGCAAGAGCGGCGCAGCGCCTGCGAAAAAGAAGGCTGAGGGCACCAAGGGTATCACCCAGGCGAGGCGCTCGTACACCGACAAGCGCAAGTCGAAGATCGCCGAGTTGCGGGCGCTTAAGAGCAAGAGGATCCGCGAGTTCAACGCCAGAACGAAGAAAATGCCGAAGGCCGAGCGCGACAAGGCGAGACGCGAGTTCAAGAAGAAGGTGAACGCACAGTTCAAGGAGGCGCAGCAGCGATTCCCCACGGCGAGGGGCCTAAAGACGGTCGCCGCGATCCGCGAGCTCATCCGGAAGCTCGACGCATTTAGACCTGCTAAATAAACTAAAGAGGAAAACATGCCCCGGCGGCGCAGCGGCACGAAAAAGAGTCGGACACGCTCCAAACGCAAACGGAAGCGGAAGCTCAAGCGCAGGCACAAAACGGACGCCCTGACTCACGCGAAACGGCGTCACGCCCGCTCGCGAGCGCACACGCACAAGGATCGGATGGTGAAGGAAGTGGAGCACGTGAACGCGCTCCTGACGCAGCTCCTGCAGACCGCTGCTAGCACCGAGAGCAAGCCGTACCACTACGACAAGCGACACTACACAAAGGACCCAGAGTACGCATGGAGCGACGAGCGCACCAAGCAGTTCAAACAGGGCTTCCCCGCGCCCGACGTCACCTTCTGGCGCCCCCAGGGCGAGTCGCTGCCGCCCAGTCGCGGCAACTTCCCAAACTGGTACGAGCTGGCGGACTAACTTCGTTGAACCAAAAAAAAAGGTAGTCTTTTTTGGGGATCTGAAAATGCTGCTGAAAATATACCGAGACCCACAAATTGGTACAGAATCCCCTTTAGTATATTTT
>PBPL01000038.1 GCA_002724675.1 Deltaproteobacteria bacterium | reverse complement strand
GGCTGTGTCGTCATCGGCTGTGTCGTCATCGGCTGTGCCGGCGTCGTCCCCACCGCTGTCCTCGTCGTCTTCGTCATCTGTGTCTGTGCCGTCGTCGTTGGCCGAGTCGTCATCGGCTGTGTCACCGTCTGCGCTGTCGTCCGACGTGTCGTCATCGGCCGCGTCGTCATCGGCCGCGTCGTCATCGGCCGTGTCGTCATCGGCTGTGTTGTCATCTGACGTGTCGTTATCGTCCGAGTCACTCTCAGCATCGGAGCATTTGGTCTCATCTGTTGCTTCGGTCCCGCTGCAGTCAGAGCCGCTGTCCGCGGTGCAGTTGTCATTGCTGTCCGGATCGGGGTCCGCCCAGTGACTGCTGTTGTCTGTTGAGTCCTGACTTGTCTCTGGGTCCACATCGGTGGGCTCGGGGCTGCCGCTGGTTTGGTAACAGCCCAGGAACAACGTGATGGTCAGCAGGAGCGGTGCGCATCGTGACGTTGTTCGCGGTCTCTGGTCACGTTGGGGGAGAGGTGCTTCGGAGCTATTGCCGGGGGTCGGGGTCTCTGCGGATGTCCCCTTGTCGTCGATGGGCAGAGCTTCGCTGTCGACGTGCGCCTTCTTTGACGCTTGGGGCTTGGAGAGTCGAGAAGGGTGTCGGTCGGAGGGGGTAAACATGGTGTTGCTGTAGCTCCTCGAGTAGCTGGATATGCCCAGCAGAGATGTTCCTACAGCACAAATAGGAAAAGCACAATTTATTTAATATCAATAATCGGACTGCCTATAGATTTTCCCACCTTCCTGTGTGGGGTGTCGGTTGCTCGTCCCAAGCGACTGCTTCGGCGTTCAGTGTCTGTGGGTGCTCGTGTCTTCGGAGAGACCGATGTTCTTGGATTAGGGATCGCCGCAGCGAGGTGGGCGGGCCGTCATTGCTCGGTGCGTCCTGGAGAAGGACTCCCTTGAAGTCGTGAGCTCAGGCGGGACTCGCCCCGGCGTCCGATTGGCCAGGAGCCGGCAACTCGGGGGTGGCCGTTCGGCTTCGCATCCGGGCTGCGAGCAACAGAAAGCCGATGGGCGGGAGCACGCGCCAGGCCTGAAAGACGTCACCGGCCAAGACCGCAATGATGTGTCGCTTGAGGTGGCCCACACCCTTCAGGTGGTGTGGCGGACGCATAAAGGACGCCCGAAAGTTGGGGTCGTACCAGGCGTAGATGAACTTGGAGAAGACATTGAGTGCAGAGCGCACACGCCGTTGGTAGCCCCGAAAATCAGCGGTTCGCGGTAGGCGGCCCTTCCTCAGGCTCCTGTGGGCGGCCCTCGAGGCCAGCTTGGCTCCGCTCATGGCCAGGTGGACGCCTGAGGAGAATACGGGGTCCAAGAAGGCCCCAGCATCACCAATCAGAACCCACCCGTCCCCGGCGAGTTGTTTGCAGCGATAGGAGAAGTTGGCCAGGGTCTCGATGTCCCGGCTTCGCTCGGCGCGCTGCACGCGGCAGGAGATCGTGGGGGTTGTGGAGATGATCTCATCCCACATCTGCTCCCGGGTCCACCCGTCCTTCTTCCACTGGCTGAACAGCTCGTTGTGGACCACGGCTCCTACCGAAACTTGATCTCCGGCGAAGGGGATGAGCCACATCCAGCCAAAGGGCGCTCCAATGATGGCGATGGTGCCCTCGTCATCCCCCGATGATCGGGTTGCGTTTCGGTAGTGTGTGAACAGCGCGACCTTGTCGAGGGCCTCGTCCTTCTCTCGGATCCCAAGCTGCCGTCCCAGGAGGCTGGCTCGACCGCTGCAGTCGGCAACCAGTCGGGCGTGGATTGTCTTCTCTTCGCCGTCCTCGGTACGAACGGTGACTCCCGTCACTCGTTGACCCTCCACCTCAAACTTGCGAACGGCCGTCTTGTCCAGTGCATGCACACCGGCATCGAGCGCCGCGTCCCAGAGCACCTTGTCGAACTCCGCTCGGGGCACCTCATAGGAGTAGGGCGACTTGCTCAAGACAGCATCGGGAAAATGAAAGTACTCAGGCGCATCTCCATCATGGAAGTCGAAATACGCGCCGTACTTTCGGATGAAGCCGGCCTCTTCGAACTTTTGATGAAGCCCTAGCTCTTGCCAGATGGGCATCGTTGCCGGGAGGAGACTCTCGCCGATACTGAAGCGAGGGTGGCGGGCTCGCTCCACGAGGAGCACGTCATGGCCCTTATTTTTCATCAAGTGGGCGAAGGTTGTTCCCGCCGGGCCACCACCCACTACGACTACGTCATACGACGTCTTGACTGGTTTCTGAGTGGTCATTGCCGGGGAGTGTACTCCCGCGGACGGTTCTGTTCGACCTGTCCTGCTATTCTCGCCACCGATGGGGCTGGATACCCTGAGCAACGGGGACCTTCCCGTCGCCTTTGGACAACTGACGCTTCGGCGTGTTCTGGGTGATGGGACTACGGGCCGGGTCTTCTTGGCGGAAACCCAGTCCCTGGGTGGTCTGCCGGGGCGAGTTGTGTTGACCGTCTTGCGGGTCGATCCCGGCGGTGGCTGGGAGCCCAAGATGGTTCCTGTGCAGTGGTCCCGTCGTCTGCGCCATCCAGCTGTCATTCAGACATTTTCCAGTGGTGTGCATCAGGGGACCCCTTTTGTGGTGACCGAGGCTGTCGATGGTGTCGGCCTCGACC
This sequence comes from Deltaproteobacteria bacterium, assembly GCA_002724675.1. Lineage (GTDB taxonomy): Bacteria > Myxococcota_A > UBA796 > UBA9615 > UBA9615. Next base: position 9,437 of record PBPL01000038.1, on the reverse strand, counting down.
GGCTCATCAGTGCCCTCGGGCCGCTACCACCGGCTGCATTGCTGGAGGTGGGCAGTACGCTGTGCGATGCGCTCGCCCACGCACACAGCCTCACCGACAGTGGACGCCCCGTGCCGCTTCTTCACCGGCACCTGCGCCCGTCGCACGTGATGGTTGGGAGGAGCGGGGGCCTGAAGATCCGGGGCTTCGGGCTGGGATCCTTCGTGTCGCTTGGCCCGCCCACGGCTTCCCGAGATCTCAGCAGCGCCGCCTTTGCCTCCCCCGAGGTGCTCTCGGGCCAGGCGGCAGACGGTCGTGCCGATCTGTTTGCACTAGGAGCCTTGCTCGTGTTCGCGTCGCTGGGGGTTTCGCCGTTTTCGGTGCCGAAGGGCGCTCAAATGGGCGACCGGATTGCAGCCATCGTGAGGGCGCAGACCGACGAGAGCCTCTTCCAGCGGCTGGATGAGAGAGTGCCGGGCCTGGGGATCCTGATCCGGCGCCTGATTGCTGTGAACGCCGATCAGCGGCCCTCGGATGCGCTCGAAGTCCAGGCCACCTTTGCCGAGCTTGCTGGAGCCTTCGAGGGCGGCACGGATCTGAGTCAGGTAGCCACGGCCTTGCTGGGGGCGACCACCGCTGGAGGTAGTCGTCTCCTGGAACCCGAATTGGAGCAGCCCACGGATGTGGGGCGCCCCGCAAGCCAGAAGGTTCACCAGATGCAGGTGGGACGCCCCGAGCCTCCGCCGGTTGCTGTGTCTCAGCGCCCCCTCGTGTCGGCAACACCCTCGGTAAGCAGCTCGGCGGTGACTCCGAGGCCCGTCTCGCGATCGGACCTCACGACGAATCCCGGTGCTCCAGTGCCGCACAACCCAGCCTCCATCTCTTCGGCGGGGGGCGCGGGGGCGCCGCCTGGGCCTGGGTTGGCCCAGCCTTCTGCCAGCGGCGTAGCCTACCCGCCAGTGGGCCCCCCGACGTCGCCGACCTTGGGGGGAAGACGACGACAAACGCAAAAGACCGGCACCGGCTTCGCCCTCGCTCTCGTGGCTGGGGTTGGGGCCTTGGCGTTGGTTGTTGTCGTGTTGCTCTACGTGGTTGCCATGAAGGTCGGTACGACGACCCCGGGAGCGGATGCGTCGGCAAAGGACAATGAGGATGCGGGCTCCGTCAGCGGCGCCGCAGCGGGAGGAGAGGTCAACCCCGATGCCGGGGCCGCTTCCAGTGGGATGTCGGCGGGTGGGGTTGCCGATGGCGACCCGATCGTCGCCGTGCGCATGGAGGACTTCCTCGAGGAGGGGGAACGGCCGTCTGACTCTGAGTCTGGAGAGACTGCAGATGGCTCGGAGGACACGGAGCCTGTCAGCGCTACCAGCCGCGACGTGAAGGTCTCGCGCACCGGCTCCAGGCTGGAGCAGGGGAGTGTCAATCTCAATGTCGAACACCGACCGGTACCGTCTGGCGACTCCGGGGCGAGCAGCCTGCTGAGTGTCAAGATAAGGGGGCCGTCAGACACCCGAGCCTTGTTGTATTTCGGTCCAGCTGGCGGGCCCTACAACTCCACCGAACTGCGGGCAAAGAAGGGTGGCTTCTGGGAGGGGTGGCTTCGCCTGGATGCGCCCAGTGGTGGGACGGTGGAGTACTGGATAGAGGCCAGTCATCCCGCCGCCTTGAGCGACGCCCGCTCGGGTTCCCGCGACCAGCCTCATAGTGTGCAGATTCGTTGATGTGTTCGGGACGCTGAGCGCGAGGACCAAGGCGTGGGCATTGCTGCATCTGATCTGAGCCGCCGGGAGGCCTACTTTCTGCTCATTGACTCCATCGTGCCCCGTCCTGTGGCGTGGGTCTCCACGTGCGCCCCCGACGGCATCCCCAACCTGGCTCCGTTTTCTTTCTTTACCGGGGTCACAGCGGACCCTCCTACCGTTCTTCTATCGATCGCCTCGCGTGTGGATCGCGGGGAGGACGGTGCCCGCAGTGTTCGCGCAAAAGACACCCTCGCCAACCTTCGTGGGCAGGGTGAGTTCATCGTTCATGTCTCGCCCCGAAGGTTCCTCGACCAGGTGATCGAGACGTCGGGCAGTCACCCACCTGAGGTCGACGAGATCTCTTTGGTTGGCTTTCAGACGGTGCCGGGCTCCTGGGTCTCCGTGCCACGCATCCCCCAATTGCCAATCGCCATGGAGTGTCGCTTGTTGCACGAGCTCGACGTGGGCGACCCACCGACTACGGTGGTGGTGGGAGAGGTCCTGGGGTGGCACGTGGCGGAAGGGCTCCGCGACGAGAAGGGTCGCATCTCCGCTCTGGACTGGGGCCCCTTGGGACGGCTTGGCGTGGACGGCTATCAAGAACCCTGAGGTTCGGTCTCCAGAGCATCGATTCGTAGGGCAGTTCCCCCGAGGAGGGCCGAGCGCTCGAGCGATGTGATCCAAGCGAGATCGTCGAAGCCGTCCTGAGCAGACCAACCAGTGCTCGTGGGCTTTCCGTCGATTCGAGCGAGCCAGTCTTGGAGGCAGCGGGCCACAGCTTGAGCGTCGTCATCCAAGGGTGCGTCGGGCAGTGCTGAGGGGCTCTCCAGCAACAGTGAACCGTGCAGTCGGTAGGTCTGGGTGACCTCCACTCCATCAATGCTTCGGGTGACTCGCTCCACGGGAAGGTGCTTGTTGACACCGGAGCTGTGGACCTGGACGCGGTCGGGCTCTACGAGGCTTCCCCCATCACAGAGCACGCTCCAGCCTCCTCGCAACCAGGGGCTGGCGGGTACATGGAGGCCTTCGCCATCGGTCAACTGGAACACAGCGTTGCTGTCCGTAGTGATTGTGCCTGCATGGACTGTCGAGACTTGTTGGCCTCGACCCAGATCGAGAGGGAACACGGCTCGCATCCCCACCGCTCGTTGTCCGCGCGGACGACCCAGCAGGCCTCGGGCGACCGCCGTGGCGTGGTAGCGATAGCCTGCTCGATTGGACGTCAGCAGGCGCGGCTCGCCGAGGAAACCCTCCTCGATGATTCGGCGCCAAAAGGCCTCGCGGGGGAAGCGCGGATTTTGCTCCGCCACCTCCACGGGTACATCGCTCTGCGCGATCCGCTGGGCCAGCTGGCGTGCGTCGCCAAGCTCCAGCGCCAGGGGTGTCTCCAAGAGAGCGGGAAGCTCCAGATCCAGGATCCTGTGGGCTACCGTGTGGTTGTCTGGGGACGACACGCACGCGATGGCTCCCCGTGCGCCGTAGTCCGTGGCTGCTTCCTCGAGAGACAGCGACCAGGGGACGCCCAACTCCTCTGCCAGCGAGCGAGCCCGGTCCTCGCTTCGAGACGCAATGGCCACGAGCTTCAGCTGGGTTGCCATCGGACCCGTCAGCAGAGGGCCGTAGATCTGCCGAGCACGGGTTCCGGCGCCAACGAGGACGACCGGAAGAGGCGTCGAAGTGTGGGCGCTCATTGTTGGCTGGAGCTGTCCTCGAGCTGTTCCAGGGGAACAGAGAATCGAGCCCAGTAGCCGTTGCTCTCATCGAGCGGATGGTCCTGGTCGGGGGATGTGGCCCGAATGGTGATGCCTGCGGCTTCGGGGACCCGGTAGGAGGTGCCCGCGAGCAAGCGGCTTATGTCGTCCTCGGGTTCATGGTGGCTCAGAGGGCCCAGAGCCAGAGCTACGAAGTGAAGTCCATCGTCGTCGATGTCCCAGAGCCAGGATGTGGGGAAGCCAGGCGACCTCAATGTCCAGGATCCGATGCGAATGGACGAGGGCGGATTCGCGTAGAGATCTCCGACCTTGAGTCGGCATACATAGGCACTCTCGAGTAGAAGCTGCCGGAGAGGAGGTTGGCCGAGCTGTTCGGCGAGCTGTTCGCAGCCCGGGCAATTGTCTGCCGAGACGACAACCATCAATCGCGAGCGACCGTAGCTACGGGCTCGGCGTACATTTTCAGCGAGTGTCGTCGTGACATCCAGCGCATCATCCACTGGTGCCGGCCCCTCTCAACCACTGATCGACGATGCGCGGCAGGGCGGTCTCTGACCCCTCGGCAACGACGTGGTGGTACGGCCCTCCGGCGGGCTGAGGGTTGACCTCGATGCAGACCGCTCCGCGGCTCCTGGCCTCGGCAGAGAAGCCGGCGGCTGGATACACGAGCCCGGATGTGCCTACCGACACGAAGGTCGTACATCGGCTGAGGGCCGTGTAGATGTCGTCCATGAAGTAGGGCATCTCGCCAAACCAGACGACGTCGGGACGCAGAGGTCGCCCGCAGAGGTCGCACGTAGCCTCGGGGTTTTGCTGCGTTCGGAGTGTGGGGGTGGGGTGATTGGCGCTGGCTTCACAGCGCAAGCGAAACAGTGATCCGTGCATCTCGATCACAGACTCTGCACCTGCCAGAGTGAGCAAGCCATCGATGTTCTGAGTGACTAAGATGACCCGCTGGCTGCCCCATTCCTGCTGCAGCTTGCACAGTGCGATGTGTCCTGGATTAGGCTCTACAGAGCCACATGACAGGCGTCGCTCATCATAGAATCTTCGAACTAACGTCGGATCAAGGTGCCAAGCCTCTGGAGTCGCCACTTGTGTGACTTCATAGCCTTCCCAGAGGCCATTCGCGTCTCGAAACGTCGGAACACCCGAAGCTGCGGAGAGGCCCGCTCCCGAGAGGATGACCAGGGTGCCTTCTGAGTTGGGATCGGGTAGGTTCATCGCGCTTCCAAGCCGCGCAGGACCCTAGCACGGCAACCCTGGAGACGAGGCTGTGACTGAAGACCTGGCATCGCGAAAGTGCATTCCCTGTGAGGGAGGCGTCGACGCCCTCTCCGAAGAGGCGGCGACAGACTTGCTCGGGAAGGTGCCCGGGTGGACGCTCGTGAACGGCGACAAGCTGCACCGCACCTTGCTGTTTCCCGATTTTGTTCGCCTGATGTCCTTTGTGAACGAGATGGCAGAGCTGGCCGAGGCCGAGGGCCATCATCCCGACTTCTCGGTGCACTACAACCGGCTCGAGGTGACTGTCTGGACCCACGCCATCGAGGGGCTGAGTGAGAATGACTTCATTCTGGCCGCCAAGATCAGTCGGATCCGCGACGCCTGAACTAAGCTCGCTGCTCGTTGCCGCCTTGCCTCGGCACACTCGACCGGAGTCCCCGTGAACGACCCGAACTCGCCTGCCCCTGGTTTCCTTGCCTTTCGCTCGGTGCCTAGGACCGGCGTGATCTTCGTGATGGCCGAGGCAGCTCAGCGCGGCTTTCACTACGGGCATCCGGACTGGTCCAACCTGGGGCAGGGGGCGCCAGAGGTGGGTCCCTTGCCGGGCGCCCCGGACCGGATCGAGCAGATGGCTCTCCCCACAGAGAGCTACGAATACGCACCGGTGGGAGGACTGATGGAGCTGCGCGCTGCTGTGGCACAGCTCTACAACGACCGGTATCGGCGGGGGATGCGTTCCCAGTACACAGCCGAGAACGTGGCGATCTCTTCGGGCGGGCGAGCGGGCCTCACGCGCGTCGCCGCATCTCTGGGCTCCGTCCATCTAGGCCACTTCTTGCCCGACTACACGGCCTACGAGGAGTTGCTTGAGACCTTTCGGGGCTTTGTGCCCATTCCCATCTTGCTGGACCCCAAGCAGGGCTTCACCATCGAGCTGAGCCGTCTCCGAGATGAGATCATGGGGGCTGGGCTAGCTGCGTTGCTGCTGTCCAATCCGTGCAATCCCACAGGGCACCTGGTGCAGGGCGACGAGCTGGCCCGATGGGTCGATACCTGTCGAGAGTTGTCGTGCTGCTTGATCGTGGATGAGTTTTACGCCCACTTCCTCTACGGAGGTGAGTCGGCTCCGTCGTCCGTCAGCGCATCGGCGTACGTGGAGGATGTGGACAAAGATCCCGTCGTCCTCGTGGATGGGCTTACGAAGAACTGGCGCTACCCAGGCTTTCGATTGTCCTGGACGCTTGGTCCTCGCAGCATCATCGAGCGAGTGACCTCTGCAGGCTCCTTCTTGGACGGTGGGCCGCCGCACCCCCTGCAGAAGGCGGTGCTGCCGTTGATCGCCGGTGATGTGGCCGATCGGGAGGCGCGCGCGATCCAGGATCACTTCGGCAACAAACGGAAGCTGGTGCTCGATCGAGTTCGGTCCATGGGGATGAAGCTGGCTGCCGACCCTTCGGGAGGCTTTTATGCGTTCGCTGCTCTGGACGCGCTTCCGCCGGCTCTGCGGGATGGTATGGATTTCTTCCGTGCGGCACTGGACCGCAATGTGATCGTCGTTCCGGGCGAGTTCTTCGATGTGAACCCAGGACAACGCCGTGGTCACATCCCCTCGCGCCTGAAGGGCTATGTGCGCATCAGCTATGGGCCGGACATGGGCTCGTTGGTGTCGGGACTCGATCGGCTCGAGGAGCTTGTTCGCAGCGCCGCCTGAAGGCTTCCAGCCTCCCTTTGGTTTGCTCCAGTGCTGCGTCTACGTTTCCGTCGCCGACTGCTTGCTGTGGTTGCGCCCGGGCCATGCCTCCAGAGAGCCAGGGGTCTCGCCACGAGCCTTGGCCTCGGCAGCCTCGATCTCGAGCAGGATCCCATCCCAGAGAGCAATTCGGGCCTCCAGCGCGGAGCGAGCCGCTAGGGTCGCCTCGTTCCACTTGTCCTCATCGTCCTCACAGAGACTCATGAGCAGTCGGCGTCCCATGGGTCCGTGTTCTTCTCCGTCTAGTGCCACATGGCGTGCCAGGTAGAACCGGAAGTTGAAGCGGGGATCATCCGCCCTGGGCGGCAGGGGCAGGCCCCGCTTGATGGCGCCTCGGAGCGGTGTCGGGACCTTGTCCCCCAGGCTGCGAAGGCCGCGGGCGAACCGGTCTCCCAGCTCCTCTCGGGCATCCATCTCTCGGAGTACTCGGTCGAACATGACCGGGATGAGGTCTTCCCGTGCGAGCAGCAGGGACGCCGCTACTTCATGGGTCTTGCCCTCTGCAGCCTCGAGGGTTGCTTCCACAAAGGCCTTGGTCGCTGCCGCCACCGGCAGGGGAGCTAAAGCCTGGCTAGCAGGGCTGCCCGCCCGGAGGGCCTCTTCAAAGGTCGCTATTGCCGAGTCATCGGCTCCGATCTCGGCCATTGCTGAGCGATAGATGGTGTAGTGGCTCTGGTAGCGGCCCTCGCCCAGCTCGTCCGACTCCTCGCCCAGCACGATCTCGTTGATCAGTCGGGCCGCCAGTGGGTTCGGGGGCGGCAGCCACGGCGTTGTCACACAGGTCAGCCGGTTCTGGAGCACCTTGACCAACGTCATGAAGTCCCACACCGCGAACACATGGTTGGCCATGAACACCTGGAGTCCCAGCTGATTCCGCACTCTCGTATAGATGAAGTGGGTCGCCAGCTTTCCCTGGAAGGGCTCCACCCGCCGACAGAGGATCGAGAAGGGATCGTCGCCGCTGCGGTAGTGGCGAGTTCCCGGCTGAACCATGAGCTCAGTCCTTCAGCTTCGCGGCATGCCGAGGTCGTCGATCAGTCTCAGAGGACCCGTGAACTCCTCGGTGGTCTCGGCTTCGAGGACGCGGTCAATCTCCCGTTGGGCCTCTTGGTCCCACTGGAGACCAATCAGTGGCCACTTGTATTGGGAGTCTCGCTTGCCGCCAGAGATGACATCCGCTTTCCAGCGGCGCTCGTACCAACCCTGCTTCATCTGATGGATCCGCGGGAGGTGGAGGCGGCGTGACTTGCGCTTTTGGCTGTACTCCTCGTTGAACTTCGACAGGTGCGTGTCCATGGCAATGGCGAACTTTTGCAGCAGCTCAATGGACGCAGCGGGGTCTTTGGGCTCGACCAGCAGGTCGTATCGAGAGCGGTGCACATCGGGGATCACCTGCACCTGCGTCCAAACCAGCCCGCTGGACTCAGAGGCTGTGTTGGCCGCCATCAGCACCTGGTTGGCGTGGATCTTCTCGCCGGTGATGCTGGCCATGTCGCGGCCTTTGCGGATGAACGCGAGCTGCGGACAGTTGCGGTAGAAGCCCTGGACCTCGACGATGTCGTTGATGTCGTATCTGTACAGTCCACCTGCCGTGGTCAGGAGGATGTAGTACCGATGTCCATCTTCGAGCTCGTGGGCCAGGCGAACGGGTGGGTCGTCCAGCTCGATGTCGTCTTCGTGGATGAACTCGTAGAACCCCGAGTTCAGCGCCAGTGGCCCCGCCGCTGTGTTGTCTTGGATGGGCACCGTCATGGTGCTCTCCGTGGCACGGAAGCCGATGTCTCTGAGGGGAGTGTCTCCGTAGTAGTCGGAGAGGCTGCTGGATTGAATGCCGGCGCTCCCACCCAGCCAGCAGCCAATGAGGGCGAGGTCGGGCCAGGCGTGTCGCGGTCGTAAGGCGCCATGCTTCTTGACGACGTCTTCTAGGAATCGTGCTCGCTCTGGCTGGGGACGAACGAGCGAGAGCAGTCGTTGCTCTAGCTCGGCCTGGTCCCCGTCATCGCTCTTTAGGCTCACCCCCAGGGTTCCGTCGTGGATCGCTCGAATGATCGTCTCGGCCTCTCGCACTCCGGTCTCGCCGAGGCGCATGAGCGTGCTGGGGTTGGGCGTCACGATGATGGAGGTTCGGTGCTGAAGCGCCATGCGCATGGCTACGATGTAGCGCAGGTCGTAGTCCTCAATCAGTGTGACGGGATAGGGGACTGCGTACGATCTCTTGAGGATCCAAGGCATTCGATCGGCGGTGAAGCCAGAGACGGCACCAATGGGCATCCCGCTTTGTGTGTAGCCCTCAATCGCCGGGCTGACCATCGTGATGACTCGTCGTCTGAGAATGTCCGGGTGGTCTCGCTGGGCGAGAGCAATCCACATCGAAGTGAGCGACGTGACGTGCTTCTTCCAGGTGCGAGTCACCGGGACCAGCTTGGGTTGGTCTGTGGTTCCTGACGTCGTCGCGAACATGAAGGGCTCGTCGGCGGTGAGGACCTTCCGTTCGCCGGCGCTGAGGCGGGTGATGTATGGGCGAAAGCCCTCGTAATCCCGCATGGTGATCCGAGCTCGGTACTCTTGCGGGCCTTGGATCTCGGAGAATCCGTGGTCCTTGCCGAACACCGTGTCCCGGTTCTTGCGCAAGACCTCCCGCAGGAATCGTTCTTGAGTGCCCCTGGGATCACGGCAAGCCGATTCCAGGCGTCGACTGAAGCCTTGCGCACGCACCTTGTAGATCCATCGCAACAAGAGGCTCATGGTGTCTGGGTCTCCAACGGGATCATTTGCTGCGCGTAGTCTTCCAGGCGTTGGTCTAGCACGTGGATCCCCAGTCCATCTCCATGGAGCGCTGGAGCCCGGCCAGCTTGCCCAAAGACGAGCGGAGACTCGCACACATCGGCCTCCAGCAAGAGCGTTCCAATCGAGCCCTCCACAAAGAGCGGAGTGGGCAGGTGAAACGCCAGGTGGCGTCCGGCTGCGGCCAGGATGGAGGTCTCTCCGATGTGCGCGCCGATTTGGTAGGAGAGGCCTGCTTCCGCG
>PBPL01000037.1 GCA_002724675.1 Deltaproteobacteria bacterium | reverse complement strand
CGAGAAAGGTGTGGGCGATCAAGCCGTAGCCTAGGTGGTTGACGTCGTAGTGCTTGAATCGCCCCGGCGTCGTGAAGACGAAGTTCCCTAGGGAATAGAACACGGGCATATCCCCCACGCTGCTCACCATTTGCGGCGTGTGAGAACCATGGCCCACGACCAGGTCGAAGCCCGCCTTGGCGAACTCCCTGGCGTAGCGTTTTTGGTGCCCCTTGATGCCCTCGTAGTTGGCACCCCAGTGGACGTATGCAACCACCCACCGAGCGCCGGCGGCAATGGCGGTCTTGTACGCCTTTGCAATGGTCTTGGGTCCCAGACGCAGTGTGCCCGCTCTCCTCTTCTTGGCCGAGGGAACATTGGGGTTCTTGCGCTGAATACCCACCACGCCCACGACGCCATGGGGTGTGTTGATGAGCAGCGGGCGAGCAGCCTCCTGGCGATTCAGGCCGGCGCCAAACATCTCCATGCCCACCTTCTTCAGGTGTCTGCGCGTGTCGCGGATGCCCTTCTCTCCCCGGTCGAACGTATGGTTGTTGGCCAGTCCCATCGCGTTGAACCCGGCATCAGCGAACACCTGCGCGGCCTTGGGTTTCGTGTTGTAGGACCACTTGCGCTCGGGGTTGTTCTTCTTCTTCCGTTTTGTGATGGGCGCTTCCGAGTTGCCGATGGCGTAGTCGGCCTGCTTCAGCAAAGACTCCACCTTGCGAAAGGGGTAGTCCAACCCCTCCCTCTTCAACACCTTGGCCCCTTGGGCCCCGAGCATCGTGTCCCCTGTCCACGCGATGCGGTACAGCTGCTCACGATGTGAGTCGGAGACGAAACGTTGAATGTCGGGACGGCTCTCGTCCCCCTCAGTGAGGGGAGGGCCTCCCAGTTTCGCATGAGTCAGCCACGCCACCCCTGCGAGCAGCAGCAGCACGACAACCAGCAGGCTAGCCTTGTTCCTCATGCGTGCGCCTCGATGGTGGCCTCACGCTGGCTCTCCGGGTCGCCCACGAGCACCGTAGTGGCCGGCTCGTTGTTCTTCTTCTTGACGTAGCCGAGCGCGATGGGCCCGCCTGCCCGCAGCGAATGGACTGAAGAGGTGACGTAGCCGACCTCCTTTTGCTCACGAAACAGCCGGGTTCCGGGAGCCGGGACCCCACTGTCGTGCACGCGAAGTCGAACCAGACGTCTGGCCGGGGTCCCCATGGAGTCGATGCGGCAGATGACCTCTTGGCCGATGTAGCAGCCCTTGTTGAAGTCGATCGCCCGGTCTTTGAGTCCCGCCTCGAGCGGAATGTTGCCCTCGGTGAGATCGATGCCAAATCGAGGCTGCCCGTTTTCCACCCGAGCAGCCTCGAGGCAGTTGCGGTCGCCTCGCTGGATGGATCCGAGTGCCTGGAGAATGGCTTCTTGATCCTCCGGGCTCATGAGAAGTAAGAGGTCGCCGCTGGTGGATCCGGTGCGGTCAAAGCGCACGACCCTCACTTTGCACCCCCCCAGCTCGGTCTCAACGTGGTCGAAGAGAGTGGAGCTGGGACATGAGGCTCCCGCCTGTTGGAGGACGCCATCAGCGCCAGCTCCGGCCAGCAACCAACCATGGCCTTCAGGGGCTGGCTCGAAATAGACCTTCTCGGCAATGATGAACGGGTTGAGCTGGTCCACGAAGATCTGGTCCGCGCCCGGTTCGAGCAGCGCCAACAGGGACCCCTCCTTGCGGTCGTCGTCCACCAGGAGCAGCCGCACGTCGCACAGAGTGCGGCCCTTCACCGTATTGAACGTGGCCCACCGGCCCTGGCCGGGCTCGAGCTGCGCCACATCATTGGACAACATGGCGTGGAGGAAGCGCTGCCGGTCCCGACCGGTAACGCGCAACACGGCCATATCGCCAACGTCGAACAGTAGGGGCCCGTCGTCCAGGCCCGTGGTGTCTACTTCGCCAGCAGCAGCAAGCCGTTGGGCATCGGCTAACACTTGAGGCAGCGAGTGGTCGAGAACAGTGCTGGATGCATTCATGCGAGAAGTCCTGCCAGCTACAGCCGCCAAGAGCAAGGTTTGTGCGCCCATCGTTGGGTGGGCTGGGGCTCCCACGCCGCCTCCACAGAGCCCATCTTCCGCTCCAGATCGCACACGGGGGCTACAGTTTTGAGCGCTACTGCCGATGTTATTGTCGGGAACAGAGCGGTAGAAGTGCGGAAGTGGAGGCAGAGATGCGCGGGATGAGTCCCCAATGGGCTCAGCGGATCCGATGGTTTAGGAGACCTCTCTGGGGCCTCCTAGGAGCGCTCCTTCTGTGTTCTTCTGCAACTCCGGCGGCAGCGCAGAGCCCGCCCCAGGCCACCATGGACATTCAACGGTTCGTGCCCGTGGGTTCGTACCATGGATTTGTGGCAGTGCACGATGGCCAGATCGTTCCTCGCATGAAGCCAGGGATCGAGTTGATGTTCAACTTTGGCTATCGGCCTCTGCAGACCGTGGCCACTGATCTTCGTCGTTCTGGGGGCGCCATCGACGCGCTGTTTGCTGGCCACCTTCGTGGTGGCTTTGGGATCACAGACTGGGTCGAGGTCAATGTGGGCATGGGCTTCATGCAGTTCGCCAGCACGGGACCTGGCATCGAAGAGCTGGGCGGAAAGCAGCAGCTGTTCTCCCTGGGGGATCTCTGGCTCGAAGGGCGCTTTCGGCCGCTCAAGGAAGAGACACACTTCGTCAGCCTCGCGGCAATTCCGTTCTTCACCTTTCCCACGGGCAATCCCAACCTCTTTCTGACCTCTGGCATCCCCACAGTGGGGGTCAAGGTGGCTGTCAGCAAGCGAATGGATCGCGTCCACCTAGCCGGACATCTCGGCTATCGGCTCAAGGCTGGCTTCGGCCTGCTCGGTGAGAATGTGGTTGCTGATGACGAGGTGCTCTATGGCATTGGAGTAGGCGTCGCTCCAATACCCCGAATCATGTACATCAACCTAGAACTCGTGGGCACGGGCATTGTTGGGCCAGGCTTGTCGTCCGTCGAGAAGTTCGATGGGGTGGAAGCGACTCACAGTCCGCTGGAGCTCTTGGTCAACCTGCGGTTTCGGTTCAAGAAGGGCGTGGACGTTGTGTTCGGCGGCGGGCCTGGGATTACGCCGGGCGTGGGCACACCTGCGTTTCGCCTGTTTGCAGGAGTCAGCTATGCGCCCATTCGTGACAAGGACAAGGATGGGATCTTGGATGCCGTCGACGAGTGTCCAGAAGCGGCCGAAGACATGGATGGCTTCGAGGACTCCGACGGATGCCCAGACCCCGACAACGACATGGACACCGTGTTGGATGGGGACGATGCCTGCCCCGACGTTCCTGAGGATCGGGACGAGTGGGAGGATGACGATGGCTGTCCCGAAGAGGACAACGACGAGGACGGTCTGCTCGATGCTGACGACACCTGCCCAGATGATGCTGAGGATGTGGACGGCTTCGAAGACGAGGACGGGTGTCCCGAGACCGACAACGACGGGGACCTCATTCTGGACGATGTAGACCGATGTCCCCTAGCGGCAGAGGACCTGGATCAGTGGCAAGACGAGGACGGCTGCCCCGACGAGGACAACGATGGGGACACCATCCCAGATGCGTCAGATCTGTGCCCCAACGATCCGGAAGTGTTCAACCAGCTCAAGGATGAGGACGGCTGCCCCGATGATGTCATGGCCGTAGTCCACCAGGACCAGATCGTCATCCTCGAGAAGATTCTGTTCGTGGTGAACAAGGCGCGCATCCTGAGACGTTCTGCCCCTGTGCTCGATGCGGTCCGCAAGACACTCGAAGAGAATCCTCAGATTCAGCGGGTCCGAATCGAAGGGCACACGGACAATAACGGGACCGATCGGGACAACCAGGTCCTCTCGGAGAAGCGGGCTACCGCGGTCATGAATCGACTCATCAAGGACGGGGTAGAGCCCGGCCGGTTGGTCGCGGTCGGCTTCGGTGAGACCAAGGCGCTCGCCGACAATGCCACTGAGGACGGCCGAGAGCGAAACCGTCGCGTGGAGTTCACGATTCTCCAGCAGGAGAAGATCGTCGAGGGAGAAGTGCTGGATCTGGCACCCACGGGCGAGTAGCGCTCGCAACCGGTATCGTTGGCCTCGTGTGGGGAGCGCATGCAGCGCATCCGCCATTGTCAGCGAGTAAACGCCTTGGACCCCATCTCTCTTACTGAAGAACTCGTCGCGTTCGACACCATCTCTTGCAACACGAATCGCGCCATGTGCGACCGGATCGTGAGCCTGCTCGAGCCCCTCGGTGGCGTCGTCCGGCTTCAAGCCCAAGCGGATGCTCCCGAGCAGGTGAACTTGATCGCCCGCTTCGGTCCCGAGGGCGCTGGTGGGCTGGCGCTGGCAGGTCACACCGACACGGTGCCCTTCGACGACTCCATGAGGGCAACCAATGTGCCATCCCGCGAGGGCGCGAAGCTCTATGGGAGGGGCACCTGTGACATGAAAGGCGCCATCGCGGCCATGCTGGATGCCACAGCCCGCATCGAGCACTCCCGCCTGAAGAAACCATTGTGGTTGCTCTTCACCTTTCAGGAAGAGATCGGCTGCCTCGGGGCAAAACACCTCGTGCGAGCGGCGCCGGTTCCTGTGGAGCACTGCATCATCGGCGAGCCCACCGGGTTGAGGCCGGTGACTAGGCACAAGGGCTACGTCACCGCCATCTTGAAGTTCCACGGGCGACCCTGCCACTCCTCGGACCCCGACGCGGGCGCCTCGGCGATTCATGCAGCGTCGCGGGCTGTGGACGCGCTGGTCTCGCTCGGGGAGCAGTGGAAAGCCGCATCTGCGGGGCAGGGGAGTGATTTGTTGCCACCGTGGACGACGCTGAATGTGGGTCTGTTTCAGGGGGGCGCAGCCCGCAATGTGGTGCCGGAACATGCCCAGCTCAGCTTGGAGATCCGGCCCATGCCGGGCCTGGATTCCAAGCAACTTCTAGGGGAGGCGGAGGCAGTGGCTCGGGAGGCTGCCAAGAGTGTGCGCGGGGTGACCCTAGAGTTTCACGTAGACGATGTGGACACCCCGCTGGACACGCCAGAGGACGCTGAGATTGTTCGGTGGCTGATTGAGGCCACGGGCAACGCAGCTTCCACGGTGCCCTTCTATACAGAGGGACCTACGTTCCAAGCCATGGGAGCCAGTCCGTGTGTCTGTGGCCCTGGCGAGATTGCCCAGGCCCACCGCGTAGATGAATGGGTCGAGTTGGACGCGCTGATGGCTGCGTCCGACCTCTACCGCGATGCCATCTCGGAGTTCTGCACATGAGCCCAGCCAAGAAGCGAACGAGCGCTCGAGACAAAATGAGAGACCAGTTCATGGTGGCCGACGAGCCGTACTACGTTGCGGTCGAAGACGAGGTCGCGCTCTTTGAGGAGGCTGCGGGGCAGCAGTTTCCGGTCTTGTTGAAGGGGCCCACGGGGTCGGGCAAGACTCGATTTGTGGCCTACATGGCCTGGAAGTTGGGGCGTCCGCTGGTCACAGTCGCATGCCACGAGGATCTGTCCGCCGCCGACCTGGTGGGACGGTATTTGTTCCGGGAGGGAGAGACCCAGTGGGTGGACGGCCCGCTCTCCACGGCAGTCAAGCTGGGCGGCATTTGTTATCTGGACGAGGTGGTAGAGGCTCGCAACGACAGCTTGGTCGTGATTCATCCGCTGGCTGACGATCGCCGGATCCTCCCCGTAGAGAAGCGGAACGAGCTGCTGAAGGCGCCCGACGACTTCATGCTCGTCGTCTCCTACAACCCTGCATACCAGTCGATCATGAAGGACCTGAAACAGAGCACGCGCCAGCGTTTCCTGGGTCTGTCGTTCGACTACCCTCCCCGTGAGATCGAAACAGAGGTCGTCGCCCACGAGACGGGCCTCGACACCGAGACCGCCTCTCGCCTTGTCCGTATTGGGGCACGGGTCCGAAAGCTCAAGAGTCACGGGCTCGAAGAGGGCGTCAGCACGAGACTGCTGGTCTATGCAGGTCGTCTCATGGCTAGTGGTCTGAGCGCTGAAGTGGCCTGTCGCGCGGCGATTGTCGAGCCGTTGAGTGACGATCCCGATCTTCAGAGGTCCATGGCAGAGGTCATCAGAGACTTTTTCTAGGTCCGTCGGCTCCCTTCGGGCCGCCACGCTGTTCCACCCCAAGCCTCGTCTAGAGTACGGGGACTTGGCCTCGTGAGTGGAAAAGTTGACCCGGGCTCGTGTCGGGATCCGTTCCTGTCTCCACGGAGCAGTCAACGCGCTCCGAAGAAAGGAACCCCATGTACGATCATTCATCCCCCCCTCAATCACAAGCCACAGCTAAGGAAGAGACAAGGCGTCGAGCCTTGCGGCCAGGCCCCCTGCTTGCCATTGCCGCCCTGCTAGTCCCAGGTGTCTATCTCTTTCGTGACGCCGAGCCGGCGGACTACGTACGAGTCCTTGTGGTGGCTCTCGTTGCGCTCTTTGTTACCGGCCAGCTTCGAAACCGGAGGAATGGCTCGGGGAACAAGCCGCCTGCCCTGGTGCTCGCCTGTGGGCTCTCGTTGTTCGGTTTCGTCCCCGGCGCGGCCAACGCAAGCTATGACCATCACCCTGGCGACCCGGTGCCCGAGTACGCCGAGGCCTGGGCGAACGAGATGGGCTTGGGCGATGACTTTCCTCCGGGCGCTCTCTCCACCTGGTCCGGCTTCCCGTGTTGGCAACTCCGAATGGAGGAGGACTTCGAGGGCTTCTTGAAGAGTGTCTACGGCGCCGGAATCGGTTCCTTGATCATGGGAGCGGCCAACAACTCAGCAGCACTCGCGCTCCTGCAGAATGCAGTAGCGGCGGCGGCTGTGGGGGGTGTGGTCTTTGCCTCTTGGGAAGTGCTGTTTGCTAGTGGCTGTGGGGCCTGCGGCGAGTACGACCCTTTCGCGGATTGGCACGTGAGCACCTGTGGTCCGCTGGGCATTGACTGCTGCGTCCCCCCTGAGTCGATCGAGCCCCGTAAGCGGCGAAAGGCAAAGCCGCGCGATCGCGCCGGCATCCCCAAGCCGGTTCGTCCCCGTTGGTCCTCGCAAGAACCCATCAGCTCTGGTTGGCAGGGGGCCGAGGACTTGGTGGGTTGCCCAGGAGGCGAGCAAGATCGAGGCTGGGACGACGACGAGGAGGAGGAGTGTTATGACCTCAGCGGGCCGGCCTGTGACCAACTGTGTCCGCCCCGGTCGCCAGGAGAGTGTGCTGTGGGCTGTGACACCTGCGGGGCCTGCATCTACAGCTCGTGCTGACACCCGCGGCCCTCCCTTCCAGACTCAGGCAGGGAGGGAGGGCCGCTCAGCAATCCCCGACACCGGCCCACATTCTGCAGCTAGAATGACGGGCAGGAGGCTATTGCAGTGGGCTCGGATGACCCCAAAGAGGACCCTCCCGGATCGAAGACGTCGACACCGGGCAAGCGCCGGCTTCGAGATCGCTTGAGCGGCCTCTCGCTGACGGATGCGGCCGAGTTGGTGGTCTTATCCCGTGGCCGCATCAAGGACAGCCCCGTCGAGCACGCGCAGGCAGCGGTCGACGTCACTGCGGCGCTTGCGGCAGCAGGAGAGCGTCTTAGCTCCAGGGATCTGGCGGTGATGCGCCGTGCTGTCCTGCTGGTCGCTCGTCGAGACTGGACTGCTGCAGCTTTCCTAGCCGAAGCCCTGGCGGATTTGGCCGAGAAACATCCCGACAGTGTGGACTGGGTGGGGGAAGCCGTCGCCCGCGCTGTCCAAGCCGACCGGACGCTCGCGCGACAGCTGGCGCGCGTGTTGCCCGAGTGTGCTGCCCGGATCCCCGACCGTGGTCCGAGGCTGAGGGTGATTACCGCCCTGGCCGACCTCTGTCGCCGACATCCGGGACTTGGGCTGGCAGCCCTGCCGACCGTGGGTCGACTGCTGGAGGATGGTACGCCGGAGGCGCTGGCGGGCTTCTTGGAAGAGGCTCTTCTGAGAGCATCGAGGGGCGAGTCCGTGGCCCGCTCTTTCTTGCTTCGGGAGAGTCGCTCCGGGCAGGAAGCTTGGGACTCGTCTCGCGATGGTCTCCGGCTACCACTGGTGGCCCGCACCCTTCAGCTGTATGCAGAGACCCGGTTGGGGCGCAGCATCGAAGTGCGCAGTACAACAGACCTGCCGTCGGACTTGGCGCTGCAGGAGGACGCCGTCGCCGTCACCGATGGTCGGTCGCTGTATCTGGCGCCTCGCGTCGATCGGTTTGACGACGACGAGCGTAACTTTCGTCTGTACAAAGTGGCCACTGCACACCAGTTGGGACGCATTGAGTTCGGTACGTTCGACTTGGATCCCGTGGGAATTCCGGGGATTGATCCGGTGACCCTGGATGGTGACTCGGAGGAGGTCCGAATCAATCCGATCGAGGTCTTCTCGGCGCGGTTCGAGGATTCCTCTCTAGCTCGGCGAGCGTTTTTGTTCGCCGAGGACCTGCGCATCGATGCCTACCTTCGCCGCTCGTACCCGGGCTTGGCGCGGGATCTGGACGAACTCTCCGACCTGGATGTGCGGACTCGTCCTCATCTCGAGGACCTTGCGGGTGCCGAGCTGGTGTTGGAGATCCTGGCCCGCTGGTTGTGGTTTGGGGAGCCCCTGCCCGAGGGCGATGCCTACGCAAGGTTTCACTCCGCGGCAGTGCTCCTTGAGACCCTCCGCCACCCCAGCGCGCTTGTTCGTGACTCGGCATCCGTGACCGTCCAGCTCTATCGCTTACTAGGAGGAGAGGGTGGTCCCGGCCCCCTCCCAGCCCCAGATGCGGCCCCCGAACAGCCGACGGGAACTGGCCTGGTTGCGGTCGTGCGGTCCACCGGCTCGGGTGAAGTCTCGGCAGGCCTCGGGGACGAGGAGGGCGAGGGCGAGTTGTCGGGTGAAGGCGAGCCCTCCGCTGATGGGGTCCTTGTGGACATGCCCAGCGACGCCCTGGAGGGTGGGGGAGTCGACGGTGACGAGGGCCACGCGGACAACACAAAGGCTACGTCCGGCGGTGGACGTTTGTTTCATGGCGAGATCATCCATGACATCGATGAGGCCAAGCAGCGGGAGCTGGAGCGGCGGGCTCGTGCGATTCAGGAACGACTCGACAGTCGTGGGGGCCCTACCTCGTTGAGAGAGATCCTGGCAGCTATGAAGCTGGCTCCCGAGTTGTCGGACACCCTGTTGGAGCGCAACCTCACGGATACATTTCGCGAAGCGGTGCGGCGTGGGGTGCCGCTTGACCCCGAGGCTACGGACCGCGAGGTCGCCGCCCCCGAGGTGCGGGTGGTCCGCTACCCAGAGTGGGACGAGCAAATCAGCGACTATCGGCCCAACTGGTGCAAGGTGTGGGAGCGGAGAGCCAGCGGGAATGCCAGCGTGTTCGTGGACGCCGTACTCGAAGAGCATCGGCCCATGGTGCGGCGTCTCCGGCGGGAATTTCAGATGCTTCGTCCCGAAGGCCTCGGGCGGGAACGTCGGTCGCCCGAGGGCGACGATCTCGATCTGGACGCTCTCGTGGAGTCGTTGGTGGACCGGCGGATGGGCCTGGCTGCGGAAGGTCGGGTGCACATGCGTCGCAATCGCTCGGTGCGGGATGTGGCAGTGGCCTTCTTGGTGGATCTCTCTGCCTCCACCCGCGAGACCGTGGGCAGCCAGGGCAAGTCGGTCATCGAAGTGGAAAAAGAGAGCCTTGTGCTGATGAGTGAGGCGCTCGAAGCGTTGGGCGATCGCTACGCCATCTTCGGGTTCTCTGGCCGCGGGCGTCAGATGGTGACCTTTGATGTCTTCAAGGACTTTGGTGAGAGGCTCGGACCGATCATCAAGGGCCGCATCGGGGCGATGACCTATCGGATGGAGAACCGCGACGGCGCTGCCATTCGACACGCAACGCGTCGACTCCGAGAGGTCGATGCAAGAACGCGGCTGTTGATCTTGCTGTCTGACGGCAAGCCACTGGACTGTGGGTGCGATCTCTATCAGGCGTCGTACGCCCAGGCCGACACTCGAATGGCTCTGCGCGAAGCCCGAAACTTTCAGGTGCACCCGTTCTGCATCACCGTGGACCCCGATGGGGAGTCCTATCTGGGCGACATGTATGGCGATGTTCGCTACACCGTGATCGACTCAGCGGAGGCCTTGCCCTCGCGCTTGCCAGCGATCTACCGGCGCCTGACGACCTGATCCAGAGGCCCTGCTCAGCGACTCTCTGTTGCTTCGGATTCCGAAGCCGGCTCCGTGCTGCCCGCTTGGCGCGCGAGTGGGTTGCATACCTTGGAGACCGGTCCTTCGCCTGAGTGCTCGTCGAGACAGCGAGCCATCCGCGACGTGATCCGCTGCGCCTCCTCCATTGCCGACCTGACAGCGTCATCACTTTGATTCCGGAGTCCTTCGAGTCCGCGGCGATACACTTGAACCAATCGCCCTTGAAGGAGCACTTGGGCGCGTGCCGAGGCCCCCGAGCGATCGCAGCTCTGGCGCGACGTGTCGGCACTCGCGAGCCGGTTCTCGATGTCCTCCATCTCCTCGGGGAGTTGCTCCGAAATCGGCTTAGCGGAGAGCAGCCAGAGCTGAGATCCAGCCGCTCGGATCTGGGTTTCGGAATCGCTCACACAGTCCTGGCTTCGGGGCTTCTCTAGGTACTGTCCTGACCAGAACCGTTCCGACTCACTGCTGGAACGCATCCAAGCGTTGACGGCGCCCCGATAGGTCGACATTCGCTCATTGATCTCGGAAATCTCGTCGCCATTGAGGTAGGCATCTGACGCGGCACGTACGCTTAGCCAGAGGCGCTCGATGAGCGCAGCTTCCCACGCGAGCACCGACGCAGGGAGCCCTGCTGGCAACACCTTGCGTTGGCCAACACAGCTTCCCCAGTGGATCGCCCACTCCTCCAGCTGATTGTTGTAGTTGTCACCATATTGCTCGCGGGTCATCGCACCCTCGCGAACCAACTGCCAGTGGGCGCCGCTCTGGTTAATCAAACGAATCAACTGTTGGCAGGCAGCGCGAGCGGGAAGCGCCGCCGCGAGGTCTTCTGTCGTCAGCCCCTGCACTGGGCCCTGCAGCCCCGACAGCGGGTTCTCCTGGGCGGTCCCCACAGCGGGGAGCAGGAAGGAAGCGGCGAGGACCAGCAACGCCCCCCGTAGCGCCCTGGGGCGGCGGCCACCTGTCATTCGATTGGGCTAAGCGTGGCCTTCTTGACTTGACGCTTCTGCATGGCGCGAAGTCGGGTCTGAAGGCCGGCGACTACCGCACCCTCATCCTCGCCCTTGTCAAAGGCAAGCATCTTGTACAGGTACACCGATAGTCCTCGCTCCGACTCCACGGTCGAGCAGTCTTCACCGGTGCACTTGATCTCATCGATACTCAGATCGAGTCGCTGCATCTTGCGGTCTAGGATGCGATGCGTGCCCTTCTTGTCCGAAGTGCGCAAGGACACCCTGGTGGGGTGCTTGAGGGTGCACTCCCAGGTGGGAGCCTCGCCCAACTCTTGAACTCCCTCTGAGTAACAGTCGACGGCATCGGTAAACTTGACCTTCTCCCCGGCCATGCTCTTGATGTTCGACCAGTTGGTGTCGAACTCGTCTGCATCGTCCACGATAATGCCCACTTGCGTTGGCTCACTGGGTTCTGCCGTGGCCTCATCCTCGTCGACGGCAACAATGCGAATCAGCTTGCCCTGAATCCGGGTGCCGTCGACTAGGGTCATGTCGATGGACATGGGGGCGATGGCTGGAGCGGCTTCTGGGCAGCCATCCTCGTCATCCCAGCCATCCACATTCTCAGCTTCGTCTGGGCACTGGTCGGCCCCGTCGGCAAGTCCATCTTGATCGTTGTCCTCGTCTGGGCAGCCATCACTGTCCTCCCATCCGTCGAAGTCCTCAGCTACGTCGGCACAGCTGTCATCTGCATCTGGGACTCCGTCACCATCTCCGTCGGGTGGTGGCGGCGGCGGCTCCTCTTCTTTGCCTCTCTTGCCCTTCTTGCCCTTCTTGCCCTTCTTGCCCTTCTTGCCCTTCTTCATCTCAACCCGCGGATCGGGAAGGTCTTGGCCAAGTCCAGGACCAGGAGCGGCTGCAGCACTCATGTTTGGTGACAGAACAAGCAGTGCGAGGGTGGCTAGAGCGATGTGTCTCATGGAACTCCCAGAATCAGTTGCGGCGGGAGCATACCAACCTGAGAGAGCCGTCGGGAGGGGCTCGGCGAAGACAGGCTATGCGGCTTGCTCTTGAGCTGTCGGCCAGGGCTCTTTGGGGCTCGCCGGGGGAAGGTGGAAGGCGGCTCTGGCAGCGTCCAGGGCAGTCTGTGGGTGGTGCAGGCTGTTCAGCTGGTGGCGAAATGCCACCTCTTCCGGTGCGCCGCGCACATAACCCAGGAGGTGGCCCCGGAGACCGCTCACGGCTCGTCCCAGGGCAGTCTCTCGATCGCGTGCTCTCCGAGACCAGGCAATGGATGTGTGAACCGCAGCCCTCAGGTGACGCTCCAGCATGTCCAAGCGCTCCTTCACTGTAGGGAGCTGCACCTCTCGGCCATGCCATGCGTCGTCGATTTGTTTGAAAATCCAAGGGTTTCCAATGGCTCCGCGCCCAACCATCACGGCATCTACCCCCGACTGCTCGCGCATTGTGATGGCGTGGGATGCTTCGAGAATCCCTCCGTTTCCAATGACCGGAATGTCCACGGCCCTCTTAATCTCAGCAAGGAGCGGCCAGTTGACAGGACCCTCGTGGCGCTGCGCTCGAGTCCGCCCGTGGACAGCGATGCACTGGCCACCACCTGCCTCGACGGCCAGAGCCACATCGACCGCGTTGATTTCGTTCTCGGTCCAACCCGAGCGGGTCTTTGCAGTCACGGGCAACTCGACGGCATCTACAACAGCGCGCACCAGGCGCTCTACGCGCTGGGGGTCTCGCATGAGAGCGGCCCCAGCACCCCGGGAGACCACTTTTGGCACCGGGCAGCCCATGTTGAGATCGATGAGGTCACAGTCAATGTGTTCCTCGACCCAGGCGGCGGCTTCCGCCAGGGGTTGCGGATCCCAGCCATACAGCTGTACCCCCACGGGTCGTTCGCCTGGCTGGGTCTCTACCAGACGAAACGAACGCTGCAGTCCCCGCAGGAGGCAGTCAGCATTGACCAACTCCGTGTAGACCATTCCGCACCGCTGCTCCCGACAAAGAAATCGGAAGTTGTGGTCGGTAATCCCCGCCATGGGCGCGAGGACCGCAACGCGTGCTACGGAGATGGGACCGATCGAGAAGGGCATGGCGGGTTCGTCGCAGAATTATCCCAGGACTAGGTCTTGCACAAGAGGCAGATGGCGCGGCGTCCCACCGCCTCTGGTCGCAGCAGGTGGTACAGTCGCCGCCATGGCAGAGATTGTCGAGACGCTGGCTGTCGGTGCGCTGGGTTGTAATTGCTCTGTCTTGGCAGGGCCGGATGGCAAGAGCGCTGTGGTCGTGGACCCTGGCGATGAAGCACAACGCATCGAAGACATCCTTCGGACCCAGGGACTCGACCTGGTCGCCATAGTCCACACCCACGCCCACTTCGACCACATCCTGGCGACCGGCGCCCTGGCCCGAGCGACCGGTGCCGAGGTTTGGCTCCATAGAGCCGACCTGCCCCTGTACGACAACGTGGAAATGCAGACCTCGATGTTCGGCATGCCAGTGGATGTGGACCTGCCCGCTCCTGACCGCTTCTTCGAACACGGGGACGAGGTGGCCATAGGGGAGGGCGAGACGCTGTCCGTGCTTCACACTCCGGGGCACACCCCCGGCAGCGTTTGCTTTCACGCCATGACAGCCGGCTTGCTGTTCAGTGGCGACACGCTGTTCCGCATGGGGATCGGGCGCACTGACCTGTGGGGTGGATCGTACCCACAGATGATGGAGTCCATTCGACAGCGGCTGCTCACCTTGCCGCCGGAGACCAAGGTCATCCCAGGACATGGCCCCTCCACCACCATTCACGCCGAGGCGCGCGCCAACCCCTTCCTTTCCTAGGCCCAGTCGGGCATACAGGCTCTCCCAGGCAACACTCCAAGATCCGCGTCGATGAAAAACCTCCTCTCACGATTGAAGCTGCTCCTGCCACACGTGGTGGTTTTGCTGCCTCTGTTCGCTCTGCTGGGCTACTGGCAGTGGCAATACAGCGGGTACGTCAAAGACGACACCTTCATCTCCATGCGATACGCCCGAAACTTGGCCATGGGACACGGGCTCGTCTTCAATTACGGGGATCGGCTTGAGGGCTACACCAACTTCCTCTGGGTCGTCCTGACCGTTCCTGCGTTCTGGCTCAAGGTCGATGTCTTGACCTGGGTCAAGGGGATGTCCTGTATTGCGGGGCATCTTGGCATCATCGTGACCTATGCCGTGGGCAGGTTCCTCGCAGGGGGACGCACGGACCTCTATGGCTGGCTGGCTGCGCTGGCCTATGCCATGAGCCCCACCATCGTCCTCTGGTCCGTGGCCGGCATGGAGAGCACCTTCATCGCCGTGCTCTGTGGAGCTGGTAGCTACTTTGGGCTCCGGCTGCTGTACCGAGACGACGACCCGAGCTCAGGGACTCAGCTCGCGGTGTGGTCAGCGTTGTTCTTGGCTGCTGGTG
Source organism: Deltaproteobacteria bacterium (assembly GCA_002724675.1). Lineage (GTDB taxonomy): Bacteria > Myxococcota_A > UBA796 > UBA9615 > UBA9615. The sequence continues at coordinate 3,562 of PBPL01000037.1, read as the reverse complement.
CCTTGTGCAGACCCGACGCCCATGCGGTCATCATCGTGGCGGGTGCGTTTGCTGTCGCGGATGCTGTTCGCCGCTCGGAGATACCCAGGGCCTGGGTGCTCTGGGGTGGGCTCATTCTCGCAATCCTCATTCCGTACCACTCGTTCCGAGTGCTGTACTTCGGCGATCTGTTTCCCAACACCGCCTACGTAAAGGCATCCACTGGGCCAGAAGTCATCGAGCGGGGGCTGGGCTTTGTTCGGAAGATGGCTCAGTTCGGCATGAACCCGGTCCTGTTCAGTCTGGCGGGGGTGGGGTTGGTCTTGACGCTGTTTCGAGGGCCAAAGCGACTAGCTCGGCTGTGGATCGCGCTCCTGGGCCTGGTCTTCGCAGCATATATGGTTCGCATTGCCCGCGATGAGCTCAAGTGGTTTCGTCTCTTTCTGCCTGTGTTTCCGATGGTCGTTGCTCTCGCCGGCGATGGTCTCCGGCAACTAGCCCGGTTGTTTGATGACGGGGGGGCGGTGCTGGAAGCGCGCCTTCCGGGCACCGATCCACTGCCGCAGTTGGTGGCCCGCAACATGTTGGGGGTGGTGGTGCCCGCAGCGCTGTCGATCGCGCTGCTGTGGCCCTCGGCCCAACACACCTGGAACTACCTGGACAGCAAACAGGAATGGCACTCCGCCTACACGAAGAGCAGCGAGGCGTCGTTTCAGGCCATGGGACGATACATCGCCGAGCGTTCCGACGTCGGGGATGTGGCGGTGTTCCAAGACATGGGCGCGACGCCTTGGGCTTCGCCCGACGTCATCTGGCTGGACACCATAGGCATCCTCAGTCGAGAGGTGGGGCGCGAGCTTTCCCGCATCCAGATGAGCCCGCTGCTGCGGACTGAGAAGAGCCGCCAGCCCGGTGGTCGCGCTCAAATCAAGGAGTTCGAGAAGAACATCCGCAACCACATCTTCGAGCAGGAGCCAGACTGGATGGCCTTTGTGGCCTACGTGTCAAAGGGGCAGCGGAAGAAGTTCCGCCAGAAGTACAACAAGCTGAAGAAGGGCCTCAAAGGGGAACAGTTGCTGGGCGACCCCGACATCGAGAAGCACTTTCTCAAGCGCATTCAGAGAAACCGAAACGCCCTGGGCCTCGCGCGCGACTCCCGCTTCAAGGAGAACTACGAGTTCGTCCGAGTCTGGAAACGTGACCCTAACCTACGAACGTGGGGCTTTCGTCGGGGCTATTGGCTGGTGCTCTACCGGTCGAAGGACCACTCGGGTGTCAAGCGCAGCAAGGATGGCTAGGCGCCATGGGCAACAGCTTCGGGACACAGTTTCGTGTGCACACCTGGGGTGAGTCCCATGGCGGAGCGGTTGGCTGTGTCATCGATGGTTGTCCCGCCGGGATCGAGTTTGACCTCGATGTGGTCCAGCGTCAGCTGAATCGGCGGCGGCCGGGGCAGTCAGCTCTTGTCTCGCAGCGCAAGGAGACGGACACGGTCGAGGTCCTCTCCGGGTTCGAGAATGGCCGCACACTCGGGACCCCTCTCTGTCTGGTCGTCGCCAACCGGGATGCCCGCCCCGAGGCCTATGAGGCCACCCGGGGTCTGTACCGACCGTCCCACGCCGACTACACCTGGCAAGCTAAGTTTGGGGTCCAGGCCAGCTCCGGTGGCGGCCGCGCATCGGCGCGCGAGACCGTCGGGCGCGTGGCGGCGGGGGCTGTTGCGCAGCAACTGTTGCGCCAGCGAGCGGGAGTGGAGGTGGTTGCTTGGGTCGAACAGGTGCATGACCTGGTGCTTCCACTGGACCGCGTCGACCTGGACACCGTCAGCGAGGCCCTGGTGGATGCCGGACCCACCCGGTGTCCCGACCCCAGCCTCGCCGAACAGTTTGAGTCGCGAATTCAGGCTGTTCGCCAAGCGGGCGACACCGTCGGTGGGGCCGTGCGCTGCGTAGTCAGGGGTGTTCCGGTGGGCTGGGGCGAGCCTGTATTCGACAAACTACAAGCCACCCTGGCCCATGGCTGCATGAGCTTGCCTGCGTCGAGGGGCTTCGAGATCGGCAGCGGCTTTGGCGCGATGCAGATGAAGGGCAGCGAGCACAACGACCCGTTTGAGCCCGACCCCGAAGGCGGAGTGAGGACTCGGACCAACCACTCCGGTGGGATTCAAGGTGGGATCAGCAACGGTGAGTTGATTGTCCTTCGCGTCGCCTTTAAGCCGGTGTCGACGATCTTTCTTGAGCAGGACACCGTCAACACAGAGGGCGCTGCGGTTCGCTTCACCCCCAAGGGTCGCCATGACCCGTGCGTGTTGCCACGGGCGGTTCCCATGGTGGAGGCCATGGTGGCGTTGGCTCTGGCCGATGCCTATCTCTGTCAACAAGCGCAGGCTCGTTGAGGTCGTGATGGTTCATTGCCCAGCTAAGGGCTGACACCAACTCCCAGGTGGTATCCGAAGTAGCTGAAGATCTCGTCGTAGACGTATTCGCCAGCATTCACCATGGGTAGACCGTCTGAGTCCACCAGGGGCACCTGGTAGCCGTACCAGGTCACGAGGATGTCGGTGCCCTCTACCGTCGTGAAGTCGTTGATCACCGTGTTCCACGGGTACAGCTCAGGGGCAGTTTCGTCTTGAAGGATGCCATCCACCCAGTTCCAGTACTGGTTGGTGCGGTCGGTGACCAGAGCCTGGTACGAGTCTTCGACTCGGACAATGAGGTTGGCCGTGCCGCTGCCCCCTGAGTGCCCGATCAAGCCCATCCGGGTCGGGTCGATGTCGGGCCGACAATGCAATAGCTTGCGCACCAGCAAGGCTTCGTACATTCGAATGGCCACCATGGTGAAGCCATTCAGCAGCATGGTGCGGGTCACGAGGTCCTCTGCGGTATAGCCGTCGTAGGCTCGTGGGCTGTGGGTGGCGAGGGCGAATCCCTGGCCCGGGTAGGCCGCCCCATTGTGGATGTCACGGTAGCCCTCGGCGGTCTCGAAGTGTCCTGGTAGCGCTTGAACAACCGGAAAGGGGCCATCGCCGAGGGGCAGGTGGAGGAACAGTGGAAAGACCCCAACGTAGGGGTCTTCGAGGGCCAGGATGATCTGATGGCCGGGATACACGTCGCCATCTGCCGTCTGGAAAGACTCTCCTTCGGACAACTCTACGACCCCTACCTTCAACTCTCGCTGTGCGAGGCCGTCCAGGAGAAAGCCTACGTTGACACCATCGATGATGATGTCGGCCAGTTCTTCCTGCGTCGGTGGATAGTCGATGACACCATCACCATTCCAGTCCCCGGACCAGGTGGGCTGCGTCGGCACCTCATTGTCATTGATGGCCTGAAGTTGGTCGTTGAGTTCCTGCGGCGTGATGGGGGAGGCGTAGTCGCTGGCCGTGACGATGAAGTCCAAGTAGTCGTCCACATAGAAGGTGGGGGAGTTGGTCGAGGGCCAGGGCCACGACAGCACGGGGTCCGGCAACTCCACCACATGGAAGTCGTACGAGCCGTCTCCCGATGGGCCACAGGTGAAGAAACAGGGGGGGCCAGCGGAGCAGTCGGAATCGTTGCAGTCGGAGTCTCCATCGCCGTCATTG
>PBPL01000036.1 GCA_002724675.1 Deltaproteobacteria bacterium | reverse complement strand
CTCTCCTCCGATGGGGAGTCTCCCAATGCTGCGGCGGGCTCGGCCTCGGAGTCGGAGGGCTGTAGCTCAGCCGGCACGGACGTCTCGGTCTCCGACGACTCGGCGGCTTCATCGGAGGCGAGGGTCGCTGCAGCCGCTGCAACTGCGGCATCAGCCAAGACGCCCTCGCTCTCGGACTCCACCTCGCCAGTGGGTTGCCAGTTCGTCACCAGGTAGAGATTGACGGCAACCGACACAAGGAGAAGTAGATGCACGGGCCCCATTCGACGCTGGGGTCGCCCGATACGTATTGAGGTACGCTGACTCCTCATGCTCATCCCTGCGGGGGCTCTCCGCCCCCACTGTCTACACCCATACTCGGCTCCATGCCAGTACCACCGGCAATCGAGTTTCTGGTAGCTCCCTTGCGACACCCGCGCAACACAGCATTCGTAGGCCAAAGACTGCCAATTCAGTCGCCATCAGAAGATCCCAACAAGCGCTGGTCCAACCATCTCACTGTCTCCAACCAGACCGGCCGAGCTCGCTCATCGGTGACGAGGGTCATGTGGTCTGGATCGAAAGCAAGCCCGAGATCGCCTCGACCAACCAACCGAAAGTCCACGGGCGCTGAGCTCAGCCCATCGGTCCATTGGCGAGCCGCATCGACCTGCGCCAGCAGCCGATCGGCAACTCCAATCCACGCCAAGACCGGGCCCGACACCTCGGCCAGGCCCTCCTGATAGTCAACACTGCCATCCTCCGATTTCCATTGGTCCTCTGTCCAAAATCGGACGATGTCACGCATGTAGGTCGCAGCCTCATCCACAGGCCCCATCCGAATCCATCGGCTGGGGAAGCGACCGAACAGCATCACAAGAACCCCCAACCCCCAAGCTGCAAGTCCCTTGAGGCGGCGGCGCCACCAGAGCGGCTCCAAGCTCGGAGCCCACATATTGACCGCGAAGAACACATGAGCGTCCGGGCTCTGCCCGTAGTAGCCGGCACCCTCTGCTGCCGCAGAGACGTGGCCGCTCAAGGAATGGCCAACCACCACCAGCGGGAGGCCTGGAAATCTCTGACGTGCTGCTGCTACGCAAGCAGGCAAGTCGTAGCGGACCAAGTCATCGTAGGCCCAGTCAGCCCCCTGGGCGGCGCTGGGACCGGAAGCCCCTCGCCCTCGGAGGTCCGGGAGAAGCACCTCCCAGCCGTTGGCTGCAAGCGTCGACGCCAAGCCCTTCCCCTTCGGCAGGTCCAAGGAGCGGCGGTCTACCATCATCGCGTGGCCAAGGAGAGCCACTCCGCGCACTGGCTCTGTGGCTGGCAAGTACAGGACATCCAGGCACCACCCGTCCTCGACGACCACCTCGAAGCGCTCCTGGATCAACGCCTGTCCCCCGACTGAGCCGCATCTTGGCGAAGCTCCCAGGCCTTTCGCCAGGCTCCCTTGGCGAGACCGCGGCACGCGTCTCCACGCCCTGATCGTGCGGTACTCGGCTCGGGAACAGCGCCGCGGTCCAGGAAAGAAAGGAACCACCCATTGACCGTCTCGGAGCAGGTCGAATGGAAGTGGTCCGCCTGCCGCCAGCCACGCCAGACAACGAACGGGGCACCATCCAGCTGAGCCGCTTCAGCCATCACCGCGTTGTCGTGCCCTGCCCTCTGTCCATCACCATCTCCGTCATAGGGAGGAGCGAAAAAGAGGGGGGCAGGCGCCTCCACCCCAATCGCCAAGTACGGAGTGTCCACCTCCGATGGCTTGCGGGTACCCAACAACGTCTGAAACGGTGAAGTGAGCAACATGTCGCATCCCAGAGGGCGCCATTCCTTGCGGTGATAGGCCGAACAGGCCATGCGAGCGACCCCTGTGCGTGCTCCCTGATTGGGGGTACTGAGCATGATCAGAGACCGAACCTGCTGGCGCAGGTTTGGATCGCCATCGGGCACCCCATCTCCCCGCCAACTGCCGTTGGACAGCGGTTCGTCCGCGTCCTCTCCGGGGTGTTCCAACAAGAATCGAAGCAGGAGCCCACCCAGCGAGTGGGTGATGACGTGGAACCCGCTCTCGGGTGGGATGCCGGCCGCACTGAGCGCCTCCCGAATGCGCGGCAAGAGAACCTGAGTCGCCACCTGCGGGGCTCGTTGCCCCGCCTCGGGGGCCCACAAGACAGGCAGGGCAAGGTACCCGCGCTCCTGGAGAATGCGAGCCGTGCCCCGCCAGATCTCGGGGCCGCTGTCGAAGCCATGCACGAGCACCACTGCCTGCCCCTCTTCAGCAGACTGAGCGATGCTGGGTAAGGCCGTGGACAGGAGCAGCAGCGCCGCGCACAGCCGAATGCATGAACCGGCGACAAGGCCCGCCTTTACAGCCTGCAGCCCCCTGCCTATCTTCCGGGCGCAATGGTCTCCAAGACTCGCCGACATCCGCGCCTTCGCACCGCTCTCATCATCATGGGGGCGGCAATCTTGCTCAGTCACGCCATCTTCTGGCCGCTGGTCTGGCCGACGACCCCGGACATTGAGTTGCCCGAGGCTGCTCCCATCACTATCGACGACAACGGCATCTGGCGCACAGCCAACAGTTCGCTGGAGCGCAGGGATGGCTACTGGTTTTTTGTTCATCGTGGCAACGCTGCTGAGCTGGGAGCCAACCATGCCGCCTTGGGCGAGTTCCTGGTCCAGCGCGTCGAAGACGCGATGTTCGCTGAGTTCAAGGACTTGCTTCCCCTGCCCGTACAGCTCCTGCTGCCGCCTGTGCTGCTCTGGCAGTACCGCCACATGTGGGACCACCTGCCCCAAGAGCAAATGGAAGAGCTCTGGTCGTTCGCTGAGACCTACGCCGACCGCCACAGCTTCCCCTTCAATTCGTACCAGCGAGGACTGTACTACCACGCTCTCCATGACATCACGCAGGAGTTGGTGGGCAACCCCTGGGTCGATCCATCCATTGCCGGGGCTTGCACGGGATTCGCGGCCACCGGCAAGGCGACTCGGGACGGACACCTCATCCTGGGCCGGAACTTCGACTTCGAAGTGTTTCCCCTGTTCGACAAAGAGAAGGTAGTTCATCTCTTTGCCCGAGACGGCGCAATCCCCGTGCTCTCGGTTTCCTGGATGGCCATGTTCGGTGTGGTCAGCGGTATGAACGCCGAAGGTGTCTGGGTCAGCCTCAATGCTGCCCGCTCCGAAGGCCGCAATCGCAAGGGGCCTCCCGTCGCGCTCCTCGTCCGCACCATTCTCGAGAAGGCGCGAACGATCGATGAAGCCGCGAGCATCTTGGAAGCCATCGACCCGCTCGTCACCGACATTTACCTCATCGGTGACGGCAAGACGGGTGAAGTGGCGGCATTCGAGCGCGGCACGAACCGGATGGCGCGGCGGGACCCTGTGGACGGCAAGCTGTCGGTGTCCAACCATCTGCTCACAGACACCTTCGCTGGCGACGAAGGAGACCTGGGGCTCAGGACTCATTCCTCGACCCTGGCGCGGGGCCTCCGCATGGATCAGCTCGTGAGTGCCGAGCCCCTATCAGTGGAGCGTGGTCTAGCGATCCTACGCGATCGCCTAGGGCCCGAAGGTCGACCCCTCGCTCCGGGAAATCGCAACGCAATTGATGCGTTGATTGCCACCCATTCGGTCGTTGCCGATGTCACGGATCGACTGCTCTGGGTGTCCACAGCCCCACAGACTCAAGGGCCCTACCGCGTCATCGACCTCCTGGAAGAACTCGACCGAGCCGGCATCGACTCCCGACCCTATCGAGCATCACTGCCCGAGGGGTCCAGAGCGTGGGAAGTGGACGCCCTGGCACAGAGCGACAGCCAACCGGTACCCGCCGGCGACGACGGCAATCGAGGGCTCCACGAAGAAAGCGTCTCACGACAACCCCAGGACCTCCCGCCAGGCTCCCTGGCGAGCACGGGGGAGTACGAGAGGGTCGAACGCTACCGTAGCTTCCTAGCAGACGCTGAAAACTACCTGAACGACGACAAGACCGGGCTCGCTCTGGATATGGCTCGCCGAGCAGAAGCTCTGTACCCCTTGTCCGCCGAGGCGACCCGCCTACAGGGCCAGGCGCTGCGAATGGAAGGCCGCGAGAAGGAGGCAGAACAAGCGTTCCACCGGTACCTGGAGCAGTACCCGCCCTTTGGACCCAACTACAACAAAGTGGTCACCTGGCTGGAGGAACGTCAGGCATTGCCTGAAGTCGAGCGCTCAGACCTCGACGGGCTTCGCTGACACCGTCGAGTCAAGAAGAGGCCGAGCCCTCAGCTGCGGCGTTCTTGATTCTCGGCAATGAACTTGCAGCGGTAGATGGGGGTGCCCTTCCCAGAGCGGAGGTGAACCCGCTCGTCGACCACCTGGGCGCTGATCCCCACGATTCGAGAGAGGCCAAAGAGCACCGTGTAGTAATCGCTCTCGGTCAAACCCACCGCATTGAGCAGGGTTCCCGAGACCGCATCGACGTTCGGGTACGGATTGGACACCTTGGGATTCTCTCTCAGCACACGGACGGCCACCTCACGCATGGTCGCCGCAGTCCGAAAAAGCTCATCCTCGGGACAAACGGACTCGCCCAGGGCGTACTGAATCGTCGCCCTCGGGTCCTCGGCTCGCAGCACGGCATGCCCGAAGCCGTAGATGAGCTCCTTGTTCGCGAGGGCGTTGCGCACGAAGGACTCGATCGCCGTCGGATCGGACGAGCCCACCTTGCGGACAAAATTGAGGCAGTCCTGATTGGCGCGACCATGCCGCGGCCCCGAGAGCCCAGCCATCGCCGCCGCCATGGACGAGTAGAGGTCCCCAAGTCCAGAGGCCACCGCCTTGCCGGTGAACGTGGACAGGTTGCCGCCGCCATGGTCCATGTGGAGCACGTAGAAGACTCGAAGCAAGCGAGTCAGCCGTTCCGGGTCGGCTCCAGGCACTCCCATCATGTGGACGAAGTTCTCCACCAGACCCAGCTCAGGCCGACTGGGAATGGGGTCGCCCCATCCGCTGCGAATGCGGAAGATGCCTGCGACCAGCTCGGCACTCCGAGCGATCAGGTTGAGCGCGTCCTCTTGGTAGTCCCCGGTACGCCCCGTCATCCCCAAATAGAGTAGTCCCGCGCAGAGCCACTCCATGGGGTGACCATCTTTGGGCAAGCTCGACAGCAGCGACATGACCCTCGGGTCCAGCGTCGACCGCTGCGCTAGGTTGGCCTTGAAATCAGCCAACTCAGCATCGGTGGGCAGTTGCTTGTTGTGCAGCAGATAGATGACCGCCTCGGGATCCTTCTCGGCAAGCGCGCCGATGGGGTAGCCCACATAGGACACCCCCTCCATCGGATCGACACGCGACGTGCGGCATGTACCCACCGGGTAGCCGCGCAAGCCACTGTTTAGATGGTCTCGGGTAATCTGAAAGAGGGGCTCGCTTGAATCGCTCATCACTAGTAGTCCTGACCTGTTGCCGACGAAAACAACCGCCTGCTGGTGCACCGCTGGCGGTCGTGAAAGCTGCGGAATCCTATCGGGGGTACCCCCTCCAAGCAAGCCGCCAATCAGCAACTGCGCGGCCTGCCCCCTGACGACCGGCAAAGGGGAGTAGGATGAACTCGAGTCACTCACAGCCAACCCGGGGAACGCATCCCACCCCGATCGAGAGCAGTCCCCAATCGTGCGCAACGAGCCAATCACTCAAGGGCAAGAGACCCAGCCGGCAGGCCCCACAGGCCCTCGAGTTTGCGTGTTGATCCCCACATACAACAACGAAAACAGCATCGCTGAAGTCATCAGGCAGTGTCAGAGCTATGAACTCGATGTCCTCGTCGTCAATGATGGCTCTACGGATCAGACAGGACCGCGAGCAAGAGACGCCGGCGCCGATGTCATCGACCACGTCTCCAACCAAGGCAAGGGCGAGGCGCTACTCACAGGCTGGCAAGCCGCCTCCGAGCGAGGCTTCAGTCACGTCGTCGCCATCGACGCTGACGGGCAGCACCTCCCCTCGGACATCCCAGGCTTCCTCGAGCAGGTTCAGCTGGAACCGGACGCGATCATTGTGGGCGTACGCCCTCATGGTGCTCCCAATGTCCCTCGCTCCGCCACCATCGGTCGAGCCATCTCAGACTTCATGTTGTGGGCAGCGGCCGCCGACGAAATCCAGGGCGCGCGGCCCGACACTCAGTGCGGATATCGCGCCTATCCGGTCAACCATGTCCTGGCCCTGGGGCTCTCAGGAAGACGCTATGAGATGGAGATGGAAGTTCTGGTGCGCGCTGCCTGGCAGGGCGTTCCCTTGCGCTGCCTAGCCATCCAAGTTCACTACCCGGCCGCAGAGGAACGCGTCAGCCACTTCCGAGCATTCAAGGACAACGTGCGCATTGTCGGGATCTACACCCGACTCATGCTCATGCGGCTGTTCTGGCCTGTCTTCCGGCCCCGAACAAAGCTCGTCAGCGGCCCGACGAAGCCCGCGTAGCTTCGGGCAGAGCCACCTCGCTTCGAATCGGCTCCGTTCGACCTCCCTCGCCCTCCGTGCGCCACTGGGCCAAGCAGGCCTGAATGCTGGAACGACAGGCTCGACTCAGCTCCGTCGCCGAAGGCTGATCGAGGCTGGACAACTCAATGGGCGCGAGCAACCGCACTCGGATCCGCTTGAATGGGCTCGCCCCGAGCCAACTCCAACTGCCCGCAGGCAGAGCTTCTCTGCTGCCATCAATCGCCACTGGAATGACTGGAACATCCCGATCCACAGCAACCCGGAAGGCGCCCGACTTGAAGAGCCCCACCTCGCCGGTTCGGGAGCGTGTCCCCTCGGGAAACATTCCCACGGAGACACCGCGGTCGATCCAAGCGCCACACTCCTCGAGGATGGCGCCCGCTGAAAAAGGATTCTTGAGATCCGCACCGATGTAGCCCGTCGCCTTCATGTAGTGGGCGAACATGGGGATCTTGAAAAAACGGAGGCCAGAGACCCACTTGAAGTCGCTGCCCAAGGCCATGATTACCAGCACATCGAGAAGGGACTGGTGATTGGAGCAGATCAGATATGGCCCGCCCTTTCGCAGACGCTCTAGACCCTCGACCTCCAGCTTCCAGAATGGATTCAGCGCCCAGACGAGCCGTCCCCAGAAAAACGTACCCACTCGATGAGGTAGACGACGATCGGGGTCGAAGCGGCGAGGAACGAACAGAATCAGCGGCATTCCCACCACGAACGAGGCGAAAGCGCAGTTGAGCACTACATGCCACTCAAATGTAGTGATCAGAAAACGCTGCACTCGCGCCAACATGCTGAACTCTCCTCGGGCCAGCCGGGCCAGGTTCGGCTCCCCCTCGACCCAGCCACCACCGCACGACCGACCTGTCTATTCGCGGCGCGCCTCCTTATAGACACCACAGACGTCCGAAACGCAAGCCAGAAGCTTCGAAGCCCATGCGACCTTTGGCATGTCGGGTGTGCACGAACCCTGGCAATCGGGCATGAGGTAACCCCAGGATCTCTTTTGTGCGACCTTCGCCTGAGCGGTAGCATGCGTTTCGTACGGAAAGTACCGAGACCTCGGTAGGGACCGTCGCTGCCCACAGACGAGTCACTCCACGGAGACTAGATGGTGCCCAAGTCAACGCTCTGGTTTCTGCTGACGCTTCTACCGATCCTGGGCTGCATCAACCAGGACAGCCCTCCGATCACCTTCGAGCCGAGCCCCTTTGAAGCCCCTGATGCCCTGCCCGGCTTCGCGAGCTCCTCCATCGTCACGTTGACCAACAACACAGGCACCACCTACCAACTGACGGGTCTCTCCTTCTCCTCGGAAGATGGTGAGGCCGATCAGATGTTCCAGGTCTCACTCCCCGAGGAGGTCTCACTTCCCTTGGAGTTGGCGGGAGAGGAGAGCCTCGAGTTGACCGTCGTCTTCTCCCCCGAGACCCTCACTCGCTACGACGCGGCCCTTACCGCTCAATTGTGGCTGCTCGACTTCGAGATCGGTGGCGGCGGATGCAGTGGTGGCTGCGGCCGCGAGGCACCCGAGGACGTTGAGTTGTTCGTAGTGCTGCCGGTCGCCGGCACGGGCACTGAAGATGCTCTCTTCGAAGACTGCACGAACGGCGAGGACGACGACGACGACGGACTGGTTGACTGCGAGGACCCCGACTGCGCAACCCATGACAGTTGTGCGGACAACGCCGAGATCTGTAACGACGGCATCGACAACG
>PBPL01000035.1 GCA_002724675.1 Deltaproteobacteria bacterium | reverse complement strand
GCGTGCAGCGGCTGCTCGACAAGCCCGAGAAGCTCGCCCCGGGACAGCCTAAGCCCGATGATCTCCGAGCCCGGCGCGAGGACTGCCACGTCGTCGGCCCACAGGTCGGCTGCCAACAAGGCCTCACGCAAGGCGGTGGATTCTTCTGCGGCGCCGTGTTGGGGGACAATCGCCTCCACTAGGGATAGCCCCGGCTGCTGCCAGCAAGTCCTGAGGGTCGACTCCAGGCTGGAGGGATGCTGCTCCCGATGACACGACAATCCGAAGGCGTCGCCCACGGCAGCCAGGTCCAGTCCGTGAGGTGTGGTCCAGAAGTCCAGGTCGTGTGGCGAGATCCGTGGGCTCTCAGCGATGGGAAGTTGCTCAAAAATACGCCCGCCGTCGTTGTTGAGCACCACGATGACCAGTGGCGTGGAGACCGAGCGGGCTAGGGGCATTGCCAGGCAGGACAGGTCGTGGAGCAGTGTGATGTCGCCGAGCAAGATCGCTGTGGGGCGCCCTGTGGCGAGGGCTGCTCCGAGGGCCCCAGAGACCAACCCGTCGATCCCGCTGGCGCCTCGCTGGCTCAAGACACCCAGGGTCTCGGGTACGACTGGAACCCATCGGTCCAGCTCCCGGATCGCCATGCTGTTGCCGACCATCAAGAGTGCGTCTTCGGGCAGGCTCGCCACAAGCAAACGAGTGACATGCGCCTCCCGCAGGGTGTTGCTCTCTGGCTGGTGATCTATTTCCTCACGGAACCCTTCAATGACTTGGTTGTCATCCCGGTCCACGGGCCTCAGCAAGGCGCGCTGGGCCTCCCGGACGGTCGCTTCTGCCTCCTGAAGTCGCCCCATCCATTGGGCGCGTTCTTTCGACTCTTCTGGGCGAGGCGGTGGCGTCGCGTGGATGGCTCGGCAGAGCTCGGTGAGACTTCCGTGGATGTTGCCTACGATGATTCGGTCGGCGCTGTTGTGTGGGTCCGGCCAGCCCCAGTCGGCCAGAACAACTCGCCGAATGTTTCGGTGGTCGTCGATGAAGTGGCCCCAGGCTGCAGATGTGGGTGCGGCGCCCAGTTGAATGACAAGATCGGGGCGTTGGTCGCCTTCGAAGGCTCCTGCTGCGAGCAGGGTGTCGAACGAAGAGATGGGGCGGACGCGCTCCACACGGAGCTGGCTTGCTACCTCTGCCAGCACCGGGAAGCCCGTGGTCGTGGACAGCTCGGCCACTATCTCGCGGCAGGCGGCCTGCTCCAGGGGGCCAGGGCCAGCGACCACGAGTCCTCGGCTGGCCTCTCGACACCAGGCAGCGACAGTCTCGATGGAGTCGGCCTCTGGTTCTCGTTTTGGCGCGGTGGTGACCACGATGGGGTCAGAGCAGATGCTGCGAACGAGCGCCTCCAGCTCAGCGTCGAGCGGAGTCGTGACGTCCTGTGGCTCCAGGGGCTTCCGAACCCTGGCATTGATGTGTACGGGGCCGGGCTGGGGGTGGCTGGATTCGAACACAGCTTGGACGGCGGTTCGCACCAGTCCACGCAGGGCTCGCGGGTCGGGGTCCGGGGCGCCAAGCTCGAACGAACGCCGGACGTGGGGTCCGTAGAGTCCCACTTGATCGATGGTCTGAGCCGCACCACATCCTTGCAGCTCGAATGGCCGGTCTGCTGTGAGCACGACCAGAGGGTGGTGCGCGGTGGCTGCCTCGACGAGGGCGGGGAGGTAGTGCAATCCGGCTGTTCCGGAAGTGCAGAGTAGGAGTGCCGGACGTCCCGTCGCCCGCGCATGCCCCAGAGCCACAAAGCCCGCGCTGCGCTCGTCGATGACCCGGTGGCATCGCAACTGCGGGTGCTCCAGCGCCGCAATCACAAATGGGGTGGAGCGAGAACCCGGGCTGACGACGACGTCGCGAATACCGGCCTCAGCCAGACCGTGCAGCAACAGGCGAGCCCAAGCGCCGAGAAGCGGGGCGGGTCTCATGTCCTGGTGGCTTGGAGCTGGGTGACAGCCAAGCGAAGGGTGCGCAACTTCCATTCAGTTTCAGCGAATTCTTGATTGGCTTCTGAGCCTGCCACAATGCCGGCTCCGGCAAACAACTGTGCGGTGCTGTCGGTCACCAGCGCACACCGAAGAGCAACACAGAACTCGCCATCTCCCTGCGGGTCGACCCACCCAAAGGGTGCCGAATACCAGCCGCGCGCTGTTGTCTCGTGGTTTGCGATCCACGCTAGGGCAGAGTCGCGCGGTACCCCACCAACTGCCGGGGTGGGGTGGAGCGCCTCCACGAGCTCCAGCACATGGGTCTCGGGCTGAAGCTCCCCGCGGACAGGGCTCTTGAGGTGCACAAGGTGTGGAAGTGGGTACGCCTGGGGTTGTGCGCTGACGTCTAGGTGGTCGCAAAAGGGCTCCAGCGCCCGCTCGATGGCACCGACGACAAAGGCATGCTCGCGCAGATCCTTTCCGCTCTGGAGTAGGGCTTGGTCATCCCCGCGCTCCCGAGTCCCAGCGAGCGCTTCTGTGCTGACCTGGTTGCCCAACTTCTGCACTAGCCGCTCTGGCGTTGCTCCGAGAAATGAACCGCCCCCTCCGCGAATGGCAAATCGGGTGCTCGCTGCGTCATGGCTCTGTAGGGCGTCCAAGAGGGCCTCGGGCGACGCCCCTGTGCCCAGGTCCATCGTCACAGAACGAGCCGTGACGACCTTCTGGACCACGCCGGCTTCGATGGCCTGGAGGATCGAGGCGACCTGCTGCGTCCAATCGTCGGGGGGAACCTCCGTGGGCTGGGGGCTGAGGTGACTTGCTGTTGTGTCTTGTGGCTCGGTGGCAGAGGGGTCCTCTGCATGGGCCTCGGCCAAGGCATCCAGGATGCGCTCCAGCTCCGACGCCATTCGGGTCAGTTCCCGTTCCCCAAGGCTCAGGTCTCGCACGCCGAGGAGCCAACACGCTTGCTCGGTTCGCAGGTAGGTCCAGCGAGGGAGCAGGAAGGATGCATCACCCAGCTCGCTCCAAGCTGGTGTGTCGGCAGAGCCTGGCTGAAAGGCAAAGCCCCCGAGCACTCGCGGCATCGGGGCTGCGCTTGGTGCCAGAGTCGATAGGGAGGCCTTGGACCACAGCACGCTCAGCTCGTGACGAACCTGCTCAAAGCGTTTCGACCCGGTCGCCTTGATCTGCGCAGCGGCCCCAAGCCCACAGAGAGCTTGTTCGCACGATGGCGACCAAAACACCGCAGGCTCGTAGGGCAGGGCCTGTAGAAGTCCAGTGGCCTCCACCTCCGCCACCCGAACGGCTCCCACCAAGAAGCTCGAGCCGGCCACAGGCTCAGCGCACAGCTGGGCGAGTAGCCCGTGGTGCTCGGCCCCGGCCTCACTGCGAGCCGGATCTGTGCCGCTTACCTCTTGGGAACTTGAGGAGCCGATGTCCATTACGCGCTCCCGGTCGCCGCGGGGACCTGTGCCGCGAACACCGTACACACACCGGGCGCAAGCACATCCACAGAGCTGACCTCGAGTCCAGCCTCTCCCATGTCCAGCGCGAACTGGTCGTTGGAAGGGAAGGCATGCATGGAGTCTCGTAGGTGTCGGTACGCTTGGGGCCCGGACAAGAAGCCGCCCACCAACGGCACGACGTAGTCCACTTGCAGTCGGGCGCCCCAGGCCATCAAGCCGCTTCGAGGGATTGAGAGTTCGAGGATCACGATGCGACCGCCGGGACGAACCACCCGGGCCATCTCCCGAAGGGCAAGGTCTCTTCGAGGGACATTGCGAATGCCAAAGGCAATGGAGCAGGCATCAAAGGAGTCCTCTTCGAGCTCCAGCTGCTGGGCATCGCCGACCTGGAATGTGACTCGTTCCTGGACAGCGATGCGTTGTGCCTTCTCTTGGGCAATCTGAAGCATCGCTGTTGATGGGTCGACGCCCACGACCGATGCCTTCGGATGTGCCGCTGCGATGGCGAATGACAGATCACCGGTCCCAGCTGCCAGGTCGAGGACGTGGGTGTCGGTGGCCTCGCTCAGCTGGAGCGCTCGGACTGCTCGCCGTCGCCATGAGCCGTCCAGGCCGAGGGACAGGACTCGATTCAGGAGGTCGTAGCGCTCGGCGATGGTGTCGAACATCTCGCCGGATCCAGGGGCTCCCTGTGCTTGTGTCGAGGCCCCGTCCTGGTGGATTGGTTGGTCCATCATGACTTCCTGAGCGTGAGTGTCTCACAGAGGGTGGCGAGGCCGCGTCGAGCGGGATGGTCGGGGACTGACTCGAGCGCCTCTAGGGCGAGCCTAGTTTCCTGGTGAGCAAAGGCATTTGCTTCTTCGAAGCCGCCGCTGGACTCGATGGCCGCGAGAATGGCAGACACCAAGTGATCGGGGATCCCCTGGCCTGGCTCCAGGATGACGACATCGTTTACCAGAGCGCTGAGGGATGGCTGCCGCTGCATCGCGACAAGGAGTGGGTAGGTCACCTTTCCTTCAGCGAGATCCACGAACAGGTTCTTCCCCGTCCGGGCAGCATCGCCTCGGAAGTCCAGCAGGTCGTCGAGCACTTGGAATGCGGTGCCCAAGTGGAGCCCAAAGCTCTCGAGCGCAGTGCATGCAGACGGCCGCAGCTGTCCTGCCCGGCCACCGGCGTACAGCGCCCAGCGGAACAAAGAGGCCGTCTTGCCCCGAACGATGTCCAAGTATCGGTTCGCGTCGGTCTGAAGGTGGCCACGAGCTTCTAGCTGGAGACTCTCTGCTTCGATGATCTCGTCGATGGTTGCGAGCAGTCGGTCGAGCAGGTCCGGCATGCTGGCCCCTCGCACACAGCGGATGGCCTCGATGAGCAGCTTATCGCCGGCAAAAACGGAGGCTGCATTGCCGTAGACGAGGCGGGCTGTGGGCTGGCCACGACGCTGATCTCCCAGGTCAATCACGTCATCGTGAAGGAGACTTGCTGAGTGGGTGAGCTCTACCGCGGTCGCCAGATTGCACACGACTTCTGAGTCGGGCTCTCCGATGCGGGCAGCGAGGCTGAGACACATGGGGCGCAGACGCTTGCCCCCGAGAGCCAACAGGTGGCTGGCGCTGTTGGATACGGGCCCATCGTTGGCTTCCATCGCACCAATGCGTGTCTCCATGGCGATCATGTCCGACAGCACAACTGGCGAGAGGCCATCGAGCTGGCTCGCCAGGTCACTGCGCCCGTGCTGACGACAGAGACTGCTGAGGCGTGACAGTACGGGCAGTTGGCCCGTCGCCTGATCGGCTTGCTCGTTTTCCCCCGTGGGGGATGGCTCCGCGTCCTCCGTCACGGGCTGCCGCGAGGTGGAGGTGGGGACCTCTTGATGCTGGAGCCTGTTCATGACTTCTCGAACAACCTCTCCCGACCGAGACTCTCGATGCCCCGTCGGAGCCCTGAGCAACACTCGCTGGAAGAGTTGCTGCTCTGCATTGATTAGCTTGCATGCAATAGCCCAAGCGCTCGGGTAGCGCAAGGCGTCGTCTGCCAGATCTTGTTCAATCTTTTTCGAAGTTTCCGCGCTCGGGGCTTGAGGCTGTCCGAGCCCTTCGTTAGCTTCCCCCACGATGCAGGTCTTCCCATCCTCTGAGCGTCCAGACTCCTCCCCCCGCTCCATGAACTCGTCTTTCTCGCCCGAGATGGCAAGAGAGGCCCTGGATACCCGGGTGCTCGCCGTGTGCGATGCCGTGGGCGACTTCATTCACTATTGGGGCTTCAAGCGGATCCAGGGACGAGTATGGACTCTGCTCGCCTTGCATCGGAAGCCACTGGTCCAGGTCGAGGTCGCCCGCCGGTTGAACGTAAGCCGGTCGCTGGTCAGTGAGACCATGGCGGAGCTCGCTCGACTCGGGCTCGTCCGGCCCTGTGGGGACCACCGTGGTGCTCCCTGGGAGGCGGTCTTCGATGTCTGGCCCACGGTGTCTGACGTGCTTCGGAGTCGAGAGTGGATCCTGCTAGAGGAGGCTCGCTCTGCTCTAGACGCGGCGGTGCTCGAGGTGGAGCTCTCGGAGCAGGTGCAGCAGGCCCACGACTATGACTTGAACCGCATGCGCATGCTGTTGCGCATGACCGAGCGGTTCCAGGCGATGCTTCGCATCTTGATTGCCCTTCGGGTGCCCAACTCATTGTCGGGGCTTGGCCGGGCACTCTCGCGTACCGCCAGTCTGGTCCAGGGACTGGGCCGGCTTCCCTGAGCGGGATCCAGAGCCTCCCGTGTCTGACTCCGACCAGCTTCGACAGACTCTCCTGGCCATGGATGGTCGGGGCTATCCGTCTTACAAGCGCTTGGCCCGGTCCTATGGCTTCGATGGCTTCACACTGCGGGTGGATCACGTGCAGGGGGATCCTTTCGCGGCGCCTAGCCGCTTCCGAGTCCTGGTAGGGCTGGAGAGGGCGGGCTTTCTTGCTTCGGATCTAGAGCAGTCCAGCAGGACCATTGCCCTCCGTGACTACCTGGCCCGTCAGTTTGATCTTGGCTGCAGGTCGGCGTCTCGGGGGCGTGGGAGCGGCAAGAGCGGCTCTCTCTCGGTGGCTCGCTGCGGCCAAGAGATCCTCGAGCGTTCTTCAGTTGTCTTTTCGGAAGACCACCTGGAGGTCCGCTTCCTCGTGGGGCTGCCCGCCCGCGGTCGGACGATCTTGGGGCGCGAGGCTGCGGCGATGCTCTGCGATGCACTTCCCCCCATTGTGGACAGGGCGCTCCGGGCTCAGTCGTTGTGTGCGGAAGAGCTTAGAGAGCATCTCGATGCTGCAGAAGACGCGGACGCGATCCGAGCCCAGTTGGAGCCCCGAGGCCTGCTGGCCTTTGTCGCCGATGGTGCCGTTCTGCCTCGGCGCAGTGGCATCGACGACAGGCCCCTTGAGGAGGAAGTGATTGCATTCGAGTCTCCTGAATCGCTGCGGGTGGAGATTGAGGCGCCCCACGCTGGGCCGCTGGTGGGGATGGGCATCCCCCGAAAGAGCCTCACTCTGATTGTTGGGGGCGGCTATCACGGCAAGTCGACCCTCCTGCAGGCCATTGCGCGTGGTGTCTACAACCACATCCCCGGCGATGGTCGGGAGCGGGTAGTGACGGTGAAAGACGCCGTAAAGGTGCGCGCTGAGGACGGTCGTCGCGTGGAGGGGGTGGACATCAGCGCGTTCATCGCGGGGTTGCCTATGGGGCGAACCACGACCGGCTTTGCCACCGAAGATGCCAGCGGCTCCACGTCGCAGGCGACCTCGATCATCGAGTCCGTGGAAGCGGGTGCTGGTCTGCTGCTGATGGACGAAGACACCTCAGCTACCAACTTCATGATTCGCGATCATCGAATGCAGCGTCTGGTCGCCAAAGACAAAGAGCCCATCACCCCGTTCATCGACAAGGTGTCCTCGCTCTATCAGGACCATGGTGTGTCGACGATCTTGGTCATCGGTGGCAGTGGTGATTACTTCGCCGTGGCGGACACCGTCGTAGCGATGGAGAACTATCGTCCCTGGGACGCTACGGAAGAAGCTCTCCAGATCATTCGGGAGGACCCGCCCACCCGCACGCGGGAAGCTGGAGACTCGTTTGGGACCATTGCAAAGCGCCGACCGTTAGCTGCCAGCATCGACCCCCGCAAGGGTCGGCGTGAGGTCTCGATTCGAACGCGTGGGCTGCGTTCGATCGAGTTCGGAGCCGTGGAAATCGACCTCTCGGCCTTGGAGCAATTGGTGGACCCGGGCCAAGCCGAGGCCATCGCTGGCGCGCTCGTGTTCGCGCGCCAGCACCACTTGAGCAGTGCCTCGCCGACCACTGTCGAGGCACTGCTCGACGGCGTGGAAGAGGCGCTGGAGACGCGCGGGCTCGATGTCTTGAGCGACCGCACGGTGGGGTCACTGGTGCGCTTTCGGAGGTTCGAGTTGGCCGCTGCGCTCAATCGCTTGCGATCACTGCAAGTGGAGCGGGACGTTGGCTAGAGAATTGGGGAGCGGCCTCGGCGTCTCTCTACAGCGAATAGCTCAGCAGTCGGGGCCGTCGTCGGGGACACCGCTGCAGTCCTGATCGTTGCCGTCGTTGCAGACCTCCGGGTTGCCCGGAAACAGCGATCCATCCTCATCGTTGCAGTCTTCGCAGGCCAGGTAACCGTCGCTGTCCATGTCCAGTTCGCCCTCGGGTGCATCGGCTCCGAATTGACAGTCGTTGTCCTGTCCATCGCACAGCTCGGTATTGCCTGGGAAGTTGTCGGGATTGTTGTCGGAGCAGTCGTCGTCGGGTGTGTCTGCGATGCCGTCCGCCCCGCAAGTGGTGACACCATCTTGGTCCTCGTCAATGCCCGGATCGTAGGCGGTTCCATCGCAGTCTTCGTCGATTCCCGAGCACTCCACCTCAGGAAGCCCGGGGTATCGGCCTGGATCGTTGTCGTCGCAGTCCTCGCAGCTGCTGCTGCCGTCACTGTCTTCGTCGACCTCGTCGGGGCTGCTTTCCTCGCAGTCGTCATCGATCCCATTGCAGAGGACCTCGATCAGGTCGGGGCTTCGCGTCGGATCGCTGTCATCGCAGTCGAAGCAGGATGTGCTCTCGTCCTCATCCAGGTCCACGAAGTCGGTTGTTAGCTCGTTGCAGTCGTCGTCGAGGTCGTTGCAGGCAGTCTCCCCCGCCTCCGGATGGATGAGCGGGTCGCTGTCGTTGCAGTCGAGTTCAGCGGCGTCGTAGGTGAACGCGCAGCCGGAATCGGAGGCGTCGAAGAAGCCGTCCCCGTCCAGGTCGTACAGCGAGTCTACCGTTGTCTCATTGGGCTGTTGGATGCCGTCGCAGCGTGCGACCGTCTCGGCTGTGACGCTGCCTCCACAGGACATCGCTGTCATGCAGAAGAGGAGGCCCAGGGTGATGGTTGCGGTGGCTCGAAGCATGTCAGGGGGTTCTCGGCTTAGACACTCACTCAACCCACGGGATGGAGAGGATGCGCTGCTGGTTTGAGATCACTACATGCTAGCAGTTGAAAGCTCAGCCGCCGAGAAGAGCATTCATGGCGCGGTCCAGGGCGGGAACGACCCACTGGGGGAAGACCCCCAGGAAGACCACCGCGAGACTGACCCCGACTCCGGCCATCTTCGCCATGAGCCCTGGCTCGAGCCGGGGCTGCCCCTCGGCTCCATGGACGTACGCTGCCTTGACCACGATGAGGTAGTAGTAGATGGCAATGGTGTTGTTGATGCCGGCAATCAAGACCAGCCAGAAGGCCTCGACCTCGATGGCGGCCTTGAAGAGGAGCCACTTGCCGGTGAAGCCCGCGGTGGGCGGCACACCGGCCATTCCCAGGAGGCCGACCAGCAGAGCCAAGGCCAGGACCGGAGAACGCTGGTGAAGGCCGTCTAGCGCGGAGATGGGGAGGACATTGCTCGGTCGTCCCCCCTCGCTCTCGGGGAGCGTTCGGCCGACCTCGACGATGACCAGGAAGCACAGCAAGACCATCGCCAGGTAACCGATGGTGTAGTAGGTGGCAGCGGTGTATCCAGCGCTGTCCTGACCCATGAGCCCCAACAGGATGTAGCCACCTTGGGCAACGCCGGAGTAGGCGAGCAGGCGCTTCAGATCTTTTTGAGCGATGGCTGCGAGGTTTCCGAATGTCATCGACAGGACCGCTAGCCCTCCCAACACCCAGTAGAGCTGCTCGACGTCGGCTCCCACGAGCAGTAGTCGGAGCAGGGCAGCGACCGCCCCGACCTTGCTGGTCGCTGCGATGAAGGCTGCGGCTCCGTGGGTAGAGACCTGGTAGACGTCCGGTGCCCAGAAGTGGAAGGGGAACACAGCGAGCTTGAACAGGACACCGGTGATGGCCAGGACAACAGCGGCCAGCGCCAGTGTCGAGGGAGCGGCCCCTAGGGCAGCAGCAATGGCAGGGATGGATGTGGTGCCGGCCAGTCCGTAGAGGATCGTCATGCCGTACAGGGAGACCGCGGAGGTGGTGGCCCCGTAGATGAAGTACTTGTAGCTGGCCTCGTTGTGGGAGCCGTGCCCCGAGGCCATGGGCACCATGATGTAGAGGCAGTAAGCGCTGAGCTCGAGCACCACATAGAAGGTGATCAGCTCGTCGGCGGACACCAGCATCATCATGCCGAGTGTCGAGAGCGTCATGAATAGCAGGAACTCGGGCCGATCCCGCACGGGAATGTTTCGGGCATCCCGTGCCAACCACATGGCTCCAACCAGTCCGGCGGCGAGAACAATCTTCACCAACTGACTGAACAGTCCCACGCGATAGGCATCGAAGAACAACGTGCCGTTCTGCCAGATGGCTAGCGCCGCCAGTACCAGCACGCCCACGGAACCCAGCAGGCCGATGCGATCCGAAACGTAAGCAGCTGTTCTGCGCCGCTCGTCTCGTCGTCGCTCGTCTAGCGCGTCGGACTCTCCGCCGATCGTCACGCTGACCAGGAACAGCGCAAGAGCGAGGCCCAGCATGCCCAGCTCAGGGAGGAAGCGCAGGTAGAGACCCATAGCTCAGCCCCCCAGGACCCGAGCGACCGCCACAACGGTTGCTTCGATGGTGTCCAACATCAAGCCAGGCATCAGGCCAAACAGAATCAGAGTGGCTGCCAGGATGACGCGTGGGATGGACATCCATGCTCCGATGTCGTCCAGGCCATCCCATTCCTCTCTTGCCGGGCCGAAGAATGTCCGCTGCACGACGCGCAGCACGAACAGCGCCGAGACGACCAGCCCGAAGATGGCCAGGACGCCGTGGACAGGCCACGTCTGAACGGCAGCGATGAAGACGAGCAGTTCGGCCCAGAAGGAGGCCAGACACGGCACTCCGATGCCTGCGAGGCCGGCGATGATGAACATCGTCGAGGCCTTGGGCATCGTGTGGAATAGGCCCCCTAGCTTGCTGATCTCGCGGGTGTGGGTGCGGTCGTAGATGTGGCCGATGGACGAGAAGAAGAGCGCCGTCATGACCCCGTGCGCGAACATCTGGAACACCGAGCCCGAGATGCCCGCAGGAGTCATGGTGGCGAGGCCCAGCATCACGATGCCCATGTGAGACACGGACGAGTAGCCGACCACGTACTTGAGGTCTGTCTGCCCCAGCGCCACGAAGGCCCCATACAGGATGTTGCACACGGCCAGGGTGGCGATCAGCGGGGCCCACTCCACCATGGCCTCGGGCAGGATAGTGACGCCCACCCTCAGCACACCGTAGGACCCCAGCTTCATGAGCACGCCTGCGTGCAGCATGGACACAGCCGTTGGAGCAGCCACGTGCCCTACAGGAGACCAGGTGTGGAAAGGGAAGATGCCGGCCAAGACGCCGAAGCCCACATAGATCATCAAGAAGAGCACGATGCCCATGCCCCCCCAGCCCTCGTCGGAGCCACTGGCTAGCATCTGAATGTCGAACGAGTCGACACCCGAGTAGTAGCTCAGCCCGATGAGCGCCGGGAACAACAGCGCGCTGCCTGCCAGAAGGAACAGGGTCAGCTTCATGGCTGCGTACTCGCGCCGCGTGCTTCCCCAGACCGCGATCAGCACGTACATGGGGAGGACGGCGAGCTCGTAGAACAGGAACAGGAAGAACAGATCCTGCGCGATGAAGACCCCGAATACACCCGCGACGAGGGCCAGCGTGAAGGCGAAGTACTCCTTCACACGCGTCTTCAGCTCCCACATGGTCAGGACGCCGGTGAAGAAGACGATGCCGGTCAGGAGCACCATGGGAAGCGATAGCCCGTCGACGCCCACGATGTAGCTGATGCCCAGGTCGGGCAGCCACGGCACCCGCTCGACAAACTGGAGGTCTGCTTCGCTCGTGTCGAAGCGCATCCACAACACGATCGACAGCACAAAGGCCGCCAGCGACGAGACCAGGGCGACCCCACGAAGGGCTTGTGTGCGGTCGGCCGGGATGCAGCACAGCACGGCTAGGCCCACCACGGGACACAGCAGGATTGCTGTCAGCAGATGTGTGTCGAGGAAGGCCATCAGTACCGTGCTCCCTGGCTCATATCCGGGTCAGGAGAAGCAGGCCCACTGCCAGGAGGGCCAGGGTTGCGGAGAGATAGACCTGAAGACGCCCGTTCTGCAGTCTGGCGGTGAAGATGCCACCGCGGCGGGCCCCATAGCCCAGGTTGTCGACGTTCTCATCGACGACGCTCCGGTCAATGAGCAGCGCAAGACCAATGAAGCTGTCGACGACGCGGTCGCTGATCCAGCGCCAGAAGCGGTCCACGTACCAACCGTTGGCAAGCATGTGCTCGACTCCGGGGTGGCGATGAATGAAGCCGACCCGCGCCGCGCCCTCCGCGCCGAAGTCACGCCACGCCAGACCGGCTCCCAGCGCCAGGGCAACCATGGCCATGGCTACGCCCGGACTCGCCCAGTGGATGGCGACCGACTCGCTGGCTGCACCTAGGTGTCCGGCGACCGTTGGACCGGCCCAGCCGATTCCCAGTGTTGCCAGAGCGAGCACGGTGACGACTGCGCTCATGATGGTTAGCGGGCCTTCGTGGTCCTCGTCGAGATCGGGGTCTTCGTGGTCTTGACTCCCGCCGGCTGGACGCAGGATCAGACACACCATGCGTGTGGAGTAGTAGGCTGTCATCGCCGAACCCAGGAGCGCCAGAGCATAGAAGCCCTCGAAGCCTTGGTGGTGGTGCAGCTTTGCCAGGACCACCTCCTTGGACATGAAGCCGGCAAGGGCCGGCACACCTGCGAGGGAGGCCGCTCCCACCAGCAGCCCGAAGGTCGCGGCGCGAGACGTGCCGCCCACCTTACGGCCCATATCCACCATGTTCCCGCTGTGTGCCAGGTGGATCAGAATGCCGGCGGTCAGGAAGAGCAGGCACTTGAAGCCAGCATGCGTTACTAGGTGGAAGAACCCGGCGACCTGCGAACCTGCCGCCAGCCCCATGAGCATGAACGACAGCTGACTGATCGAGGACCAGGCCAACACTCGCTTCATATCGAGCACGACCATGGCTACGCCCGCTGACAGCACGGCCGTGCCCACCGCGACGGAGAGAGCCACCGTGGATGTGACCTGGGACGCGAGAAATAGTGGCTGAAGAAGAGCGAACAGGTAGACGCCTGCCGCCACCATCGTCGCCGAGTGGAGGAGCGATGATACGGGGGTCGGGCCCTCCATCGCGTCCGGCAGCCAGGTGTGCAGTGGGAACTGGGCGGACTTTCCGACGATGCCGCAGAACAAGAGGAGGCCAATGCCCGTCACCAAGTCGACGCCGTAGGGCAAGCGACCCTTCAGAGAACCCTCGTTGACTGCCTCGAGCACCGAACTAATCAGTAAGCCACGGGACTCACCGGCCTCTACGGGCAGGTTGAGCAACAGAAGCACCAGGCCGATGAACAGCCCAATGTCGCCGAAGCGGGTCATGATGAAGGCCTTCTTGGCGGCCTGAGCGGCTTCTTCGCATGGCTGGAACGCCGCAAATACAAGATGCACCTGCGCGT
>PBPL01000034.1 GCA_002724675.1 Deltaproteobacteria bacterium | reverse complement strand
TGGATGTCTTGAAGCTCATCGATTCCAGGTACATAGAGCACTGGCTTGCCCATCTCGGTGGCTCGGCCAATGCCGTCTTCGATGGCGTCGATGCCTGGCATACGCCGGATGAACATCTCCTTGCCTTGCTGCGCCTGCTTCGTGAAGTACAGCATCAGGCCGCCTGTGGTGAGGATCAGCAGCAGCAGGGTGAAGTAGCCCCACGGGACCCCATCCTCGGTGTCGGCGCTACCGAACCACCGCTCGGAGCGGATGGCGCCACCCTCTTGGGCGGCTTCACCCTCGCTGGGACTTGCCTCAGCATTGGCGCCGTCGTCGGGCGTGGAGCTTTCCACTTCTGCTGACACGGTCTGCTTGGCGGCGCTCTTGTCTTCGCTGCTGTCGCCGTCGCTGTCGGGTTGGGCCACTACGACCCCGCAAACCAGCAGGGTCAGTAGGAGGGCCAGCAGGGCCACAGCGCGCAGGGCGAAGGTCCTCATCGCTCAATGGCCTCGACGTTTGCGCGCGGCAGCACAGCCACCTCGCCGTTCTCGAACTCCACCTGCATCACACGAGCCTTGCTGCCCGAGTCCAGTACAACCGGCTCGACGGGGAGGCCGGCAACCTTGCCCAGAGAGCCAAAGTAGGGTGCACGAATGCCGCGGACCTGGTCGCCGATACTGATCCCCACCGGCTCCGGGGCGCTCACCAATTCATCGGGTACTTCTTGTTCATCAAAGGTGACGACGACCTCGGGCCGCATGACCCCCGCTCGGATTTGTGTTGCACCATTGATCGAGGCGCGCTTACCCACCTTGGACTTCAGCAAGTCGAAGGTCGCAGGCGCCATCTGGATGCTGCCGAAGCCCTCGGTGACGATGAGGGTGAGTCCGAGGTCTTCACCACCTGTGATGGCGACGCCCACTTCGTAGCCGAGGACCTCCTTGATTTCGTCGTAGTCGAAGCCCCCGGTTACGACGCCGATGGCCCCCACGTCGATGGCTCGCTGGAGGCCGGCGAGGTCGAGATACGCCCCGCCGATGATGATCTTGCCGGCCATGGATTCATTGATGGAGCTGGCTTCGAGACGGTCGGTCGGCGCTTCCACGCCCATGGTGAGTAGCCCCTTAGTCTCGCCCCCGAGCCCGAAAATCCCTTGGACGAAGGTGGCCGCCGACTGCACGACGCAGCCCTCATCGGGAACAACCTCCACGACCTTGCCGTTCATGTATGCGTCGATCTCGACGGGAATGGGGTCGGCCTGAAAAATGACCTGTCCGGTAATTGTCGAGACGCTCTCGATGGTTCCCGTGACAATCGCCGAGGCCTCTGCCTTGAAGAAACCCATGAAGCCGTTGGTGCGCCCGATCACCTCGCCGTTTTCGACCTTGTCACCCTCACCCTTGAGGAGAAACTCGGTCAGGCGGCCGGGGTCAACGCCCAGCTTGTTGGCCAGGTTGACCGGGTAGATCTTCCCAGGCAACTCGGTGCGCGCGACCACCTGGTCGGCGGTCACGGTGTCACCGACCTGTACGGTCACTTGCCCCTTGAGGGGCAGGCGTCGGTCCTTGTGCACGATGGCGTGCTCGGCGACCTTGAGGCCCGGAGTAAAGACTGCCGCCATCAGCCGCCCTCCTCATCGGGATACTCGCCAAGGGCGCGGACCCAACGGTCCAACATCGCCACCCGTTCGTTGGGCTCAGTGGGGATCTGAATGTCCGGGCGCCCGCGGGTATCAATCACGATGCCGACAACGCCGCCCCGTAGTGTCTTGGTGAGCGGCTTACCGGGGCCGGCACCCAGGTCGAGCTGGCGTTGAAGCGGTGTCAAGGTGGCCTGGACCTCGTCATCATGGCTGGCTTGGTAGAGGCGCAACTCCATGGAGTCGAGCACTTCGTCGATGACCTTGCCTCCCGGCATCTCCAAGGAGACCTTGAGGGCAGGTTGGCCCGCTTTGACCGCCCCCAGTGGCGCGACACAGGTGCCCAGGTAGATGATGCAGTCCTTCTCGAAGACCTGTGTCGCGGCCTCCTCGTTGACTGTCGAGAGCACCCCGAGGTGCGGCATCATGAAGATGGAGTCCACGGCGAGCTGGGTGATCCCCTCAGGCGCGAACGCATCGATCATCATGCGCATCGACTGAACTCGACGGGGTGCGTGCGAGAGCACTCCTCCGGACCCGACGAGCAGGTCGAGCTCCATCATCTGGACCAGCGAGTCATCACCGCTTTGGCGGAACGCGTCGGCGATGGTGCGGTCTTGCTGGACGCCCTTGAGGCCGACAGCGAACTCCTTGTGCTGGATGAAGGCTAGCCGCAGGGCCTCCCTTGCGATCGCCTGCTCGATCTTGAGTTCCTCAAGGGTCTGGGGAATCGTCGTCGGCCGGATCATCTTGTTGCCGATGCGGTTCCGCAGCATCTTCTCGTTGATGTCGAAGGGTACCCATCGCAGGATGGCCGGCAGACCGGCCTCGGCGAGCACGTTGGACACCGAGTAGCTCATGCCCAGGTTCGCGCTGACCGTTCGATTGAAGATCTCGGTGAACACAGAGAACACATCGGTGGTCGCGCCGCCAATGTCGACGCCGAGGATGTTGATGCCCCGCTGTCTAGCGATGGTCTGCATGATGAGCCCGACCGCTCCCGGAGTGGGCATGATGGGGGCATCAGTCCAGGTCATCAGCTTGTCGTAGCCGGGCGCCTGGGCCATGACGTGCTCCATGAACAGGTCGTGGATCTTGTCCCGCGCCGGGCCCAGGTCCTCATCCTCAAGGACCGGTCGGACGTTGTTGACTAGCTGTAGGTCGCAGACTTCGTTGAGAAGTTCCGAGATTTCGGGCCGAACGTCTTTGTTGCCCGCGTAGATGACTGGAAGATTGAAGCCACCACCCAGTCGAGTGCGCGGCCTTGCGGCCCGGATGCGCTCGGCCAGAGCGACGACGTGCTTCCGTGTGCCCCCGTCAGTGCCTCCTGCCATGAGGATCATGTCGGGCCGCAGCTGACGGATGCGCTCGATCTGCTCGTGGGGTCTGCGCTTGTCGTTGGTGGCAAATGTGTCCATCACGATGGCGCCGGCTCCGAGGGCGGCCCGGGTTGCCGACTCTGCCGACATGGTGCGAACTACACCACCCACCACGACCTGCAAGCCGCCGCCAGCGGACGATGTCGAGATGTAGATGTCGACGCCCTCGTTGCTGTCTTGCTCGGGAGTGAGGATCCCACCGTCCTCGGTCACCAGCTTGCGGCCCGACAACTCCTGAACCTCAGTGGCAGCGTTCACGACGCCCCGAGTGACGTCCTCGAACGGAGCCTCGACCGTCGTGGGTGCTTCACCTCGCCAGGTCTGGCGGTATTCCTCGCCGACCTTCTCGATGAGGATCGCCTTGGTGGTGGTGCTGCCGCAGTCCGTCGCCAGAACACTGCGCAACTTCAGTCTGGGACTGTTCTCGGTGGGGTTACTCATGCGGCGACCCCCTGCTCTCTGTCCAGCCGTTCAATCACGCCGAGGACATACTCCATGCCAGCGCGTTGCTCTAGGAGGCCGGCCATGGCGTCCCAGTCTTTCTGGCTTAGGAACGTAGTGACTGCTGGCGACAGGACGTACATGAACTGGCTGCCAACAAAGGACAGTGGCCGCAGTGACTCCAGCGCCAGGATGGCGGGAACGGTCAGCCCAAAGCGCACGATGAACTTCGCAACCTTTTCCGTGGCCGCTGCCTGGTGGGCTGTGATCTGGTCCGGCCCCGTTGTCTCAGCGGGATGGTTCATGACGCAGCCCGTGTTGGGAGAGCAACGTTGTCCTCGCTCTCGTCGGCGCTCGGCTTGCGGCGGTCGAGGTACCGGCGGAGCAAGAGCTCAACCTGGTCTTCTCGTCCGGGGCAGCGCAACCACACCGAGTGTTTTCGGGCCAGTAGACCGGAGCGGCTGGCACCCATCAGCCAGAACCCTTCGTCCGTCTCCATCCAATTCGTGAAGCGTGGCCACGGCTGTCGGAACCTGCGAAAGAGGCCATCGACCTGCACACCGTCCTCGGCTAGGGAGAAGCGAGTGGGCAAGAGGGCTTCCCCACAGGCGGACAGCAGCAGCAGCGTGCCCAGAGCGCCGAGCCAGATATCGAGCAGGGCTATGGACACCCCGGCAATCACGATCACCACGGCGGCGCCTGCCGCCAGGGCAGGGCTGCGGCTAGGAGGCCAGTCGGACCAGTTGAGTCGGGGTTCCAAGGCGCGCGATAATAAGCAGAGGGCTTGGGTCGGTCAAACGGAACTCGGACTGCCATCCCAGCCCTGATGTCGCCATTCTGCCTGTGGGCCGACCTGTCTCCGCGTAATCGGCCTACTAGCCACCGGTCGGCGGCCTGAAACCCTGTGGTACACTCGCGCCCCCGTCCAACTGACCCGAGGCTGGTTTGCAGGCGGGTCGTACGGACCTGCGGGCCTCAGGGAAGACCAGTCATGAGCCACCCCACAGCGACAGTGCCTGCCGCGCACCTGAGCCGGCGGATTCGCGTCCAGGTTCGAGCAGATGCATGCCTCTATGAGGGCTATGTGCACCTTCACGAGGAGGCGCACCGCCTCCAGGAGGTGCTGAATGACCCACGCCCCTTCCTCAACCTGACCGAGGTGGTCATGCAAGATGGTTCAGGTGGTCAGGCCTTTGAAGCCACCTACGTGGCCTTGAACAAGGGCGCCATCACGCACGTGGTTATTCTGGGAGATGAAGCGGTGGCCGCTTCTGCAGGTGGTCGTCCGAAGGGCAAGCAGCCCCGCAAGGGAGCGAGTGCTTCTGATGTGTCGGTTCCCCCAGCGGGTCCGAAGACGCGCCCGGTTGGTCGGGCCTCGACGCAAGCATCCAGTGATGTCGACGAGATGTCGGTTAGCGACCTCATTCTTGAGGATGAGCCGGACGACATTGATCCTGATGATCTCCTCGGAGGTTGAGTCGTGTCCGATTTCGAAACGTTCCCTGATGATGCCGGCCTGCGAGTAGAGCGGGCGATTGAAGCTGTTCGTGGTGGGGGCATCGTCGTCCTTGTGGATGACGAGGACCGAGAGAATGAGGGAGATCTGGTTCTCGCCGCAGAGAAGGTGAGCCCTGAGGCCATCAACTTCATGGCTGTGTATGGCCGAGGCCTCATCTGCATGTCGATGGTGCCGTCGCAGATCGATCGGTTGGATCTGCCGATGATGGTGCGGGACAACACATCGCCCTACGGTACGGCCTTCACGGTCAGTATCGAGGCGCGCACCGGGGTGACCACGGGCATCTCGGCTGCTGACCGTGCTCGCACCATCCAGGTGGCCGTGGATCCAGAGACGACGGCCACCGATCTGGTCTCTCCGGGGCATGTCTTTCCCCTTCGAGCTAGAGCTGGGGGCGTTCTGGAGCGCGCTGGTCAGACAGAGGGGAGTGTCGATCTTGCTCGGCTCGCGGGTTGTGAGCCTGCCGGCGTCCTCTGTGAGATCATGAACGAAGACGGCACGATGGCACGCCTGCCTCAGCTGCTGGAGTTCGCCGAGGAGCATGAACTCGTCGTCCTTACTGTGGCCGACCTCATCGCCTATCGCCTTCAGCGCGAGACCTTGGTTCATCGCGTGGCTTCGGCAGAGCTTCATCTGGACGCAATGGGCACGGTCACCGCTCATTTGTTCCGCAACGGGGTGAACCAGCTTCAGTACCTAGCGCTGGTCCGCGGGGACATCGACCCGGCCGAGCCCGCCTTGGTTCGTGTGACTAGCTCGAACCTGTGGAGTGATGCCTTGCAGGCGTTTCGGGAGGATGGTGGTCCCCTATTGAATCGGAGCATGGAGCTCATCCGAGAGCACGGTACTGGGGTGGTTCTCTATGTGGTCCGTCCTTTCGATGCCGACGATCTCTTGCGGCAGCTGGGCTCGGTGGCTGCTGATGTGGACGGTGAACTTCCCGTGGAAGAGACCCAGGCGGATCCCTACCCAGCTGCTTTCCGGGACTATGGCCTTGGGGCCCAAGTGTTGCGGGAGTTGGGGATGCAGCGTATTCGTCTCTTGACCAACAGCGATCGCAGGCTGGTGGGCGTCGAGGGCTATGGAATTGAGGTTGTCGAGCGTGTCCCCGTGTCTGCTGAGCCCCGTGTGGATGGTCGACTCGCTGGCCTCCCAGGCGGCAAGGACTGAGGACCGGAGGCCGTGATGCAGCTGCGCGAAGGTGTTTGCTCCATTGAGGCGCCGATGGATGCCCACGGTTGCCGCTTTGGCATCGTTGCAGCCCGCTACTATGACGAGATTGTAGGCAACATGGTGAGCGGTGCGATTGAGCGGCTCGTGGAGGCGGGTACGCGTGCTGAAGACATCACGGTCGCCTGGTGTTCGGGGGCCGTGGAGCTTCCTTTGTTGGCTGACACCCTGGCTTGTAGCTGTGACGATGCTGGTCGCTCCCGGTTCGATGCCATCTTGGCGATGGGCTGTGTCATTCGCGGTGGTACTCCACACTTCGACTACGTCTGCGACATGGCGGCACAGGGGCTGATGAGAGTCTCGTTGGATCGCCAGGTGCCTGTGGCATTTGGTGTCTTGACTTGCGACGACGGTGAGCAGGCGAAGGCTCGCTCGGGACTCCCGACGGCATCGGGCGAGTCCAAGGGCAACAAGGGTGTGGAGGCAGCCGAGGCTGCCATCGAAATGGTCAACCTGGTGGGCCCGCGCGGCTTGGTCCGGAGCGGTTGAGGGCGACCCATGGCAAGTCGACGGTTTGCGAGGGAGCAGGCTCTCCAGATCCTCTATCAAGTGGATGTGCGCAAGTGTGACGCCAATGAGGCGCTCGGCAATTACTGGTCCCGAGAGCCGGCGGACCCCGAGGACATGGCGTTCACGGCCAAGCTGGTGCAGGGGGTGCCGGCCCACGAAGAAGAGATCGACGGGCTGATCAGCGAAGCTTCCATTAACTGGAAGGTCGCGCGCATGAGCTATGTGGACCGCAACATACTGCGTCTGGCTGTCTTTGAATTTCTGCATGTTGCCGACGTTCCTACGATGGTCTCCATCAACGAGGCCATCGAGATGGCGAAACGTTTCGGTACAAGCGAGTCTGGCGCCTTCATCAACGGGATATTGGATCGGGTCGCGCGCAATCTGGAGTTGACCACGGAGCTCGGCGGTGAGCCGGGAGGCGCATGAAACTCCAGGTGACCTTCGAGACGGACTCGCCTTCACGCCTGGAGGGGCTCGAGGGTGCGGTAGCCATTGTCTATCAGGACGACCGACCACTTCGGGGTCTTGCGGTTCGAGCGGACTGGCGACTCAATGGCTTCCTGTCCCGATTGGTGGTTGAAGAGCGCTTTCAGGGAGAGCCTGATGAGTGGCTGTTGGTTCATACTCAGGGCCGGCTCCCGTACACGCACTTGTTCTTGGTGGGAATGGGTCGTCGTGGAGACCACACCGAGGGGCGCGCTCGTCGCACTCTTGAGACAGTGGCGGGAAAGGTCGCCCTGGCAGGGCTGCATGCGCTGGCAATCAACCTGTCGGAGGTTGTGGGTGACACCATGCCCATGGATGACGCGATGTTCCTCTTTCTAGAGGGTCTGTCCAAGAACTATCCCGATGATGACCTGAGTGATCCGCCCTACCGCCCAGCCCTCGACGCCAAACAACGCAACGAAGAGCGGCTCCAGGCTTTTCGCGACCGCCGCCAAGAACTCGTCCGCGCGCGCGAAGAGTGGGATCGAGTGCAGGAGGATGCCGCCGATTCTCAGGAGTTGGATGACGAGGTCGGCGAAGAAACCCTGCTTGACGAAGCCGGAGACTTGCCGAGTGCTCAGGAGGCAGACTCGGGTAGCGATAGCCTCCGGCAGGCCTCTGGCGCGACGGAGGAACAGCGCAGTCGTCGGCCTGTAGCGGGTGCGCTGCCCCCTGAACTGGACGATTCCCACGTTGCCGCTCAGGCTTCCGACATGCATGCCGAGGAGGGGGACTCGCCTCCCGATCCGGGCAGCCTTGCCGAGCCTGAGCTGGAACCTGCACCAGAGCGAACGGTTCACGTCGTCTTGGTGGGCGATGCAGAGTCCTTGAGCCCCATGCGAAAGGCGCTTCGAGAGTCCGGTGGAGATGCCAGCGCTTCGCTCGCTGTGGAGTGGAGTCGGTAGGCCCGAGCAGGGTCAGTGGGGCAGGATCCTGCTGGCTGGTGCGGTGTAGTCCCTCGGAAACACCGCTGCCGTGCGATTGACTGGCACTCGTAAGGCGTTATATTGCGCGCCCCCTGAGCCTGGACTCTCTCATGGAAGTCTCCAGAGTTGAGCCCCCCAGAGTCTCTTGAGGTCTATGGAGCCAACGTATGCCGCGCGACTATCTCTTTACTTCCGAATCCGTCACTGAAGGCCACCCGGACAAGCTGTGCGATGTAGTCAGTGATGCTGTCCTAGATGCTTGCCTCGCCGGTGATCCTAAGTCTCGTGTCGCCTGCGAAACCCACGTCAAGACGGGCTATGCCGTTGTCGCTGGTGAGGTGACCACGGAGGCGAATTTCGATGTGACACAGGTCGTGCGTGATGCAATCCGTCGTATTGGCTACACCGACTCGGCCATGGGTTTCGATGGGAACACCTGTGCCGTCTTCAACGCTCTGGACAAGCAAAGCCCCGATATCTCTCAGGGCGTCACTGCCGGTGAGGGGCTGCACAAGGAGCAGGGTGCTGGCGACCAAGGGATGATGTTTGGCTATGCAGTGGACGAGACACCGGAATACATGCCGGCCACTATCCACTATGCCCATCGTCTGACTGAGGCCCTCTCGTTGGCGCGTCGGGAAGGTCGTCTGGACTGGCTGCGTCCGGATGGCAAGAGCCAGGTGACCGTCGAGTACAAGGATGGGAAGGTCGCCCGGATCGACGCCGTGGTGATCTCGACCCAGCACGCTGCGAGCGTCAGCCACGAAGACATCGTTGCTGGGATTCAGTCGGAGGTCATTCAGCCGACGCTCCCGGGTGAACTACTCGACGAGAACACCAAGTACTTCATCAACCCCACTGGCCGCTTCGTTGTGGGTGGGCCCATGGGCGACGCCGGCCTCACAGGTCGCAAGATCATCGTGGACACCTACGGGGGGCACGGAGCCCATGGTGGCGGTGCCTTCTCGGGTAAGGATCCGAGCAAGGTGGACCGATCGGCTGCCTACATGGCTCGCTACATTGCAAAGAATATCGTTGCTGCTGGTCTCGCCGATCGGGCGTTGGTGCAGCTCGCCTACGCTATTGGCGTCGCTGAGCCGCTGAGTGTTTTTGTCGATGCATTCGGTACAGCCCGAGTGTCTGAGGAGCGGTTGGCGACGACCGTTCGTGAGGTGTTTCCCCTGAAGCCGGCTGACCTTATTCGGCACCTTGATTTGCTGCGGCCGATCTATACGCCGACGGCAGCCTACGGTCACTTCGGTCGCAACGAAGAGACCTTCACCTGGGAACGTACCGACAAGACTGACGTGCTGCGCAACCTGCTCACTTGAGTTCCTGAACCACGAGCCGTTGCGGGTCTGTTGACCTCGCACTGGAGGCATCGATGCCAGATTTTGTTCAGTACAGTCCGCCGGCCGCCGGCACCGCAATCACGATGGATGGCGGTCGTCTTTCGGTTCCAGATGATCCGATCATTCCCTTCATCGAGGGCGACGGCATTGGCCCTGATATCTGGGCTTCTGCGGTGCGCGTCATTGATGCAGCAGTGGAGAAGGCTTACGGCGGGGCTCGAAAAATTGCCTGGTACGAGGTGTTTGCTGGCGAGAAGGCTCACCGAGTGCATGGTGAGTGGCTTCCCGAAGACACACTGACGGCGATCCGTGCCTACAAGGTGGGGATCAAGGGGCCGCTGACGACTCCGGTTGGTGGCGGGATACGTTCGCTCAATGTCGCCTTGCGGCAGAAGCTCGACCTGTATGCCTGTGTGCGACCCGTGCAGTGGTTCTCGGGCGTTCCGAGCCCGGTCAAGGAGCCGGGTCTCGTGGACATGGTGATCTACCGGGAGAACTCGGAAGACATCTACGCAGGCATCGAATGGGCGGCGGGCAGCGCCGAGGTGCAGCGAGTTGTCGGTTTCCTGCAGGGTGAAATGGGCGTTTCCAAGATTCGCTTCCCGGCCACCTCGGGCATTGGGGTCAAGCCGGTCTCAGAGGAGGGCACCAAGCGCCTGGTGCGAAGCGCGATTGACTATGCGCTCTCCGAGGGACGCAAGAGCGTCACCTTGGTCCACAAGGGCAACATCATGAAGTTCACCGAGGGGGCCTTCAAGACTTGGGGTTACGAGGTCGCCGACGAGGAGTACACGGATCAGTGTTACTCCTGGGCCCGCTGGGAGCGCACCAAGGCCGAGCACGGAGAGGCTGCGGCCAACGCCGAGCAGGACGAGGCTCTCGCTGCCGGACGTTTGTTGGTCAAGGACGTCATCGCGGACGCGATGCTCCAGCAGATCCTTCTGCGTCCGGCTGAATATGATGTGATCGCGACGCTGAATCTCAACGGTGACTACATCAGTGATGCTCTCGCCGCGATGGTTGGCGGCATTGGAATTGCGCCGGGTGCCAACATCAACTACCTGACGGGTGAGGCCATCTTCGAGGCAACCCACGGCACTGCCCCGAAGTATGCCGGGCAAGACAAGGTGAACCCGTCCTCGGTGATCTTGAGCGGTGAGATGATGCTGCGCTATCTGGGCTGGCGTGAGGCCGCGGAGTTGATCCCACGTGCACTCGAGAAGACCATCGGACAAAAGACTGTGACCTACGACTTTCACCGGTTGATGGATAGCGCGACGAAGCTCAAGTGCAGCGAGTTCGGCACCGCCATTATCGGGAACATGAGCTGAGGGCAGATGCCCAGAGGAAGAGAGGCCCCCATGACCAACAAGCGTCCCAAGATTGCTCTTATTGGAGCCGGCCAGATTGGCGGAGTCATGGCTCTGCTGGCCGCCCAGAAGGAGCTCGGTGACATTGTGCTGCTCGACATCCCTCAGGCCGAGGGTGTAGCGAAGGGCAAGGCTCTCGACATTCAGGAGAGTCGCCCTATTGATGGCTACGATGCGGAGATTACGGGTACGTCCGACTACGCGGATGTGGCGGGTGCGGATGTGGTCATCGTGACGGCTGGCGTTCCACGGAAGCCGGGAATGAGTCGGGACGATCTGGTCGAGATCAACCTGCGAATCATTCGCGACGTTGCTGGCAACCTAAAGACCCACTGTCCTGATGCTTTTGTCATCGTCATCACCAACCCGTTGGATGCCATGGTCTACGCCATGCAGCAGGTGACGGGGTTCCCAACCCACAAGGTC
Organism: Deltaproteobacteria bacterium; assembly: GCA_002724675.1. Lineage (GTDB taxonomy): Bacteria > Myxococcota_A > UBA796 > UBA9615 > UBA9615. Next base: position 14,762 of record PBPL01000034.1, on the reverse strand, counting down.
TGCGGGATGGCTGGTGTGTTGGACTCGGCGCGGTTGCGGTACTTCCTCGCTGACGCGCTTGACGTGTCCACCTCCAATGTTCAGGCGATGGTCTTGGGCGGGCACGGTGATTCGATGGTGCCGCTCTTGTCGACCGCCAATGTGGGTGGGGTTCCCATCACCACCTTGATTGATGAGGACAGGCTTGACGCCATCGTGGCCCGCACGCGCAAGGCTGGCGGAGAGATTGTCGGACTGCTCAAGACGGGCTCGGCATTCTTCAGCCCTGCAGCCGCGGCGATTCGAATGGCTGAGAGTTACCTAAAGGATGAAAAGACGCTCTTGCCTGCCGCAGCGTGGCTGGACGGAGAGTATGACCTTCGCGGCTTCTACTTTGGAGCCCCCACAATCATCGGCGCAGGTGGCATCGAGAAGGTTGTGGAAGTGCCCCTTAGCGATACGGAGCGAGAGGCGCTCCACGCCTCTGCTGGGGCTGTTCAGACGCTGGTTGAAGGCATTCAACTCTAGTCGCAGATGAGTCCAAGCCAGGAGAGTCCATGAAGGTTCACGAGCATCAGGGCAAGGAGATCCTCCGCAAGTTCGGAGTTGCGACACCGCGTGGCAAGGTTGCCTTCTCGGTCGAAGAGGCCGTGGCCGCAGCCACGGAGCTGGGCGGTGATGTCTGGGTGGTCAAGGCTCAGATTCATGCGGGTGGTCGCGGTAAGGGCGGGGGTGTGAAGCTGGCTCGCAGCCTCGATGACGTCCGGAATGTCGCCTCTGAGATCCTTGGTATGACTCTCGTCACCCACCAGACCGGCCCGGAGGGGCGCCTTGTGAGGCGCCTCTACATCGAGGAGGGCTGCGACATCGCTCGAGAGCTCTATGTGGGCATGTTGCTGGACCGTGCGGTTGGTCAGGTGGTGGTGATGGCCTCCACTGAGGGGGGGATGGACATCGAGAAGGTTGCGGAGGAGACCCCCGAGAAAATCCACAAGGTGTGGATTGATCCGGGCATGGGCCTCACCGACTATCAGGCGCGACAGATTGCCTTTGCGCTTGGCCTAAAAGACAAGGTCCAGTTGCGTTCGGCGACACGGTTTCTAAAGGGGCTGGCCGCTGCCTACCAGGACTACGATTGTTCGCTTGCAGAGATCAATCCGCTTGTGGTGACGAGTGGAGGCGAGGTGCTGGCACTGGATGCCAAGATGAACTTCGACAGCAACGCGCTCTATCGCCATCCCGATGTCGTCGAGATGAGAGACCTGCACGAAGAAGATCCGTCCGAAGTCGAGGCTGGCGAGTACGACCTCTCGTTCATCAAGCTCGATGGTGCGATCGGATGCATGGTCAACGGCGCTGGGCTTGCCATGGCGACCATGGATACGATCAAGCTGCACGGGGGAGAGCCCGCGAACTTCCTGGATGTGGGTGGTGGAGCCACAGCAGACAAGGTCAAGGCGGCGTTCCAGATCATCACTCGAGACCCAGCGGTGAAGGCGATCTTCGTCAACATCTTTGGCGGGATCATGAAGTGCGACGTCATCGCAACCGGAGTTGTTCAGGCGGTTCAGGAGACGGGTCTGGACGTTCCGCTTGTTGTCCGATTGGCTGGCACCAACGTGGAGATGGGTAAGCAGATCCTGAACGACTCGGGTCTGCGCATCCTTGCTGCGGACTCGCTCGGCGAGGGCGCCCGCCTAGCCGTTGAAGCCACTAAGGAGGCCTGAGCGATGGCAATTCTAGTCAACTCGGACACGAAGTTGGTGGTGCAGGGCATCACGGGCAAGCACGGTGGCTTCCATACGGCGCAGGCGATTGAGTACGGCACGAATGTGGTTGGCGGTGTGGTGCCTGGTAAGGGAGGGGGTAGCAGTGACCATGGCGTGCCAATCTTCGACACGGTCCGGGATGCTCTGAAGGAGACGGGAGCCAATACCTCTGCTGTCTACGTTCCTCCTCCGTTTGCAGCGGATGCCATCCTGGAGGCTATCGATGCTGGGGTGGAGTTGGTGGTGGCGATCACCGAGGGCATTCCGGTGGCCGACATGGTGCGCGTGAACGCCGCCCTTGCTCGCAGCTCCACTCGCTTGGTGGGGCCCAACTGTCCTGGTGTGATTACGCCGGGGGAGTGCAAGATTGGAATCATGCCGGGGCATATTCACCGCCCTGGCCGTATTGGGGTCCTGAGTCGATCTGGAACCCTCACTTATGAGGCGGTGGGTCAACTGACGGGGCTTGGGATTGGTCAGTCGACCTGCGTGGGGATCGGCGGGGACCCAATCATTGGTACATCCTTTCTGGACGTTATAGAGCTCTTCGCGGCGGACGATGCGACGCTCGGCTTTGTCATGATCGGTGAGATTGGCGGTTCTGCTGAGGAAGAGGGGGCGGCTTGGATTGGAGCCAACCTCGACAAGCCCGTTGTCGGATTCATCGCGGGTCAGACGGCTCCTCCGGGACGCCGAATGGGTCACGCGGGCGCGATCGTGTCCGGTGGCCAGGGCACCGCGTCTGGGAAGATGACGGCAATGGAACAGGCGGGCATCGCGGTGGTCCACTCTCCGTCAGACATTGGTGTCACCATGCAGCGTCTCTTGTCGGAGCGAGGCCTCTTGGACGAAGCCCGCACTGCATCCAACTGATTCGAACACTGAAAAGGATTCCCATGAGCATCGAACGAACTCTATCCATCATCAAGCCTGACGCGGTCTCTGCTGGAAAGGCCGGTGCGATTCTTCAACACTTCGAGGACAAGGGGCTCCGTGTCGTGGCGTCTCGCAAGATGACCTTGTCGAGGTCCCAGGCGCTGGCGTTTTATGCAGTGCACAAGGAGCGCCCCTTCTATGAGAGCCTCGTGGAGTTCATGACCGAGGGGCCAGTCTTTGTGAGTGTTCTCGAAGCCGACAGTGCCGTCTCCTATCATCGCGAGGTGATGGGGGCGACGAACCCGAGTGATGCCTCTGATGGCACGGTGCGGGCGCTCTACGGGTCGTCCATTGAACGCAACGCGTGTCACGGCAGTGACAGTCTCGAAAATGCGCAGATTGAAATTGGCTTCTTCTTCTCAGGAGCAGAACTCCTGGCGTAACTGAGCTCCCTTGACCCCGGCTCAGGTTGGGGCTAATCAAACCCTCCTAGCCGTGACAGAACTACGGCAGGTCAGCATCTTGGGCGATTAACTCAGCGGCAGAGTGCTACCTTCACACGGTAGAAGTCACTGGTTCAAATCCAGTATCGCCCACCATTTTTCTCGTCTTGACCCCGTCTCAACACTGCTTGGGGCGGGGTCGACTCGTTCTGAAGATCGCTGTGCCGGTTACGCGTTGAGAGCGTCTTCGTCGATGCCGAGTTCCTTGCGGGCTTCTTCAGAGATCATGCTCGGGTGCCAGGCAGGGTCCCAGACGATCTCGAAGTCGCAGCGGTTGACCTTGTCGAGGCTGCAGACGCGATTCCGAATGTCGACCGGGATTTCTCTCGCTGATGGACAGGCCTCAGAGGTGAAGGTCATCTGAACCAGAACACAGTCCCCATCGATCTCAATGTCGTAGACCAGGCCTAGGTCGTAGACGTTGACCGGGATTTCGGGGTCATAGCACTGCTTGATCTGGTCGACCACGTCGTCTTGAAGGCTCATAGCATCCTAGTCCTTTTGCTCCGGTAGGCTATCTGTGTAGCATCATCCGGGTTTCCTCGCATTACGTGGATTGCCTGGCGGAGACGACATTTCCCATGTCTGGTAGCGACACAGACCGCGCGGAAGCGCTCTACATGGACGGGCTCGATTGTTTTGCCGAGGAAGATTGGCAAGCAGCGGTAGGTTTATTTCAGCAGGCCGTTGAGGCGGACTCCGAGTACCTGGATGCCTACCACGGGATTGCGCGCGCCTGCTTTGAGGGGCGAGAGGCGCACCCTGAGCTATTGGACGCAGCCATTGACGCCGCCACTCGGATCACCGAGCTCGATCCGGACGATGTCACCGCTTACTCGACGCTCTCTCAGGTCTATGTCTGGAAGGGTGACAAGGACACGGCTGAATTCTGGGGCGGGAAGGCCCGTGTGGCTGGTTGGAAGCAGCAACTGAAGCGAGATCAACAAAAGCGTCCGCCGCCACCATTCGATCCGGAGAACGGCGGCTGATCCAAACACTTTGGTGAGAAGTGCCCTGCGGGCCTAGTTGCCTGGGCCCCCACCGCCGCCTGGCCCGCCTCCGTTGCCGGGCCCACCACCATCGAGTTGAATGCCCCACTGATTTTGGAAGGCTCCCTGCAGAAGGAGCTCGGGATGCTCCTCAGTCGCTGGGTAGTACTCGTCTACGAATCGGCGAATGGACAGCCGCCCTCGAGTGCCGCCCGGAATCTCGCTGAAGTGTTCGGGCTCCACATCGAAGGCTCCTTCATCGGCAACATTGCACTCGATGCGCCACTGACTACCTGTTTCCTGTTGGGTGAAGACCGCTTCGATGTAGACACGTTGTTCGCCCATGGGTGGCCAAAGGAACTGGATTCCCAGCTCGGGGTTTACGGGCAAGGTGCTGTCATCACCGGGCAGGCTCGGTCGATCGACCTCGAAGCCTGGGTGTGTCCGCAACCCGCCCAAAATCTCGAAGGCTGGAACGTCGGCACCACCATAGACGTGGAAATCAAGGCGCTCATCCGGGGGCAAGGCCCGGGGATTGCCATTGCTGTTTCCCTCTTGTGGTGGCGGTGCATAGTAGACGCCTGTGCCGTCCCCCACGTCAGTCCAGGGCAGAAGCCATACGCTGTCCTCGTTCCCTTCCGCGAAGATGAACTCAAGCTCATCTCCAGCATCGAGCAAGAGATACTCTTTCTCTGTGCCTCGTCCCTCGGATGTACCGTTTGTTTCGGGCGTGGTGGAGGCGCAACCGAACTCGTCGGTGTCTTGGCCGCGGGGCCCATTGAGTTCGCCTTCGGGGTTTTCTTCGCCTTCGAGCAGTGGCTTCACAAAGTAGCTGTAGCCCACTGTGTACCTGCCACCCGGATAGCGCTGTGTTCCGACCAGCGTCGCATAGCCAAAGACACCTTCAAAGCTATCGGCGTTGTCCCCCGGTTCGTCGCCGTCGGTGTCGCTTGCGTCGTCGTCATCGGCGTCCCCGCCCGGCTCGGTGCCTTCTGTTCCGCTGGTGGAGCTGTCGGGAGCCGCTCCCAGTAGCGTGCCGCCACCATTGAAGTTGGGCGTAGATTCGCAACTGCATAGCAGCGTGATCACGAGGACTAGAAACGGACCTAGGGCTCGAGGAGAAGCCATTGAAGATCTCCGAGGGGTGCACGACGGGAGTCTGTCGGGCTTCAAAGCATCGATTCAGTCTAGCAGCGGAGTGAAGGGGCCTACGACTGTTTTCGGGTTGCTGCTCGGGGTTGTGGGTCTCACGACACCCATGCGAAGGTGAGCGGACCGGAATCGGCCACAACACGGACGAGACCTAGAGGGGAGCTTGAGCATGGACCGTTTGTGGGCTCTCTGGCCTGGCATATCAACAGGCTCTTTCCCTTGTCTGTGTCTCTTCTTGATGTCGGTGACTCTTGTGTGTGCCTGTACCCCACGAGAGAACTGTTTGGACTCGGACTGTTCATCAGGCGACGACGACGACTCTTCGGAGGGTGACGGCGATGCCACGGGGGATGATGATGACTCGTCGGGGGATGACGACGACTTCACCTTTGAGGATGAGCCCGAGTTTCTGGCGACCTATGACTTCCGGTTGGTGATGCGCCGCAACGATCTCACCGGCGAGTTCGGTTTGATTCAGGGAACTATGGATGTGTCGCTGTCGACCACCGATGTGTTGGCGGAGTTGACTACCGCCTCTGGTACCCAGTGGACCTGGGCTGGGCCTGTGGAAGACAACTCCAGTGGTTTTCTACTTCGTGGCTACATGCGTACTCCGGGGGCGCCTCAGGACACCTATGTCGAGGTCTCTGGCGCGTTTCTGGTCAACGCCGATGGAACCCCTTCGTCAGAGGACAATTGTGTGGTGGGGTTGGGCAAGGACGACGACCCCAACTTCGCCGACCAGGGGGTCGAGTTTGCTTGGTACGGGTGTCGACAGGATGCAGGCGTTCCTGCCCAGGATCGGAGTGGGACATACAGTCTGACGGCCACGGTACACAGTGACTATTGCGGCAATGCCTGGGGGGGGGCTGGATTCTCTGGTGCCTGGCAGGAGGTCTGGCAGTTTGAAGGACGTCAGCTAGTTGTCTCGCGCGACGGCTACACGGGCTATGGAGTGATCTCGGACGATGGGAACGTCTTTCAGTTCACGATGGTGGAAGAGGTGAGTCCGGGCCGGAGCCTCGTCGTTGTGGGTGACTTCACGAATCCAAATGGTACGACGGAGGCCCGGGGTCTGGGTTATTGCCACGAGTCGACGACTCTTCCTGGCGCTGTCATTGACTTGGACTACCCCTGAATAGGGACGGCGGGGACGTTGGGCTCCCAGCGGTCCTGGGCTCACTCGCTGTCGTCAAAGTCTCCAAAGAAGAAGTCATCTAGAGGCGGCTCTTCACGAGCGGGCGTCTCTTCTTGAGGCTGGAGGACCTCCGCCTCGTCGTGGTTCGGGTTCAGTTGGTGTGCTCGTTCATCGAGGACCTCCATGGGCTCGGTGACTACCGGCGTCCCCTTTTGAGTGGTTATTGCATCCAAGGTCCTGGACGTGTCTTCCGGAGGCGGATCCCCAGTCTGGACCTCGTCGGTGACACTGAGCGTACTGCCACTGAGAACCTCACTGAGGTCTGCTTCGTCGAAGATCTCTTCCATAAAGATCAATGAGATGGTGCGGCCAACGGCGTCCCCGTCTGCGGCGTCCTCGTCGGGGCCGTCTTGCGGCGAGAAGCCAAGGGGTTGGCTGGAGCTGTCTGTGGCCTGAGGGCCAGTCTCCTCGACAGTGTGGGCCTCCTCTTCCACGGTGTTGCTTGTGGCTGGGGGGGCGGCGGTTGCTGGCGTGTCCTGGGATGCTTGAGCCGCCCTTTGCCGCTTCCGTTTGCGTCGTCGTTGCGCTGCTCCGGATTTCTTGCGCGTTTTTCTAGTTGGGCTTCGGATCAGGCCCATCAGCGCAAGGATCCCTCCCTTCTTCTGGGGTCGTTTCTTCTTGCGGGAGCGTGGCTTGCTGGGAATTTTCTTCTCTGACGTCGCCTCGGGCTGTTCTTGTGCTGAAGCTTGGTGACGAAGTTCCAGTAGGAGGTTCTCCAGTGCGTTTGCAGCTTGAGTGCAGTCTGCGAAACGGTCTTCTGGCTCGACCGACCACATGCGTCCGAGGATCTCTTCCAGACGAGGGTGTAAGTCCGCCATTTGCTGCAGGCCGGTCCCAGCGTCACTGCGGGCGACCTTTTGCATGATGTCGATGAGATTGCCACCCCCGAATGCCCGCCCTCCGGTGAGCAACTCGAACAGCACGGTGGCCGCCGAGAATTGATCCGATCGGCCATCGAGTTCCTGGCCGGTGACTTGCTCGGGGGACATATACAGTGGCGTTCCTCGGACTTGCCCCACCGTGGTCAGATTGCTGCTGGTTCCGCGCGCCTTGGCGATACCGAAATCCATGATCTTCACCACCCCGTGACGAGACACCATGATGTTGGCGGGCTTGAGGTCACGGTGAATGATGCCCATGGGCTCGCCCTGATTGCCGGGCAACGTGTGCGCGTAGGCAAGACCTTCGAGGACGGGCAGAATCAACTCAAGGCAGAAGTCGACGGGAAGACCGTCTCGCCCCTCGTTTCGGATCCGATCTAGAAGTTGCTCGAGGGTTTGACCTTCGACGTACTCAAGGGCCAGGAAGGTGCGCCCATCGGCCTCGTTGAACTCGAGTGTTTCGACAATGTTTGGGTGTTGCAGGCGCGAGCCGATCATCGCCTCGCGGCCCATGAGCTGTAGAAACTTCTTGTCGCGAGCGAATTCGGGGTGGACGATCTTGAGCGCGACCTTACGTCGAAAGCCCCCAAGCGTGGAGAGTTCGGCTAGGTACACCTGGGCCATGGCCCCTTCGCCAAGGGTCTTTAGGACCTTGTACCGGCCGATTTGTGTTTGGGTCAGATCCACCACAGAGCATTACCAATCGGTCTCGGGTCTCGGGGGCTTCGAGACCTGAAGTCCTAGTTCATGGATCCTGCCCTTCGGCTTGGGCGCCGTCCAGCGACCTTTCCACTGTTCCGGCCCCAAATCCGGATCTTCCGGCCCGTCCTACTCGGGTGTTTGTTGTTCCGTCTTGGGTACTGCCGGAATGGGGACTGTCTCGGTGTCTAGAAGGTCCTGCTCATTTGTCGCCTTGGGGTCTACGGGACTGCGAGTGGTTTTGTTGGCCGGGGTCGATGGTTGACTCTTTGGAAGGGCTGGTTGGGTCTCCGCTTGCTCATACGTGTCGGTGGCGAGTCCTTTTTCGTCCTTCTCGGTGGACCAGAGCGAATCTTCATGAACGGTCGGCTGTGCACTGGTGTGTGCCATGCTCAGGGCCAACTCTCGGCTTGTGGCTTCGGCCTCGGAGTCTGTCCAGAGTTCGTCGTCGTCGGACGGTAGATCGAGCGTAGCGGACGTGCCAGGTTCAGCCGGCTCGGGTTCGTTTGGCTCATCGGCCTCGAGGACATCCTTGGCGACCGCGTCGGTGGGTGGGCGAGAGCCGCTCACTGTCGCATCGAGCAGCTCGTCTTCCTTGTCCCCGAGTCGGTCCGAGCCGTCGATCTCCGGCCCGTCGGGGCCCATGCTGCCTGGTGGAAGGGATTGGGGGCCCGTGGAGAAGAAGTCCTTCTCAAATGAGTTGACCCAGGGAATCTCCTTGTGGGGGGCAGCGGCGGGGCTCCCTGACTCCCGTTGGTCGCTTGTTTTCTGGCTGTCTCTCGCAGGAAGGGGTTGGGAGATTGCCGTGCTGGTTGCAGAGGCCGCCGATAGAGTTGCTTTGGCTTCGTCCACCTCTTCGAACACGATGAGCTCATCGTCGTCTACGGGCGACTCGGCGTAGATAAATGACTCCACCTGGCCGTCGTCATGCTGGCTGTTGGACTGCTGGCCACTCTTGGCCGAGTTGTCTGCTTTCGCTCGGGTTCGAGACTTGCGAGACGGTCGGGTCCGCCTGGTCTTTTTCTTTCTGCTTGGTGGTTTTGTGCCGCTTACAGTCGACTCTTCGGTGCTGGGGACTCGAGTGGCTGTTCCGCCCGAGCCTATGATGTCTCGGTCCAACAATACGGAGATGTCACTCACCCCAGAGAGGTCATCAATGGAGCTCACCCGGCTAGCCATCTTGTTGTGGGAAACGGGGACCCCAGTGGCCTCCAAGAGGAGGACCTTCAGATCCTCGCTGGCTGCGGTCGCCGAGGGATAGCGATCATCGGGGTGGGGTGCTAGTAGCTTCGCCACGACTTGCTCGGCGCCGGGGAGGGCAGCTTGGGTCTTGTCCAAGGCTTGCCCGATTTCGACTCGGGCGACAGACTCCAGCACGTCAAGTACAGCGGTGCCCTTGAAGAGGGTGTCGCCCACCAGGAGTTCGTAGAGGATAGAACCCAGGGAGAAAAGATCCGAGCGACCGTCCAGTTCCTTTCCGAGCACCTGCTCGGGGCTCATGTAGGACGGTGAGCCGCGAATGACCCCTTGGGCGGTCAGCGCAGCCCAGGTCGCTGTTGCGCGCGCAATGCCAAAGTCCATGATCTTGACGACGCCATGTTCGGAGCGCATGAGATTCGCTGGCTTGAGATCGCGGTGGACGATGGTGAGAGGGCTGCCATCGTCTTCGGTGAGCGAGTGCGCGTACGACAGGGCACGACAGCACTGGATGCAGATGTCCAGGGCGAGTCCCGGGGCTAGTCCCCGGCCCGTGTATCCCTCCAGTAGCTCGGCGACACTCTGCCCCTCCACGTACTCGAGTACGAGAACGTAACTGTCTCCGTAGTGCTCAAAGGCGAGAGTCTGAATGATGTTGGGATGGCGCAGCATGCCGCCGATAGCGGCTTCTCTCATGAGCAACTTGATGAACTGATCGTCTCCGGCGAACTCATCCTTGATGACTTTGAGTGCGACCTTCTTGCGAAAGCCCCCAGGCCCCTCCTGCTCGGCGAGAACCACACGTGCCATGGTGCCTGCGCCGATCGTCTCGAGGACTCGGTACGGACCGATTTGTTCGGTGGTGCTGCCGGAGGTATCGGCTGAGGTCATCGGGTCCCGAGGAACACGAGCTGCTCAGAAGACCGAAGAGGCGGTCTACGGGGCGCTGACGTCCACCTAGACTTTATCACGCGATCTTGCGGGACTCAGTAGGCAAGGAGCGCGTCGAGGTGGTCGTGAATCCAGCCTTCCGCGCGATTGAAGTCGGGGTGTGCCTGCTCCTGTTCTCGAAACGCCTTCGTGTGAAAAACTCGGCGCCCCCCCCGCTCCTGGCTTCCTAGGACGGCATGGAGCATCTCGTGGAAGATGACGAAGCGAAGCACGTAGTCGGGGACCCAGGGATCATCGAGTACGGGATGAATGCGGATGAGCTTTCTGTCTGCGTTCCAGGAGCCGAGGCGAATGGTGCGACGACGTCGGCCCTTTGTGCGACGGGACCAGCCGATTTGACCTCGAAATTGGTTGTCGAAGTGGGCTTGGTTTTCCTGGTCAAGGTAGGCCCTCAGGTCATGTGTCTCACCCAGAGCAGAGCCAACCTTACTGCGGCGCATGGGCTTGAGTTGGTCCCCAACTGTTGCGGCGTATGCGCGAACGAGTCGCCGGGCTGAGGCATCGCCCGAGCGGATGTAGCGTCCGACGGCCTCAATGGTCTGCTCGTCGGCTCGTGCGTAGAGTCGCTGCAGGCGCACCCGCAGCAGACCGGATGCTTCCCGCTCCCAGGAGAGCATTCTGCTTCGATTGTTGGTGGGCACGAGGTCGATGGGCTCGCCGACGGCTTTTGCTAGGCGCAAATGGAGTGCTTCCAGCTCGTCAGAGCGGACGGGTGTCCACTCGGGCTTGCTCTCGGCAGGCTCGGTGACCAGGTCTGAGATAGGCAAAGACAGTTGCATGATAGTGGTAACAGGTCGTTTGTAACACTGTCGGAGATCCCGCGGGAAACCAAATGGCCGAGCAACTCGAAATGGAGAGCTAGGCTCCATTCCTCCCCCGAGTCACCCGGCCGGTCTGGCCAGTTTGGATGCCTCCTTTTCCAGATCCTCAGAATGGAATGGCTACGGAAACCTCCGAGGTCTCCTCGCCGTTGCTACCCGGCACGGCATCGACTGGTTTCGTGTCCTCATTGCTCGGGCCCTGCTGGGACCGGGTCGCAGGCTCTCCGAGAAAGAGGACCTCGCGGGCGGTGATCTCGCTGCGATTTCTGACGATGCCATTGCTGTCCACCCACTCGCGGTGGCTCAGTGGGCCTTCGACGTAGATGGTCTGTCCCTTCTTTACATATTGTTGAGTCAATTCGGCCAGGCGTTCCCAGAGCACGACCCGGTGCCAGGTGGTTACCTCGGGGCCGTCTTTACGGCGTTCGTGGGTAGCAACACTGAGATTGGCCACGGCCTTGCCGGTCTGCGTGTATCGGAGAATGACTTCGCTGCCGACGTTGCCGATTACCGTAGCTCGGTTGTAGGTCCTCATCTGCTTCGTCCTTTCGAGTGTTGCGGGAGCAAGGCGCCACCGCGGTCTACCTGTGCTTGTTGCGAGCGCCGTGCCAGGAGCAGCTTGGATTTTTAGTAAGTAATAGTAGATAGATAGGCCCCGCTAGGACGAGGACGTCCCGGGGGGCTGTGTGTTGTTGTTCGATGACGGACGACAGTCATGCACAGGTTTCCCTCGCTTCCGTCTAGGAAGCTGGCCGGCTGGACTCAGCGAGTGCCTCCCCCGTGGTAGAACCACCCGGGTGAAGTCGCCCCGGTACATTGCTGTGGAAGGTGTGATCGGTGTCGGGAAATCGACCCTCACCCGCCTGCTCGCCGATCGGCTGGGTGGAGTGTCCGTTCATGAGCCAGTCTTCGAGAACCCCTTTCTGGCGAAGTTCTATGAAGACCGAGCAGCGTATGCGTTCCAGACTCAGCTTTACTTCCTGCTGACGCGTTACCAACAGCAGGTCGAACTGAAACAGCCGGGGCTCTTCAACCCCGTGACGGTGTGCGATTACCTGTTCGCCAAGGACCGTATGTTCGCGACGTTGAATCTGAGTCGTGACGAACTGGTGCTCTACAACCAGATCTACGAGACACTCGATGCCCGGCTTCCGGCGCCGGACTTGGTCGTCTATCTACAGGCCGAGGTCGACGTACTCATGGATCGGATCAAGGTTCGGGGTCGGGAGTTTGAGCAGGCGATTGAGCCAGAATATCTGTCCGATCTTGGAGCTCTTTACAACGACTTTTTCTTCAATTACCGTGGCTCGCCGCTTCTGGTGGTTCAAACGTCCGGCATTGACTTCGTCAAGAATGCGCGGGACCAGCAGTGGCTGTTGGATGAGATTGTGGCCATGAAGGGTGGCACCAAGCACCTCATCCCGCTGGGATCTCTGTAGAGACCTGGACGGGATAGCGCTCCCCCTCCCACCGCAAGCTCTTCAGCACGTTTTCAACAAGACGACGGGCAGGACCCAAAGGGGGCCGCTCGATCGGAGGTTGCGATGTCGAGACCGAAGGCTATGACTGTTCCCGCCTTGCGTGGCATGAAGCGCAAAGGCCAGAAGCTCACCATGCTCACCGCGTACGATGCGACGTTCGCCCGGCTCTTGGATCGGGCGGGGGTAGATATCATTCTGGTGGGTGATTCGGTGGGTATGGTCGTTCAGGGCCAGCCCAATACACTCGGCGTTACCGTCGATCACATGGCTTACCACGGAACTGCAGTCAGTCGAGTTGTGGAACGATCTCACGTGGTCGTGGACATGCCCTTTCTCAGCTACCACGTTAGCGACGAGGAGGCCGTGCGGAACGCGGGCCGTCTCGTGCAAGAGGGCGGAGCCCATTCGGTCAAGATGGAGGGTGGGCGCGAAAGAGCGTCGACCATCGAGGCGATCGTTCGAGCGCAAATTCCAGTGATGGGCCACATAGGGCTCACGCCACAGAGTTTCCATGTTCAAGGCGGCTTCAAGGTGCAGGGCAAGACGGAGTCCGAGGGCCAGCGCTTGTTGGAAGATGCTCTGGCCGTGGAAGCAGCAGGAGCCTGGTCCATTGTGCTGGAGGGGATTCCAGCCAGCTTGGCGACTGAGATCAGCCGTGCGCTGACCATTCCCACAATTGGTATTGGGGCAGGCAACGGCTGCGATGGTCAGGTTCTTGTCATCTACGACGTCTTGGGTATGGAGGAGGACTTCAAGCCGAAGTTCGTCCGGCGCTATGCATCGTTGGGTGGTGTCGTGACTGAGGCCGTCGAGAACTACATCGCTGACGTCCGTTCGGGTGCATTTCCCGATGACGCGCACTCGTTCCACAAGCGCGCAGGTAGCGCCAAGGGTGCGGTTCGGAGTGCGGGTCCGGTGACTGAGATCGGCTCCAATCAGGACGAGCGTCCAGTCAACTCGAGCGCGTCGGGTGGTTATGGCCCCTCGGAGTCGCTCCCGGCCTGAGGCCACTGCGCTACAGCTCGAGGACCCCATGCTCCACTTGGATAATTCCGGGGACCTTCACCGGTGGTCTCGCGCGGCTCTTGGTCGTGGGCAGACCATCGCCTTTGTGCCCACCATGGGCTATCTCCATGAGGGGCATAGGTCGCTGATGCGGATCGCCCGGGAGCGGGCCGATCAGGTCGTGGTCTCAATCTTCGTGAACCCGCTGCAGTTTGCGGCTGGGGAGGACCTCGATACTTACCCTCGTGATCCTGAGGCAGATCTCCATATCTGTGAGTCGGAGGGGGTCGATCTTGTGTTCATGCCAGGTGATCTCTATCCCTCCGACTTCTCCACGACTGTTGTGGTGGAAGGTTTGACGAACGGCTTGTGTGGCGCGACTCGTGAAGGACACTTTGACGGTGTCGCGACAGTGGTCCTGAAATTGTTCAACTTGGTACGGCCGACGATGGCCGTGTTTGGGCAGAAGGATTTCCAACAGCTTCAGGTGGTGCGGAGGATGGTGAGGGACCTTGACCTCGACATTCAGATCGTGGGCGGGCCCATTGTCCGGGACTCCGATGGCGTTGCGCTGAGCTCTCGCAATGCTTACCTGAGCAGCGAGGAGCGAGCTCAGGCTGCCATCTTGAACAAGAGCCTCATCGCAGCCGATGCTCAGGTCCGTGCGGGAGAGCGAGACCCGGAAGTCTTGGTTGAGGCTGTGCGACAGGCCGTGCAGGCCGCTCCGTTGGCGCGTGTCGATTATGTGGAATTGGTGGACGCAGGCAGCCTAGAGCCTGTGACGGGACGCTTAGATAGGCCGGCTCTATTGGCTCTTGCAGTTCGTTTTGGGCAAACCCGGCTCATCGACAACCGCGTCCTGGGTGAGGAACAACTCCAAGCATGAGCGCTGAAGACATTCTCATCTTGGGGGTTGCCGGGATCATCGCGATCAACCGCGCGTTTACCGGCACAGGCCTCCGAAGGTCAGCCGTAGCCTTTGCGGCGACTCAAGTCCTGAACATCGCGGCCTGTGTCGGTTTGTATTTCCTTCGGCTGGACGACCTCCCTCGCCAATTGGATGCCGCGGTGCGGCTGTTTCTTACCGGCATCGTCACATGGCACATGGTGCTCAACTACCAGACCCGCCAGGGTTGGCTTCAGGACTACCGTCGGGAGGCTCGCCAGAACGACGAGGGCCTTGCTGCCCCGACTCCGGAGTTGGATGAGCTCAGAGGCTGAGTGCCGTTGCGTCGACGTTCTCTCCAGCGCTTCCGGCTCT
>PBPL01000033.1 GCA_002724675.1 Deltaproteobacteria bacterium | reverse complement strand
GACGACACCGTTGGAGACGACGACGACACCGACGACACCGTTGGAGACGACGACGACACCGTTGGAGACGACGACGACACAACTGACAGCGACAGCAGCGTGGGACGCCCCTGTGCAGACATCAATGGCGACTGCTACGCGGATGTCGTCCTGTCCAACTATTGGGACGGGTCCAACTACGACGTGTACTCGTACATCTATATGGGCGCAGCTACGGGCTATACCAACACGGCCACTGCACTCCCCACACATGGAGCCATGGACAACAAGGTCATCGACCTGAACGCTGATGGATACACGGACATCCTGTTCGCCAACGAGCGCGATGCCTCAGGTCACGCAGTGGACTCGTACATCTACTGGGGCTCGGCTGCGGGGGTCTCGTCGAGCAACTACCAGGGGCTGCCCACCGTTGGCGCCCGAAGCATCGCAGTCGATGACCTCGATGCCGACGGCTACCTGGATATCGTGTATGCGAACGCCTACGACGGCTCGAGCTACGCTGTCGACTCCTACATCTACTGGGGTTCTGCCACCGGACACTCCGTCGCGGACCGAACACTGCTGCCCACCGTGGGAGCCAGCGGCTGCAAGATCAGTGACCTAGACAACGACGGTCACCTAGACATCGTGTTCGCCAACAGCCAGGACGGTCCCCACTACGGCATCGACTCCTACATCTACTGGGGCTCGGCCAGCGGTACCTACTCGGTGGCGAACAGGACCGACCTGCCAACGCAAGGTGCCATGGGCGTGGATGTCGCCGACCTAGACCACGACGGCTTTCCCGACCTGGTCTTTGCCAACGCCATCGATGGCCACAGCTATGCCATCGACTCCTACATCTACTGGGGTTCAGCCTCCGGCTTCTCCACGGCCGACCGCACTGAACTGCCCACACTGGGGACCTGGCACGTACTGATCACGGACCTCAACGCCGATGGTTACTCGGAGTTGGTCTTCTCCAACCGCTTCAATGCGGGCTTCTACACGATCAACTCGTTCATCTACTGGGGCTCTCCCACAGCCGACTACCCGGTGCTCACTCGCACCGTCCTCCCCACACTCGGCGCTCGGGCGAGCAGCTCACACGACCTCAATGACGACGGCTATATGGACCTGGTCTTTGCCAACCATCGAAGCAGCACTGCCGCTGTTGGCATCAACTCCTTTGTGTACTGGGGTTCCAGCAGTGGCCTCACAGCGGGCCATCAGACAGGACTGCCCAGCAATGGTGCTGCTGGAGTCAGCGTCGCCCGACCCTGAGCCCTAACAGAGACGAGGTGCTCGGGAGGACGAGACCGCCGACCGAGCGCAACGCACACTCTGCTCTACGCCCGCTCCAGCACACAGAGCGTCTCCACATGGCTGGTCTGCGGGAACATATCGAAGACCTCTAGGTGGCGGATGGCATAGCCCTGGCTCCTGGCGGGTCCGAGATCTCGTGCGAGGGTCTCGGGGTTGCACGACACATAGACCAGCGCCCGAGGGCGAGTCAGCAGAAGCTCCTCGAGGACACCAGGGGCACCCGCCCGGGGTGGGTCGAGAATCACGACGTCAAAGAAGATCTCGCCAGCCTCTAGCCGGCCCACGTCCCGAGCTTGGATCGTGACTGGGATCCCCAAGCGCTTCGCCGTCGATCGAGCATCGGACACCGAGCTCCCCTCGACCTCCACCTGCACCACGTCGACGCCCTGCTTGGCAATGGGGAAGCTGAGGTTCCCTGCTCCCGAATACAGGTCGAGCACCGTCTGTGGGCTGCGCGCCAAGACCTGCTGAACCACCCGCTCCACCAGCAACTCATTGGCCTCCAGATTGACCTGGAAGAAGCTCTCGGGTCCGAGGTGGTGCTCGATGCCTCCAACGGACAGCCGCAACGTGCAGTCGCCCCCCACCGGCCGACCGTCGAGGGCAACCCCACTCAACGACGTGGCGCTCAGGTCCAGGGCGCCCAGAACTTGTGACGCCCGCTCCACCGCCCGCTTGTCGGGACGACGGGCGCGACGACGACGAAGACTCGCGGCCAACACGACCCGGTGGCCGTCCGTTCGAAGCGACACCGTCGGGATGCCGGGGAGCGTCGGGAGGGCATCGAGGGCCTGGTTGAGCTCGGGTCGAGCGATGGCACATTCCGGCACTGCGAGCCACTCGTGCGAGCGGGGCCGGTGGTAGCCCAAGCGCCCCTGCTCATCGGTCTTGAGGGCGATGCGAGCCCGGTAGCCCAGAGACCTGGGTGACGGAGTCGCCTGGTCCACGTCCCGCTGCAGCAAGCTCTCCACCCAACGGACCTTCGCCGCGAGCTGGTCGGGCTCAGTCCATTCCATCCGATTACAGACTCCGCAGCTGGCGAAGATCGAGCAAGGAGGGGGACGCAGCGACGGCACGGGCAGATCCTTCCGGCGAATCAGAGCACGACTGCCAGGATACTCTCGGTTTCCCCGCCGCTGTACGCAACAGCACGTTCCTCCGTGTGGACTACAATCCCGCCATGAACTGCTCGCGCGCCCTTCGGTGTTCCCCCCGCCCCGCCCCTCTCGTGTCTCTCGGCCTGTGGCTAGCGCTGCTGCTCAGCTTCTGGGGCTGCTCCGGCGCGGGGTCCAACTCCAATGGAGACACGGACTACGACGGAGTCCTGGACGATGAAGACTGTGGGCCTCAGGACCGGCTCATCTACCCCGGCGCCGACGACCCTTACGGTGATGGCATTGACCAAGACTGCGATGGCTTCGATGGTGTCGACACCGACGCCGATGGGTATCCAGAAAATGTCGAGCTAGACCCCGAGCACGGCGCCATGTGGGACTGCAACGACACGGATCCCGCCATCAATCCCGGAGCCGACGACACCGTGGGCAACGACGTCGACGAGAACTGCGACGGAGCGGACGGTGTCGACGAGGACGGAGACGGCTACGCGTCGTTCGAGTCGGGGGGCAACGACTGCGACGAGACCGACTACTGGACCAACCCCGACGCCACGGATGCTGTGGGCGACGCCATCGATCAGAACTGTGACGGGGTCGATGGGGTCGACGCGGACGGCGATGGCTATGCATCCCAGGACACGCTTGGCACCGACTGCGACGACACCGACCCCACCAACTACCCAGGCGCCCAAGACCCCTGCGACGGCGTCGACAACGACTGTGAGTTCGACCCCAACGAGGTCGACGAAGACGGCGATGGCTACTTCATCTGCATGGGCGACTGCGACGACAGCGACGACTCGGTTCACCCCGGAGCCGTAGAGGAGTGCAACGACATCGATCAGGACTGTGACGGCAACATCCCGAGCACGGACGACGACAACGACGGCGACGGCTGGGCCCTTTGCTCGGGCGACTGCAACGATAACAACCCCGCGATGCACCCCGAGGCAGAGGAAGTGTGCAACGGACAAGACGACGACTGCGACGGCCAGCTGCCCAGCGACGAGATCGACGCCGACGGCGATGGCTGGGTGGGGTGCGGCGCCGACTGCGACGACCTGGACAATGCCGTCTATCCGGGGCAGTGGTTCGAGACAGCCGGCGATGGGGTCGACAGCGACTGCGACGGCTCCGATGGTGCCCCGTCACTGCTGGGCGCATCGGTGACCTTCCACGGCACCAGCGGAGCGAACCTCTTCGGCTCCAAGGTCGCTCCAGCCGGCGACGTGGATGGGGACGGCCTCGCCGACATTCTGGTCGCGGCACCGGGCTCCAATACCCTGGGAGGCTCCGCCTATCCCGCTGGCCGAACGCTGATCTTCACGGGCGCGCAGCTGTCCATACCGCGCATCGATCCTCTCGGCATCGAGGACGCATATGCGGTGCTCGAGGGGGAAGAGCCCCGCGACTTCTCGGGCACCTCGGCCACCGGTGTGGGCGACGTGGACGGCGATGGCCGAGACGACATCGTCATCGGCGCCTTTGGCAACGGAAGCCCCATTGCCAACGCCGGTAAGGTCTACCTGGTGCTGGGATCCTCCATAGCCGGCGGGGGCACCTTCGATCTGGGCGATGCATCCACCAGCCCCTACATGTGGGAAGGAGAGATGCAAGATGACTCGCTAGGCAAGTCGGTGGCCGCCGCGGGGGATGTGGACGGCGACAACCTGGACGACTTCCTCATTGGAGCGCCTTACGCCTCGCCCAACGGGACCCAGTCGGGTCGGGCCTACCTCGTGCTGGGGTCGTCACTGGGGTCCACGGGGCTCGTGCCCGCCAGCAACATCGCCTACAAGTTCGACGGTGAGGGAGCGGGCCAATGGGCAGCGACCGCAGTCGCGGGCGCTGGTGACGTGGATGGCGATGGTCTCTCGGACATCCTGATCGGCGCTCCACTGGCCGACGGCGCCGAACCAGGGGCCGGACGTGCCTACCTGTGGAAGGGGTCCCAGCTGACCTCACCGGGCACCTACAACCTGAGCTCAGCCTCGCTCATCTTCCAAGGCACTACGGACAGCGAGCAGCTCGGCGAGGTGGTCGCCTTCGCCGACGACCTCAGCGGCGATGGCCGCTCTGAGGTGATGGTGGGAACTCTGAGGAGCGCCGGGGGAGGATCGGCAGCCGCTGGCGACGGCCGGCTCGGCCTGTACCTGAGCAGCCAGCTCCCCTCCAGCGGGACGGTCGCAAGCAGCGCCGCCAGCCACACGTTCGACGGCTCGCTACCCGGTCCTACCGGCCAGGCCACCGACGTGGACGGCGACGGCCTGGCCGACCTGCTGCTGGGCTATCCCGAGCTCGGGGATGGTGGGAGCGCCCGACTGTTCTTGGGCGCCAGCCTAAGTACAGCCGGCTCCTACAGCGAGACCGACGCAGACCTGTCCTGGGCTGGCCTGGCGACCACAGGAACTGCGGGCTACAGCTGCGCCGGCGCCGGAGACGTCAACGGAGACGGCAAGGACGATCTGATTGTAGGCACGTACCAGGCGGCCGACTCCTCGACTGCGGGGGCAGCCTACCTGTTGCTCAGCTCGTACTAGGATCCAACGAGCACAGCCGAACTCATCACGGGGCGGCCCCTTCCACGCGTGGATGGGGCTGGCTTAGCCCCAGGATCTCCCGACGCTCAAGGGGGCGAGCGCAGACGAGCTATGGCCCGGATGCGTCGCCGGCGCAGCTCGTCTCCCACAGCAGGTCCGCTCTTGCCCGCCTCCAGCAGATCCTCGACCCCAACCTCGGCCGCCGCCCGCTGAAAAGTCAGCAAGAGATTGCCCCTTGGGTACGGGTCGTCCTCCCGACCGGGGCGACCGCGACAATCGGCGCGGCAAGCGAGCACCACGTCCTCCACGCGACTGGGTCTGCGAAAAGCATCCAGCCGCTCGAGCAGCGACAGGACCGTCTTTGGGCGCAGTTCCTGCACTCGGTGGATCAGGAGGTGCTCTCGACAGACAGCAAGCGCGAGCTCGCGGTAGTCCACGGGAGCGCGAAGCCGCTCGCAGAGTTCCCTGATGGGGGCCAGGCCCCGCCGATCGTGCGCGATGTGTCGAGGGAGTTCCTCCACCGGCGTCCGCGCCTTGCCCAGGTCGTGCACGAGGGCAGCGAAGCGAACCCGGGGGTCGTCGCTCAGAGCCGTCGCCTGGTCGAGAACGAGCAGGGTGTGCAGGCCCGTGTCCACTTCCGGGTGGTGCTGGATGGGCTGAGGCACCCCAAACAGCGCATCGATCTCGGGAAACACCTTTGCCAGGGCACCGCAATCCCGCAGCACCTCCAAGAAGCGACGGGGGGCCGTCGTGACCAGGGCAGCGGACAACTCGTGCCACTGACGCTCCGGCGTCAGCCGATCGAGCCCACCCTGCTCCACCAGATCCGACATATAGGCCATCGTCTCCGGGGCAACCGTGAAGCCCTGGGGCGCGAGCCGAGCCGCAAACCGAGCAACACGCAGCACACGGATCGGATCATCGGCGAACGCCGGGCCCACGTGCCGCAGGAGCCGCGCCTCCAGATCAGCCCTGCCCCCCGTCGGGTCCACGAGAGTGCCGTCGGCATGCTCGGCCATGGCGTTGATGGTGAGGTCGCGACCCGTGAGGTCCTGTTCGAGGGTGACCTCGGGGCTGGGAAGTCCCCCCCGCTGCGCTCGGGCAAGGGCGTACTGTTCCGAGGTCTGGGGATGAAGAAAGACTGGAAAGTCCCGGCCTACTCGCTGAAAGCCTCGCGCCTGCAGTTCGTCGCTCGTGCTGCCCACGACCACCCAGTCTCGGTCCTGTACGGGCAAGCCCAGCAGACGATCGCGAACCGCACCACCGACGAGGTAGGCGGTGAGGGCTGAGTCGGACGCATCTCCGGGCATGGCTGGGGATTGTAGCGACTGAGCCGCTGAGCACTGGGATCTCTTCCACCCATTGGCTCGGCCGAGCTAGGCTAGTGGGACCCCAGGCTGGAAAGACACTATGAAGTACTCCCGCATCTCGAGCCTCGTCGGCCTCGCCCTCTGCCTCGCCGCACCCGCTGCCGCGAGCCCCACGACCCTGTTGCAACAAGGCCGCATCCTCGACGGCGATGGAGACCCCCTGAGCGGGGTCCACGGCATGTCCTTTGCCCTGTTCGATGCCGAGGACGGCGGAACGCAGCTGTGGACCGAAGACCACGCGGCGACCTTGGATGGTGGATTTTACTCCGTGATCCTGGGCCGCTTTGCTCCACTGGACGACCTGCTCTTTGCCAACGGCCCGCTCTGGCTCCAGCTGACGGTAGACGGCAACCTTCTCTCGCCACGCCAGGAGATGATGCCCGTGCCCCGCGCGCTGCATGCCACGCGCGCAGAGCACCTGGATGGGGGGCTCGTGAACGCCTCGGAGATCTCGGTCGGGGGCTCTCTCGTGATCAACTCGGACGGCAACTGGGTGGGGGCTGCCCCCCCCGTCAGTTGGAATGAGCTGAGCGATGTGCCCGCCGACCTGCAAGACGGAGACGCCGACACCCAGCTCTCGGATCTCGAGGTGCTGTCCATTGCTCAGCAGAGCCCACTCGACTTGGCTCCCGGCAGCACCCTGGGCGGCGTGGACCTGTCTACGGGCCCACACACGACAAGCCTGCCGTGGAGTGCCTTGACGGGCGTACCTTCGGGCTTGGATGACGGCGATCAAGACTCCGACTCACTGGCCGCCCTGAGCTGCCTCCCGGGCGAGAGCATCGTCATGACCACAGCGGGGGCATGGGCCTGTGTGCTGATGGACACGTTCGTAGACCTGGACGGTGATGGCGTCGTGGACAGCGCTGACTGCGAGCCCAGCAACTCTTCGGTCTCCCCCATCGCCCTGGAGGTCTGCGATGGCATCGACAACAACTGCAACGGCCTGATCGATGAGAACGCAGCCGTGGACGCACCTCTTTGGTATGCCGACCTCGACGGGGACGGCATCGCGGGAACCGTCGTAACGCAAGCCGCGTGTGATCAGCCCCCCAACTTCTTCACCAGCGGGAACGACTGCAACGACACCAGCGCCACCAACTTCCCCGGCGCCGAGGAGGTCTGCGACGGGCTGGACAACGACTGCAACAACGCCGCTGACTTCGTGGCCACCGCCGACGACGGGGGCGGCGAGATCGACAGCGATGGTGATGGGACGCTGGACTGTATCGACTGCGACGACGGCGACTCCAACGTCTTTCCCAACGCCACCGAGACCTGCGATGCCACTGACGAGGACTGCGATGGCCAGATCGACGAGGGCTACGACGGCGACAACGATGGAGTCTCATCCTGCGGCTTCGATGGAATCCAAGGCAACGAAGATGACGACTGCGACGACGACAACCCCAACGTCAGCCCCCTACAGGCCGAGATATGCGATGGGGTCGACAACAACTGCAGCGGAGCCGAAGACCCCACAGGCAGCGGTGCACAGTGTCCGGGGCAGTCGTGCCAGGCCATCCTGAGCGCCGGCTTCTCCACCGGCAACGGCATCTACTGGGTGCAGCCAGGGGCCAGCGCGCCGTTCGAGACACTGTGCGACATGACGACCGGTGGCGGTGGCTGGACCTTGGCCATGACCTTGCTGGACGATGACCGACAGTTGGGCGACTGGGACCCCTCCAATCGTTGGAACTTCCCCAGCTCCAATGCCTGGGAAGATCAGAGCACGTTCGGGACGCTCGCCTCCTCAACGACGAGCCAGACCGGTGACTACAAGAACCCGGCCTACTTCGAGGGCTCGAGCAGCGATCTACTGATTCTGTACACGCCCAACGACACCGCCATCACCAATGTGTTCTCCAGCGCCAACTGGATCCAGCACACGACCAATGGGTTCTTGACCGGCCTCGGTGGAACTCTGTTCAGTCTGTACGCCGGCAACTACCAGCTGGGCGCCGCCGGAGGCTGCAGCCAGGGCTTGAAGGTGGATACCCTCTTTACGGTGGGCGAAGCCAATGCGTTCTGGGCCCAACAGCACCCCAACAGCCGCAGCGAGACATCGGCGGGTGGCATCACCATTCGCACGGCCAACAGTGAGGGACACCCTCAAGCCTTCTGCCCGGTGAAGTACGACGGCTGCAACAGCGAGCACAGCTGTGTGGGGGGCCAGGGAACCACGGGAGGACGCGGCTCCGGCGGCTGGGGCAACCTCAACGAGTGGCACTACGACAATGACTGGGGCTGGCCATCTGCCATGCGCGCGAGCACCATGATGTTGTTCGTGAGGTGAGCTGACTCTCTACAGCAGGGACTGGTGCGCAGGCCTCCACTGAACCGGCCCCCCAATAGGCAGGACAGTTCTCGTCCCGGTGCTAGGTGAAGATGGAGTCCTCAACAAGGAGGCCCACCATGAAGATCCGCATCCTCGCCGACGGAGCAACGCTCTCCGGAACCCCCACTGAGGTCGTGCAGCAGATGCACGCGAGGGCCTTTGCTGCCCAGCAGCTGCCTCTGGCCGAATACATCGAGTGGGCGGTCCAGATGGCCCGTGACATGCTGGGGGTCACGCTCCAAATCCAGGGGGACTCCGACGAGGCCCGCGCGACCTCACTGGTGACGGCCATGTTGGATGCAGGTCTAGCCGAAGAGCTGGACGATCAGTTGTGCCACTAGCCCGTGTTTCGCATGCCCGCTGCGATGCCATTGACCGTCACTAAGAGCGCCGCTTGCACCGCTTCGCGCTCCTCGGGCGTACCCTCAGCCAAGCGCAGCCGCGCCAGCAGCTCCACCTGAAGCAGGTTGAGCGGGTCCACGTAAGGGTTCCGCACATCGATGGACCGCCTCAAGACAGGGCTCGCCTCCAGCAGGCTCGCGCGCTCTCGCAGCTCCAGCAGGCGGGCGCAACTCACCTCGTAGCGAGCTCGAAGCGACTCGCCGAGGGGCTGTAGTTCTGGGGCCACCAGGACGTTGTCGTAGCGAGCTGCGATGTCGGGGAGCGCCTTGGCCAAGACCATCTCGATGAGGTCGAGAGTCGAGCGAAAGAACGGCCACGCCGCCACCATGTCGCGCAGCTCCGCACAGCCTGCTTCGCTGCCCATCTCGTCATCCAGGGCCTCCCCCACGCCCAACCATGAGGGCAAGAGCAGCCGAGTCTGAGTCCAGGCAAACACCCAAGGAATGGCCCGTAGGCTCTCGACCCCAGCGCCGGGCCGGCGACGAGCTGGTCGACTGCCCATGTT
Organism: Deltaproteobacteria bacterium; assembly: GCA_002724675.1. Lineage (GTDB taxonomy): Bacteria > Myxococcota_A > UBA796 > UBA9615 > UBA9615. The sequence continues at coordinate 3,130 of PBPL01000033.1, read as the reverse complement.
GAGCATGCCCAGCTCCTGCTCGGGCGTCGCCGACCGAAAGTAGGGCACGAAGCCTTCGGTGTGCCGCACCACCTCGTGATAGGCCTTACTCGAGGCAGCGCCCAAGCGAGCCATGCGCTCCCGCCAGGCAGGCTTCGGCTCAACGCCACCCAGGAGGGTGGCCTCGAGCACGGCTGTGGTGGTCAACTCCAGGGTGCGCACCGCGATGCCGGGGCGCCCGTACTTGGCGAGGATCACCTCACCCTGCTCGGTGACCCGCAGGCTCCCCCGCACCGAACCCGGTGGCTGGCAGAGAATCGCGGCATGGGTCGGCCCACCACCACGCCCCACCGAGCCCCCCCGACCGTGAAACAACGTCAGTCGGACACCAAAGTCCTCGCAGACGGACACGAGTCGCTCCTGAGCCTCATACAGCGCCCAGGCGGCGGCCAAGCGACCGGCGTCCTTGGCCGAGTCCGAGTAGCCGAGCATGACCTCGAAGCAATCTCCGTGTAGGTCCCGGGTGCGGTCCCGAACCCAGGGGATGGACAGCAGCTGACGCACGACCTCCCCCCCGGCCACGAGGTCGGCCTCGGTCTCGAACAGCGGCACAACACGCTGGGGCGGACCGCTGGTGGGAAGGGCACAGGCCAGGCGCGCCTCCCGCTGCAGGAGTTCGACAGCCAGTACATCCGACGGGGGCCCCGCCATGGAGATGACATAGGCCCCCAGCAGGCCAGGCGGCTGACGGGCGGCGACAGCGAAGGCTCCGAGCACATCGCGCACGGGCTCTGGAAGCGGAGACTGCTCGTCCCACAGATCCGGGGGCAAGAGAGGCCCGTCCGCGCTCAGCTGGGCGAGCAGGAAGTCCTGCCGCTCCTGCTCGCTCCACTGCCCGTAGGCGCCAAGGCCAAGCTGGCCGGTGATGGCGTCCAGGGCCTGAGTGTGCCGGTCGGACTCCTGCCGGATATCGAGCTGGAACAGGCTCAGGCCGAAGGCGTCCAGTCGCCGAAGCAGGTCCAGAAGGCGACCCGTAGCAATGGACCCGTGGTGGCAGGCATGCAGCGACCGCCAGCACAGCATCAGCGGGGTCCGCAGCTGCTCCACATCGGTGTAGACCCCGTCGTCCTCAGAGAGCTCGGCCCCTGCGACGGCGCTCTCGGCCTCCCCCTCCAGTTGTTCTTCCAACTGCTCCCGAGTGGCGGCCAAGCGATCACGAACGGCGCGAAGCAGCTCTCGGTAGGGCTCCCAGGCCCTGCCCACGGTCGCGCGGAGCTCGTCGCTGCACTCGTTCATGGACAGCTCCTGGCGAAGCTGACTGACCTCACGGTGGTAGAGATCGGCGGCCATCCAACGGGCCAGGAGACAGGCCCTCTCGGTAGTGCGGGGAGTGACGTTGGGGTTGCCGTCACGATCGCCTCCCATCCACGAGCCAAAGCGAATGGGCGCAGAGCCCAGGGGCAGCCCCTCACCACAGTGCCGACGCAGGGACTCGTCGAGTTCCCTGAGGTAGCGGGGAACGGCGAACCACAGCACCTGCTCAAAGACCGCCAGCCCGCCACGGACCTCGTCTTCGGGGCTGGGCTTCTCGAGCCGCACCTCTTCGGTGGCCCAGGAGGCCGCGATGACCCGCAGCAACTCAGCCCGATTTTGTGCCAACTCCCGCCCGGTGAGGTCGTGCAGGTCGCGGGCCCGAAGCAACAAGGCAATGGCCCGGTGCTGCTGCTGCTGGGTCCGACGCCGCACCTCAGTGGGGTGCGCGGTCATGACCAACTCGACCCTCAGCTCGGCCACGGTCCGGGCGATCTCCTCGCGGGCCACACCCGCGTTCACGAGCAGCCCGAGGCTCTCGTCCACGGAGCCACGCTGGGGAGCAGCGCTGCTGTCTGCCTGGTACTGCCGGCGGCGGCGGATGCGATGCTGCTGCTCGGCAATGTTGGACAGCGCCAGGAAGTGGGCAAAGGCCCGGGCAACCCGGTGCATGTCGCGCACCGACAACGCGCTAACGACCGCCTGAAGTTGGTCCCGAGCCTCCAGGTCACCGGCACGCCCGCCCTTGGCCAGGGCACGCACCCGCTCCACGAGCTCATAGAGTTCCTGCCCCTCCTGCTCCCGGAGCACTTCCCCCAGCAGCTCGCCGAGCAGCTGGATGTCGCCACTGAGCGGCGCATGGCGACCAGGGCTCTGGGATTCTGTGGACATGGGTTCTCCTTCTCGAAGCCTATCGCTGACCGGGGCGGGGCCTATTCATTGCGCTGAGGCATAGCGCCTCGCCAGGCGTGCGCACGGGCCTAGAATGGGAGGCCACCGCCGCCCAGACCGCCGTCGAGGTCCATGCAGTCCATGATGGAGGCTTCTTCGGGCGCACCCGAACCCATGATGAAGGACAGGGTGCCGTCCACATCCACCAGCTCACAGGTCGCCGTGCCGGTTACCTGGAACTGGAGAGAGCCTGTCTCGCCCGGCGCCAACTCAAGCGGCGTGCCACCCACGAAGGTAATGTCCGGGCTGTCGGGGACTAGAAGCATGCCGAGCAAGGTGCCGCCCTCGGTCACCGAGGTGAGCGTTCCGGCTCCCGAGCCGGTGTTCTGGATTTCCACATCGACGGTGCCGGTGGAGACCTGCAGATACTGAGGGTCTTCCATTCCGCCACCGAGACCACCGCCGAGACCACCACCGAGACCGCCACCGAAACCCGGGAGGCCACCGAGGTCGAAGCCGAGGTTCTCACCGTCCACAAGGGTCCATTCGGGTAGGCAGGGGCCACAATCCTCGATGACTTCTGCTGTGAGGGGCACCGTCAACTCAGGGTGGGTGGGGTCATCTGATTCGACGACCACGAAAGCCGTCTTGAGACCCACATCCGCGGTGCCCGGATCGAAGGAGAGGCTCAAATTGATGGGAGCCGACGCTGGCTGAAGCGTTCCGCCCGCAAAGCCGGCGACGCTGAAGAGAGCCTCGTCGCCCGTACCACTGGTGAGCCCCACTGCATTGATGGTGAGGGGACCTGAGCCCTGGTTCTCGATGGTGAGGACATCGCCCACGGCGCTCTGAGTCTGGGCAACAGCTCCAAAGTCGATGCTGGTGGGACTCGCCACGATGAATCCTGGTGGCTCATCGTCGTCGTCGTCGTCGTCATCGTCGTCGTCGT
>PBPL01000032.1 GCA_002724675.1 Deltaproteobacteria bacterium | reverse complement strand
CGGCAGGTCGAGGACATCCGCCAAGAGTTGAACAACGACAGCAGAACGCGAGCCGCCCCCACCCACCCGCAGTTCCCGAATAGGCTCTCCAGAAGCCCGCTCGATCACAACTCGTCCTCGACGCAGGTCGAAAGCAATCCCCTCGAGCAGTGAGCGAAACACTTGGGCGCGACCGTGGGTCTCGCGCAAGCCCATCAAGGTGCCCACCTCTTCGGGGTGCTGGAGCGTGGGCGACCACCGAGGCCAGGTCACCAACCCGTCACTTCCCGGCGGTACTGACTCGGCCTCACGACAGAGCAATGCCTCCACAGGCAGTCCTTCGGCCTCTGCCTTGGCTTGGAGATCGCGTGCGAATTCCCGAGCGAACCAAGCCACAGTCCAGAAACCTCGAAACACCATGTATTCCAACTGCCAGGACCCCTGTTCGGCGGACGGGACTGTGAACCAGCGATACGAGGGACTCATTCGAGGCCGCCCGACGGCAACCGAGAGGGTCGAGGCGGTCCCCAGGCTCACCGCCGCGATCCCGGGCCGCTGTGGGCGAACCCCCACGCCCAGCGCCTCCGCCTGCTTGTCGCCACCACAGGAGATCACCGAGGTGCCCGCCGGAATCCCGGAGAGGGCCTCTCCCCCGGCGGTGACCTGCCCAATCTCACGCCCCGCTTCGACGATCTCAGGCAACCACTCCCGCCGGAAACCGAGCAGACCCATGAGCAAGCCGCGCTGGTCCCAGTCCCGCCGCTTCACGTCGACCGGCCAAGCCCCAACGAGGCCCCCTGGCGCCAGAGCCATGCGGCCACAGAGTTGGTGATGTATCCAGGCCTCTAGGGGAGTCAGCCAGCGCAGCTGGGCGAGCAACGCCGGGTCTCGCTCGCGCCACTGCCGAGCAAAGGACCGGGACAGGAGGCGAGGCACCAGCGCATCCTCCCCCATCACCCGCAGCGCAGCCCGAAGAACACGAGAACGCTCCGATTGCAGCGAGGCCTTTCGTTGGTCGAGCCAAGAGACCAGGTCGCCCATGGGCTCACCGTCAGCATCCACCGGGATCGCAGTAGCTCGCTGCGTGGTGATGGCAACAGCCGCAATGCGGCCTCGGTCGCCACCCCAAGCCTCTAGACAATCCAAAGAAGCGCCGAACAGGCAGTCACGAATGTCTCTCGGGCATTGCTCCACCGCTCCCGGCGACGGATACAGCATCGGAGCGTGGGCACGGCTGGCCTGGCTGAGAACCTGGCCCTGCCCATCGAAAAGTAGGGCTCGTGAACTCTGAGAACCGGAGTCCAGCGCCAACACCAGGTCAAGAGAGGAAGTGGTGGGGCTGGAGTCGTTCACAACACCTGCAGGATACCAGCGCGAAGGACGGCTCTTGCCCGGTCGATGGACAATCCAAGACGAGGCGCTAGGATTGCGTCCCTCGTCGTCAGAGGCTCTTCCTCGACGTTGGCTGGCAGGAGATGGATCCGTGACCGAGATCGAGCGATTCCAGTTTGAGAAGATCCCGCTCAGCCGGCCACGGCAGATCGAGGGCCGGGTGGCCGATACCGCGATGATCGCACACGACACCTTGCGCATCGCATTCGAGCCACGCTCCGAGGCCATGTTCGATTTCGTCCCCGGCCAGTACCTATCGCTGGTCCTCCAGGCCGACGAAGAACAGGGACTGCGGCGAGAGCTGAGGCCCTACTCCTTATGGAGTCACCCAGCAGAAGGCGGACCTGCCGTCACCGTCGTTCGACTCATCGAAGGAGGCCGGGCCAGCTCCTTGCTGCGGTCCTTGGAGCCTGGAGATGATGTGGACTTTGTGGCACCGCTCGGCAGCTTCTACCTGCGGCGGCCGCTTCACCCCCACCTGCACTTCGTCGCTACGGGCACGGGCCTGGTGCCGCTTCGTTCCATGTTGCTGGAGATGGCTGACAAGGGGGAACTGGAGGGGCGCGAGACGACACTCTGGTTCGGTGTACGCCACGAGGCCGACCTCTTTGCCATGGACGAACTACGTGACCTCGAATCCCGCTTCTCGGGATTCCGGTTCGTGCCGACCCTCTCTCAGCCCGGTCCAGAATGGACAGGCGCCACAGGTCGGGTCACCGATCATCTCCGCGATGCCACATTCCCCATTGAGACCATGCAAGTGTACCTCTGCGGAAACGGCGCAATGATTGACGAAGTGGTCACAATCTTCGAGGCTCTCGGTTTGCACCGGCAGACTCGCCGAATTGTTTACGAGAAGTATTTCGACTGATGCGCTGGCTCCTACCCATCCTGTGCCTGCTCGCCGGCTCGGCTTGCAGCCCCTGCTCCCAATCCTGCCGTCAGGAGGCCGCCGCTTTTGACGAGTGTCTGGACGGCTGGGGCCTGGGCTGGGCCGATCTCGGTGCCCGGGACCGCAACGACTTCCGAGATCAGTGCATTGTCGACAACAAATCCTACGTCCGGTCGCTGGACACCGAACTCCGGCGGGCGGAAGAGGGGCTGTGCGCCGACCTGGCTCACTCACTGCGCATCGCTAACGACTGCGACAGCGCCTGGGCTGCTCTGACCGAATACGGCCTGGCTCCCTAGCCTGGCCACACAGGCTTAGGAACTCGTCAGGCCGAAGAGCCTCTTCAGGAGGGGCGACGAGAGAGCAGCGGGGCGCGGCGCAACCTACGGAAGGCCCCCACAAGCACCAGAGCGAGCCAACCGACCCCAGCCGCAGCTCCCGAACCGACTACGGCACATCCGCCGGCACCCCCCTTTTGGGTTGCCAGGACGGGTGCATAGGCCGTTGTGACCTGCTGGGAAATGAGCACATTGCCGAAGGCGGTCGCACTCTGACCGAGACTGTCCGTCACCGTCACCATCAAGGAGGGGAACTCGCCGTAGTACAGCGTTCGGTTCTCGTCGCTGTCCTCCGGTGCGTTCCAGAAGACCAGGGAACCTGTTGCCGGTTCGTCGTACCAGCCCCCCATGTCTCCCTCCCAGGTGTAGGTCAGATTGTCGTCTGGAGAGACAACGAGGACCTGAGCCTGCACCCGGCTGCCCAACTCAACCTGGAAGCGGTCGACAATGACGCCACCAATGATTCGAGGTGGCGCCGTCTGATCGATGCAGTCGTTGTCGACGGCGCCGTCACAGTCATTGTCCAGCTCATCACACCACTCAATCGCCCCAGCAAAGACCTGATCTGTCGAGTCGTCACAGTCACCGACAGCCTCGGTCTGCCCGTCGCCATCGTCGTCGAAAAAGGTCGTGCCCTCGTCCGTAGTGCCGTCGCAGTCATCGTCCAAGAAGTTGAGGGCCTCCTCAGCGTTGGGATGGATTGTGGCTCCATCGGCCACATCGTCTCCGTTGAGGTCGGACGGCGAGTCATTACAGTCGAGGTACGGCGTGTCCGCCAAGCCCAGGCACTCGGTCACGCCATCGGGCGAAGGTCCCTGGCCCACGCAGAGCGTGTCGTGCTCGCAGTACCCATCGCAGTCATCGTCCCAGACCTCCGTGCCCTCATCCACCGAGCCGTCGCAGTCATTGTCGAAACCGTCGAAAACCTCCTGCGCCTGGGGAAAGATGTCGGCGTTGTTCTCGTCGCAATCGCCCTGGTTGGAGTCGAAGCCGTCACCGTCCACATCCGTGGCCGAGAGTGGGAAGTCAATGGCCGCCACGAAGGAGTCGAAGCCCCAGAGCCGACAGCCGTCAGTCCCCCTCACCGTGAAGGGCTGCAGACCCGTCGGAATGGATGGCGTGTGGTCATCGATGTCGAGAACGAACGTGGCAAAGCCATTCTCATCGGGGATCTCGTCCTCAATGAGGAGCGTGCCCAGGAACAACTCCACATAGATCGATCCCGGAGGCTGCTCTTGGTCAAAGACGCGGACCGTAACCTCTAGGTCCTGCCACTGGTGATAGAAGGTCGCCTCCGGTGGGCTCACGACCTGGACAGTCGGAGGCGTACAGTTCAGCGCACTCTCACCGTTGCCCAGCAAGAACACCGTGAACTCCGGCCGAACCGGATCGCTCGTCTGGATCTTCAGCTGGGCGGAGACGCTCTGGAGATTGGCGGGAATAAACACCAACTCCAAGAGGGCACCGGACCCAGGAACGATGGGCGCGTCGAGAAGAGCCGGTAGGCTCTGCGAACCCCAGTCGCATTGGTCCAGAGGCTCTCCGGGACAGGCCAACTGAAACGCAGCCTGGGTTTCACTCTGGATCAACTCGATGCCAGTGACTCGGAGATCTTCATCCCCGTCGTTACGAATGCCCAGGATCTTGCGGCTCTCTACACCCCGGAACTGGAACCCCCAGTCCAGGATGTTGGCGTCGATTCCCGCCACTGGGCCGCCAGTTGCCTGCCGTCCGATAAAGGCAACTGTCTTCTCCGCTTCGTCAGGATCATCGGAGTAGATGTCCAGGGCAGCAAAGGTATCCCCCCCTTCCACGGCCGTGTAGCTGACCTGCACTACGGCGTGCTGGTGGGGAGCAATCGTCTCGGGCACCGTCGACTCGATGAGAACCCAGTTGTCATCGGACTGGTAATTGAGAGACATCTCATCAATGAAGAGATCCCGGTCGCCGGCGTTGTGCACATAGATCTCATTGAGCCGCTGAGTTCCCGCTGGCATGACGGGGAGCTCGACCAGTCGCTCCGGCACGAAGATGTCTTGAAGCTCGATGCTGGTGCCGCTGTCGTAGCCAGTCGGAGCGCTGGCTGGCCCCTCGCTCTCTGCTTCACAACCAGCAAGGGCCAACAGCATCGCGGCGACGCACAAGGGCAACAATGAAAACCGCAACATAGGACTCCTTGGGCTACAGACCCCTAGGCTCGACCGGGAGCGGCGCCCAATGTAACAACGCCGCTGGGCAGCGTCCACCGGCAGTTCTAGCCCGATGGCGACCAGCATGCCACTTGAGCCATGCCGGCTGGCACCAGGGCGAGGCCGTTCGGTCACGGGGTCCTGAGCTCGAGAGTGAGTGAGTAGCTGGTGGGAAGACCGTGGTGACAACCCACAGCCACCGCAAGAGACTCTCCAGCTGGAATGGGCTGTCCCGCCCACAGTTGCTGGGGATAGTCCAACGACACGCCGGCGTCGGCGACCACTCTATCTAGCTGCCCCTCAACGACGGACAGCAGGACAAAGTCCAGATCGGACTCAGTGGCCCAGGGAGCAGTCGAATCGTCAGGGATCATGGGCGCATTGGACCCACCCGAGGGGCTGTTCTCCCACTCCAGCACAACAAAGAGTTCCGCGTCCGTAGAGACAGCGACCTGGAAGACATCGACCTCAGCGGCGTACCAACCTTGATGGGAAGCCGTTGAGCCATCGGACACCCCGTCGCCATCAAAGTCCACCGGATGCTCGGGCCAGTTCGGCCAACTGGCAGCGTTGTCGTAGCCGCAAGAGCCTAGTTCCCCGTGGACGAGCGTAATGGAGGGCACCAGGGTGGCCGGCACAGGCACTAGCTCATCCTCCGGATCGCTGTCAGCGGTATCCAGGGCTTCCTCCTCGAGCTCCACGAGCTCGGGCGCGACCGCCTCATCAGGAGCAGGCAGTTCGTCCTCCATGTAGACATAGAGTGGCCAGCCGTCGCAGCCGCTGAGACACAGGGCAAGTCCGCACAACAGCGAGAACGCAGCTAGGCCTTCTGTAGGGGTGCAGTTCCGAGAGACCTGGAGCATCGCTACGGGCGAGCATAGCGCCAACGACGTTGCCATGCCCGGGCGACAATCTGCGGGCTGCCGGCCACCTGTCGAGGGCCAGACACCGCAGTACGCACTTGAGACTGATAAAGTTCACCGGATGAAGCAGCGCACGTCCCCAGGAACCGCTTCATGAGCAAGTTCAAGAAGTCCCTACAGGACCTCTTCTCGTCCGTCTTCGGGCGCGCCGACTACAAAGCGGTGCTGGAGGACCAATGGGAGTACGCGGAATCCTTCGACGGCAATCTGCTCGCGGCCCAGCCCGACGAGGAAGACACCGGCGTCCCCGCAACGGTCTCAATGGATGACGGTGTCCCAGCACCAGAGCCGGAAGAGAAGGCAAATCTGCACGACCTCGTGGCAGCGCCAGAGGAGGACGCGGAGACTGCTGCGACACTCCATGATGGCGAAGGCCAACAGGCCCTAGAGCGTGCCAGTCCCCCCATTGGCGCACCTGCAGGTGGAACGGCCAGCGACGACAAAGGCTCGTCCCAGCCCCCAGCCGACCCGCCGTCACTAATCCCGACAGACGGTATTCCCCACGCCGCTGAGACGTCCGATCTATTCGCCGCTCTGGCTTTCAACAAGCCGGATGCCCCCTATCCCGATGACGTGCCCGTTTCGACTCTGGTCTCGGGAAAGCACGCAACTCTGGACGAGACCGAGCTGTTTCCGCCCGAATCAGACACCGTCGCCGCTCTAGACCCTGGCGCAACGCAACGAAAGACAAGCGGAGCGAGGCTCCCCGAAACCAGCTCTCAAGAGCACAAGACCGCGCCAGCCCCACTGGTGCTTAGTAACCCCATTGGCAAGAAGATCAGCGAGAAGGCCGAGGAGACTTCTTCGCCGAAGACACAGGCCCAAGGCAAAGAGCCCAAGGCAAGCCAGGAGACAGCCTCAGCAGCTCCGTCAGCGAAGCCATCTCCGCCCCCGGCTGCGCAGCCCGCCACAGATGGGAGTGTCGATCCGAGCAACGAAGCCGGATCAAGAGCGACAACCAGCAGCGACGAGCCCAAAGCTGCACCGGCTCGAAAGAGTACCGCGGCGAAGACCAGCACAGCCAAGGCGCCCGCGCGCGCCAGAGTCGGTACGAAGGCCCGAAAGGGTCCGGCAAAGAAGGAACCACAGGACCTGACCGAAGAAGAGTTGAGAGCCTCTCAGGTCATGGCCGCAAAGCTCCGAACCGATGCCCGAAAGAGTCGTCGCGTCGAACGAACAGCCAGCGTCATCTCCCCCGTCAAGCTACCCGACGAGGATCCCACCACCGCCTCGGGAGTCGGGCCTCAGGCCATGAAGACGCTAGACGACGCCACAGCCTCCTTCGCCACTCAAGACGGTGACGACTCCGGGATGACGGTCTTCGACTGGGGCGTCGGGCTGCCTCCGACCTCGATCAGTGACGAAGACGCCATCCGGGAGGAGCTCACCCTGCGCTTGGAGACCTTGTTCGATCACCTAGAGGATTCCCTCGAGGAGGACATCCTGGACCTCCTCATCGACTCCTTGGAGGAGCACACGGTCGATCTACCTCCGTTCCCTCCCACGGCATCAAAGCTCATGGGCAAGGGCGGCAAGGCTCCCGATGACGAGGAGGTACTGGAGATCGTCAAGACGGACCCCGCGCTCGCCGGCAACGTCGTGAAGGTCGCCAACTCCCCCTTCTACATGGCAGCGGCACAGGTCTCGTCACTGGACTCCGCGATCATGCGCATCGGAGTCAATCAGGTCCGGCGAGTCGCTCTCGCCACGGTCATGGGCTCGTCATTCGAGGTGGAGGGCTTCGAGACGGTCATCAACTCCGCCCGCCTGCACAGCCTAGCCACAGCTCTCTGTGCCGAGTGGCTCGCCGAAGCCTTCGAGGTGGACCCGGCGCAGGCTTTCCTAGCAGGCCTGCTGCACGACGCCGGAGAGTTGGCCGTGTACCGCCTGCTGCGCCACGCGTACGAGATCTCCGGCAACAAGAGCGAGCCATGGAAGCGCAATCTGCCCTTCGTCCAGGGACTCGCGCGTCGCTACCATCCCCATCTCGGGGCACTCTTCGTCTTCAGCTGGGAGCTGCCTGCCAGCGTCGCCAACAGCCTCGTCTACCATCATCATCCCGACGCGTTTGAGGTGGAGCACTCCAACCTGGTTCGCCTCATCCATGCGGCGAATGGTCTCGGTGAGATCTCCTTACGTCACGGGCGATCACGCACATGGCAGAACAGCCTGGAGGGCTGGCGCGACTGCACCCCACTGACCGGAAATATGCCGACAACGGGCAGCGATGGCGTCGAAGAGTTGCCCATTGGACCCATCCGCCGCCTCCTTCCCGCCAACTATCCATCGGCTCGGGTCCAGAAGGTGATCCGCTCGGTGCTCCTACGCATGGATGCATCGGAGCTGAGCACTCTCAAGGAAGACGAGATTGCAACTCTCCCTCCCGACCAATAGCGTCCGGTGGGATCAGAGCCTCGCACGGGGCCACACCGAGTCCTACTTCCTCAAGGCCAATGACCCCCAGTGCCCGGGCCGGGCCCTCTGGATCAAGTTCACTCTGCTCGTCCCCGAGGATGGTACCGAGGGCCTGGGGGAACTCTGGGCCATTCGATTCGACGGAGAGACCGGCCGACATCAGGGAGCAAAGGCAAGCTTTCCCCTGTCCAGCTGCTCACTCCAGGAGGTTGGACTGGGGCTCGTGATCGGGCCTGGTCGACTCGAACCGGGACACACGCGCGGCGAAGCAGGCGACGGCGACCAAAACATCCGCTGGGACCTGCGCTTTGACGTGGACGACCAGAGCACCATGTTCGGACTACCCCACGCGTGGATGTACGAGGCGTCCTTCCCGAAGAACAAGGTCTACTCTCCCTGTCCACGCACCCGCTTCCGAGGCAGCCTCAGCGTCGCAGGTGACCTCTGGAAGATTGAGGACTGGGTTGGAATGCTGGGACACAATTGGGGTCGGTCCCACAATCCCCGTTACCACTGGGCCCAGTGCAACATGTTCGGTGACGATGACTGCGTCTTCGAGGGCTATTCCGCCCGCATCGCCCTCGGCCCCTGGCTGAGCCCTTGGCTGACGGGCGCCGTCGTCCGATACCAGGGCGAAGACCTCAAGTTCAACAGCGTGACAGGTGCCCTGAACTCCAGCGTCGAGGCCGAGTTGTTCCGCTGGTCATTCCGCTCCCGACAAGGTGGCTGGCAAATGCACTGGGAGGTCGAGGCGCCGGTGGGTGACTTTGCCGGACTGGTGTATCGCAACCCTGACGGAACAGAGAACCAGTGCCTGAACTCCAAGATCGCCAGCTGTCGACTCCGCCTATCGCGCAAGACCGGGCGAAGCTGGGAACCTGTTGCCGACCTGAAAGGGAAGAGGACCTGCGCCTACGAGATCCTGCAAGTGGACACTGAGCATGGAGTGGTCATGCTGGCCTGAAGCTCTTATTTCGGCGGAAGAGGCTCCAACAGTTGGTAGGGGAGCCCACAGCAAAACGAAGGGCCCACGTGTGGCCAAGAGCGAGGATCTTGCGCCGGTGGCTGCTCCAGAGCATCAGCCCCCAATTCCTGCGCGACGACCTGCGCTTCCGAGATGATCTGACCAATCTGGTCCGCCGCTCCACGCCACCGAGAAGCCTCGACGACTGTACAGCCCAAAGTAGCGGTCACCAGGACGACGGCGATCCCCTGCTTCGTTCGAGTCTTGGCCCAACTCCCCCAGACCAGAGAAGCACCCAAGCTTGGTAGAAGCAGGTACCACTGCCCCCCGTCATTCCCCAACACATGGATCACCGGAGCCATGCCCAAGACACAGAAGACGAGCCCAAGACGCATGGTCTCATCCCGAGATCGCCACGCGGCCCACACGAAGACAGAGGCCACCGGCACCGCAAACACCATCCCAACTAAGTCGGGCAGAGACCAGGGAACTGCGAGAGGGCGGAACCAAGGAACGAGGACCTCCAGGAGGTAGGGCACAGCGAGCATCGCCAGGCCTGTCAGCACGTTCTCGGTGCCCGGCCAATAACCGGGCGAGACCTCGGCAATGCTGATCGTGACGGCGAAGGCAATGGCCACGGTCGCGCCACTAAGGCACAGGGCACGCCCCTGGCTCCGAGTGGCGGTCTCGACCCCCGACGGCCAACGACTGGCCAAGAAGAGCAACAAGGGCACCACCACCGCGGTCTCTTTGAACAGAACCGCCGCCGCACAGCTCAGCGAGCAGAGCAACCACCGACCCCGATCCAGCGCCAAGAGCGCCAGGACCACGCACGTGACCATCGCAAGATCCGCTCGACCTGCCACCCACCCAGCAGTCGCCACGTGCGATCCGTGAACGGCAAAGAAGCAGGCCCCAAGAAACGCACCCGAGGTCGACAACCGGCGCTCCAGCCAGACAAAGACGAGCACCGAGAGGCCTGCATGCAGCGCAAGGTTGAGGAGGTGGGACAACCAGGTAGGAGACCCCGAGTCGAGCCAATAGACATAGAGAAGAAGCGGGCGCCAGGTGCCGCTGCCTCCCAGGGGGAGACTGAACGGAGCGAGTGGATCCAAGCCAATCCACTTGCGCGCCTCGAAAAAGAGAACCCGCTCATCCACGAGCAGCGGCGCGTGCAACAGAACGAGAAAAGGCAGCACCGCCAAAAGCGCCACAATGACCTTCAGTCCCGGGACCCAACGTAAAAAAAGGATCTCGGGAGCACTGGATGGCTCTTGCTCCATGGACTGACTGGTACGATACTTCGCCGCGCGGCCGCGAGCCGCACGATCTTGTTTCGCTCCTGGAGTCCTCATGGCCACCGTACCCCGCGTACGCGACACCCTTCAGATCACCCGCATCGAAGCCGGCGACGGCAGCGATGATCAATTCGCGGTGCTGAACCGCGAGGGCGTCGAACTGGGGCGGGTCACCGAAGAAGGCTATTTCTTGCTGCTCCAGATGGACGGCTTGAGTGATGTCTCTGACGTCTGCAGTCGTATCAGCGAGACGTTCGGCAAGAAGACGAGTGATGCCGAACTCGTGGCCTGGTTTGAAGAGCTGCAACGAGCGGGCGTTCTCAACACTGACGACAGAGCTATCCGAATCCTGACCTACCTATCCGACCAGGGGGTCCAGTATCGCAGTGGGCGAGCGGATAGACGCCGAGCCGGCGGCAGCGAATACCGCGGCGACGAAGACACTCGGCGTGATGACGCTGATCCTGTGGGCCAATGGTTCGACTACGGCATCTTCTTGCTCAACGACGGCATGCTGGATCGTGGCCTAGAGGTCTTCAAGCGGATGGTGGACATGGCACCCAACGATGTGCGGATCCGCGAGATCACAAAGCATCTGGAGTTCCTGGCCGCATCCGAGAAGCTCCCCGACCTGGACGAGGAACGCCGTGACGTGTCCTGGGAGGCCTTTGACGATGCGCTCAGCCGCATGCTTGCCTCCGGTGAGTGTCCTCGCTGCGAGAAGCCGTTCGAGGTCGAATTGGGAGGAATGAATCGCTGTGGCTATTGCGGGGCATCATTCAGCTCGTATGTCCTGGACGCAGCCCAAGACGATCGACGCTCGGTCACCGCACGAGACACCGCCTGAGTGTCCCCGAATACAGCGTCCTCGCGGCTTATCTAGACTCCCATCGTGCACTCCCTGACCCACAACGAGCAGGTACAACTCCGAGACCTGGGCTTCCAAGCGGATGTCTTCGAGGGGCTCGTTCGAGAATTTATCGCCGGACGCTTCCCCTCCAACTCAGTAGAAGGCACCGTCGAGGCGCCGGAGGAAGGCACCATCCTGCCGCCGCCCCCCATCGGCACCATGCAAGGGGATGGCATTCACGACGGCGGGTACCAGCTCCTGTCCCAGGGGCGGGTGGGCCTTGTCTTGCTCAATGGCGGTATGGCCACACGCTTCGGCGGACGGGTCAAGGGGGTGGTAGACGCACTCCCCGGGCGCTCGTTCCTCTCGCTTCAAGCGGAGCGCCTCGTCACCAGCTTGCGCGAGCTCGGTACGGCCCCGGCGCTCCTGGTCATGAACTCGAACGCCACCGACCAGGCGACCCGCCAACACTTCGAGGACCACGATTATTTTGGGCTCCCCAGCGATGGTGTGCGCTTCTTTACTCAGTCGGGTGCTCCGCGCCTACGCCCCGACGGCACTCTGTACCGCGACCAGGAAGGGGCCATCTCCATCTATGGTCCTGGACACGGGGACCTGCTGCCCGCCCTACGCCGCACCGGCTCGATCACCTGGGCCCGAGAGCGAGGGGTCGAGGTGCTGCTCGTCGCTAACGTGGACAATCTGGGCGCCACCCTAGACCCCCAACTTCTGGGCATGTTCGCCGCTTCAGGCGACGAGATGATGGTGGAGGTTGTGCGGAAGGACAAAGGCGACGTCGGTGGATGTCCGGCGCAAGTCAACGGACGCATGTGCATCGTGGAAGGCTTCGCTTTCCCCGAAGACTTCGATCAAGCCTCAATCCCCGTGTTCAACACCAATACCCTGTGGTTCCGCACCGAGGCCGTCGACAGGGAACTGCCGCTGCGTTGGTATGCGGTCAAGAAGCAAGCCCATGGGGACGACGTACTCCAGTTCGAGCAATTGGTCGGACAGGCCAGCTGGTTTCTGGACACGGCCTGGGTGGAGGTGCCTCGAGAGCGCTTCCTACCCGTGAAGAGTCCTGCAGACCTGGAAGCTGTGCAGGCTCGGTTGCGCTCGATGTTCGGTGTCAGGCTAGAGGTCCTTTAGTCCAGGGCTAGTGCTCAGATCGTCTAGGGGGCCTCAGCAGCAGCCCCGCTACCCACCAACAAGTACAGACCAGCCGCAGCGCGCACCGCCACATGGGGATCTTCGTCGTCCAGCAGCTCCAAAAGTGTCGCCCTAGACCCTGAGCTGCAATCAGCAACCAACGCATCAACCGCTAGCTCTCGTACGCTAGAGAGCGACGAAGACAAGGCCAATGCCGGCAGAGAAGGCCACTGGTCGCTGCCCGTCTCCACCAAGGTACGCAAGACATCCATCAGCACCCGATCGTCATCTCGCCGGAACAACGCCTCGATGGAGCCTGTCAGGCTCGTAGCTTCGCGCACAACAGCCGCCCGAGCGGCTCGGGCACGAGTGGAAGCGTCGGCAGCTCCCAGCGTCCCATCCAGCGCCGCATCCACCGACGAGCGGTCGCCGAAGCCACCCAGGGCGAGAGCCCCAGCAGTCCCCTGTGCCACCAACCCGTCCGTAGCCCCCAAGGCAAGGACGGTATAGGCGTCGTGCTCAGGGGCCGCGGTACGAGCAAAGACCGGACCCCAGGTGCGCTGGTCATCGAGCGAGAGGGCCTGCCACGTGGCAGTCGTGTCTTTCCCCAGAGACAGCGCTGCTGCAAGCCGTTCCGACGGTGCAGCCGAGCGTAAGGCTCGGGTCAGCACACGCCGGTGGGCCTTCTTGGGCGACCGGCGATGCAGCTCTCCCACGGCCAGAATCCTCAGGGCACCCGAGTCCGCTTTCCCCCAGTCGAGAAGAGCCTCGGTAGCCCATCCAGAAGGTCCGGTGGCTCCAGGCCCCAGAAGGAAGCCCGAGTTGGCGCGTTGCTTGTCTCCATTTCGCCACAAGCTGCTGACGATGCTGGCGGCAAACGACGCACGTCCCTCTCCCGCCGGCAAGCGGAGAGAGGCCAACAGCGCGGCCTCGCGCAAAGAGGCCGCGCCATCTCCAGCAGCAAGGCCCAACACATCCAGCGCCTGCCGCTGGCCCTGCTCGTCCAGCGTGCCAGCGGCCAGGTGGCGACCAGCAGAGCTCACCACCCGAGCGCGAATAGCCGACGACTCGTGTGCCGCAAAGCGGTACACCAATGGCCACGTGGCCGCGGGCTCGAGCCGGCCAGGGAGGGCTCCGAGCACGCCCCCTATCTGTTCTTCAGCCACAGCTACTTTGGCCAACTCAGCCCGCCCCAGCATCTTCGGCTCGAGCAAGTCCTCGAACAGAGCTGGTGTGACCACCGGCTCCGTTCCACAGCGTGCAAGAGCCTGATAGTCGGACAAGAGCCAGCGGCCCCCAGCGCCCAGCACGACCTCCCGCAAGACCTCAGGCTCGTGCCTGCCCAGGGCCTCGCTCAGGTCGGCGTACTCAGCGGCAGCGGTCGCACGTACACCCTGTTCCAGACGGATCAGCACACGGTAACGCCACCCGGCCAGGCTCTGGTCATGACGCGCCAGGTACCCCTCCAGGTAGCTCAACGCCGAGTCATATCGTTCCTGAGCCATCCATCGGTCCACCTTCAGCACCATCTTTTGTTCGTGCGTCATGCAGCCACCTAGGAGCAGCGACAACACGAGCACAATCAAGGCGAACGTAGAGACTGGGGAGGAGCGAAACGAGGGCTGGGGCATGGGGAGCACCTTTACGGGCGGCAGGATGGGGTACAGAATCTAGCAGTTGCTCGTTTCTTCCTCGCGCCATCTCTCCTCAGCCCGGCTCCTGCTGGCAGCCTGCGCATTGCTGTTGCTACAGCTCGGCTGTCGACGCGGCCTCCCCGACGACAGCGTCACTCCAGCGGACGACGACGACTCGAGCACCAGTGATGGCGATGACGCAACCGCTCCGGTGGACCCGCTAGCACCGGTCATCGGCGTCTTCAACCTGACCAACGTCGTCCAGGATCCCACTCGGTCCTACGTGGACTTCTCGGGTGCCTTCGGCACATTTACGTCGATCGAAACAGACACGCTGGCTCCTGCTGCCTACCTGTCCACCTTTGAATACGGTGCTGATGCAGCCTATTGGCGATCCGACCTCGGGGGCTTCCCAATCCCCGCCGAGGGCGCGTACGAGGTGGTCAACCTATACGGTTACTATCCCTGGGAGCCCCTGGAACAGACATGGTGGGATGGGGGTCCCCGCATCGGCGTGGGCAACTACCTCACATCTCGGCTCGACTTCGAGGGGGTGATCGCCTACCAGGTAGACGATCCGCTGAGCCCGGGAGCAGCAGCCTGGAGTTCAGGGGCCACGCTGTCGTGGGACAACGAGGGGGGCGCGGTCGTGATCGCTGCCAGCATGCCCGACTCAATCCCTCTTCCCGATGCGGTCGTACTGACAAGCCCACAGGAAGGCCAGACGGTGGAGGCGCCGAGAGCGCACGACCTCGAGGTGTCCTGGGAGCCCGGATCAGACGGGTCCTACGTCACCGTGGGATTGATACAGGACGGCAGCGTCGCGTACATCGCCCGAGTTCCCGACACCGGCCAGCATGTTGTTCCCAGCGCCGTCTTGAGCGGGGTGCACGGCGATGGTGACTTCGAACAGTGGCAGTTCTCCGAAGGCGAGCTGGAGCTCGTCTTGGGGCGCACCTTGGAGACTCCCCTGCCCCACCCCCAAGGCACGGTGCTCTTCCGCAGTCGCGAGGAACGCCGCGCCACCGTCATGTTGCTGCCCGATGTGGTCATCTACCCGGGCTACGGGCAACCCGGACAGACGGTTGCAGGCTCGCTCAACTGGTACGCGGGGAGCTTCGATGCATCGACAGTCATCGAGCTGGGTGTGGACGACGGCAGCGGCGGCTTTGCGCCAGGCCAGGTCTCGGTGAGCAATGTACAGCTGGTCGATGGACAACCCTGGCGAGTCGGACTGAGCCTCATCGTCGATGCAGACGCGCCACCAGGCCCGCGCACACTGCGCATCACCTCAGGGTCTCAGGTCGTGGAGGTCCCTGGACTGTTCACCGTGCTGGACCTCCAGCCCTCGGACACCTGCCAAGACGCCACCAGCGGGCCTTCTCTCGAGACGGGGGCCTTTTCCTCCACCACCTCGGGCCTGACCAACGACATCAGCTCGGGCTACGCCTGTATCCCCTGGTCCATGAATGGCACCGACGCTGTGTACCGGGTGCAGATGAGCGCAGGCGAGACCCTGCTCGTCACAGCCAACCGCCCCGCCCCCGGGGACGCCGCCCTCGCCCTGCTCACGGACTGTGATGCGCCGGAGAGCGCGGTTGCCTGTGCCGACAACACGTTCGAAGGCGAGACGGAGACGCTCGTCTACACAGCCTCGGTGGACGGTGAGTACTACCTGGTCGTGGACGGCTATGTCTTCTCGGGTACCGGTCAACCGGCAGGGCCCTTCGACATGCAGGTCAGCCTCGAGCGGGAAGTGTTGATCCCAGGCTGGCTCGCTCCGGGGCAGACACGCAGTTTCGAGCTGACCGGAGAGTCCCCCTGGCCCACGTCTGTCCAGCCCGGCGACATCGACCTGGGCAACGACCTCGTCGTCGAGGCAGCCGCAGTGGGGACCCCATCGACTGCGCTGGAGTTTCAGGCCACCGCCCATCCCTCGGTGGCCACCGGGCCTCGGACGGTCACCGTCGATCTAGGCCCCAGCGGCAACGTCGTCGAGCCCGAAGCCCTGTGGATCACGGGATGGCCTGCCTGGAACAGTTGCCAGGAAGCCAACTCGGCGACTTCCATCGAGCCGGGGGCTGCCACCGGCTACGGTGTTCAGACAACAAGCGCCATCTCGTCGATCCCTTGCTTCCAGTGGGGATCCACCGGGCCCGACGTCCTGCTCCCCATCGACCTGGCTCCAGGAGAATCCTTGACCGCCACCGTCTGGTCGGAGGAAGACGCTCAGCTCTACGTACTCAGCGACTGCAGCCTGGCCGAGAGCTGCATCCCCGAGACGGCCGCAGATGAGACGCTGGAGGGCGAGGCCGAGACCATCACAGAATGGACACCCCCGACCCCCGGTCGGTACTTCTTAGTGGTCGATCTCTGGAACTCCCCCGCCAATCCACTGGATCCGTGGAGCTACGATCTGACCATTGAGGTCAACTGAGGCGGAGCAATCCGCCAGGCTCAAGCGCCCGGACGATTGCAGACCCGATCCTGCGCAATGACCGACCGCTGGTCCTCGGGTATGGGCAGCGGGTAGCGACCCTCGAAGCACGCAGCACATCGACTGCCGGGAAACGCCTCGTCGAGCCCCTGGACCGACAAGAAGGTCAAGGAGTCGATCCCGAGGTCCTTGGCCCAGGCCTGCTCCATGGCTCGCTGTGCCTCAATACTCATGCCACCAGTAGGGGGCAGTTCTCCAATGTATTGGGGAGCGGCCAGTTCCTCGGGGGTGCTCATGTCGATGCCATAGAAGCAGGGGTGCAGCACGGGTGGGCTGTGAATGGCGAAGTGCACTTCTTTGGGCTTCTGCGCCCACACGAGATCGAGCAAGCGCTGAATGGTGTTGCCGCGGACGATGGAGTCGTCGATGACGACGACCCGTTGCCCCTCGAACTCCGCTCGGATCGGGTTGAGCTTGAGACGCAGTGCCGACTGACGGCTCTCCTGGCTTCCCATGATGAAGGTGCGCCCCGAGTAGCGGTTCTTGATGAAGCCCTCTCGACAGGGGATGCCCAGCTCTTCTCCGAATGCAATCGCCGCCGGCCTCGAAGTGTCCGGAACGGGGATCACCCGGTCGGCCTCGAACCCCTTGTCCTTCCACTCGCGAGCAAGACGAGCCCCCAGAGACAGCCGTCTCTGATACACGGTCTGCCCACCCTCGACGGAGTCCGGGCGACTGAAGTAGATCGCCTCGAACACGCAGGGACTGGACGAGCGAGCATCCAACTGCTTGCGGATGGGCTCCTGGCCGGCCCTCAGGAACATCGCCTCACCGGGAGCCAGATCGCCCTCAAGCTCAAAGCCTAGGGCGTCTAGGGCAACTGACTCGGAGGCCGCAATTCGTGCATCGCCCTTGCGACCCCAGACTCCCGGCCGGATGCCGTGGGGGTCGCGCACACACACGAGCGTGGGTTCACCGTCCACCTCGAGCACCATGACCAGCGTGAAGGCCCCTTCGACGATATTGAGCGTGTCGCGCAGCGCCGCGGTGACATCCTCCAGCGTGTGATTCCGACGACGACGCGCCATCAACTCTTCGGCGAACGTGCAGAGTACGGGCTCGATGTCGCACTTGGACAACAAGTAGACCGAGCGCTCCGACAAGCGGTTGCGCAACACGTCGAAGTTGGTGACGTTGCCATTGTGGGCCATGAGGACACCGGGACGCCGCTCGAAGAACGGCTGGGCATCAGCGAGGCTGCCGCGACCGATGGTGGGGTAGCGCACGTGTCCAATGCCGGCGTTGCCCTCGAGCGGCTCGAGCATTTCAGAGGTGAACACATCCTTGACGAGGCCGAGGCCACGACGGCCTGGGAAACGCTCCCCGGCATAGGTGAAGATGCCGCAGGAGTCCTGGCCGCGGTGCTGCACGGCCTGCAAGCCCATGGCGATGGGCGCCGCGACAGAGGCAGAGTCAACAATTCCTACAAACCCGCACATGGCTGGAAGGGGTTATAACGTTCGTGCGACCCAATGTCCCTGCCCGTCCAAGATCCAGGTGCTCCTCGTTACCCCCGGGCCCTGGTCGTCATGGTGAAGTCGCCCCAGCCAGGGGCCTGCAAGACCCGGCTCTGCCCACCTCTAACTCCCGACGAGGCCGCCGAACTCTACGTCGCTTTTCTCGAAGACATCGGCCGAGAATTGCCCGACGAAGCGTTCGAGGGCGACCTGTGGGTTGCCTGGGCTGACGACAGCGAGAAAGGCCCCGGGCAAGATGCCGCGGTTCCCGAGACACTCCAGAGCTGCTTTGGAGCCCCGTTCCGCTTCCTGCAGCAGCGCGGCGGCTCCCTTGCCGCTCGCATGGACGCTGTGTTCAGCGACTTGTTCCGCAAGGGCTACCAACAGGTCGTCATGCGCAACTCGGACTCGCCGCACCTCCCCATGCCTCTGCTGAGCGCAGCTTTCGACGCGCTGCAACACCAACGGGGCAGCATAGCCCTCGGCCCTGACCTGGACGGGGGCTACTACCTGGCAGGGCTCGATGTACCGCCCGACGGACTGTTCCCCCAAGCCATGAGCACGAGCTCGGTGCTGGACGAGACGATCCGCAACGCCAAGCAACGCGATCTTCGGGTGGAGTTGCTAGAACCCTTCCTCGACATCGACACCGCCGATGACCTAGTCACCTTCTGGCTGGAGTTCGGTGGGCGAGCCGATGTTCGCCACTGGTCGACCTGGAAGCTGCTCAACGACAACCCCCTCATCGATCGCCTGGGAGCCTGACGTGATCCTCTCTGCACCCCTTCGCTGCTGCGCACTGGCTCTGGCCATCACCCTCGGCATCGGCTGCGTCCCCTTTGGGCTTGGCGGCGAAGTGGGCTCCACGAGGCTCGCGTTTGAGGAAGCCGTGTACTTCGAGCTGCGAGGAGTAGACGAGGCCACCAACTTGCCGTTCCACCGCATCGAGTTGTGGCTGATGCCCATGACGAACTCTTGCGAGCAGTTCCCCCTGCTGCTCGACGAGTTGTCCGAGCTACGGACTGGGATCGGCGAAGGCATGGACCCCAACGACTACTGCGACCAGTGGGAGCAGACGTTCGACTCCTACATCGGCTTGGAGGAGTTCTGGATGGCACAGTTCAGGCTCAAAGCGCTCCCCCGGGAAGACAGCATTGCCATCACGACCACCTACCAGTTCCACGACGAGAGCAGCGAGGAGCTCGCCGATGGCCCCAACTACGACGCCGACGTCGGTCTGTACGGGGTACCCGACTTCGACGCCTGCGCCGAAGAGTTCTCGGGCGACGAGGTGGACGACGAGTACAGGCCCCAAGTGTTCACGGCAGCAGGTGGTGAGGTCGTGCTTGAGGAATACACCGAGGACGAGGAACTCGAGATTCTGCTCGAGCCCACCATCGACGACCAGGGCCGTGGCCGGCTCGCTGGCCGATCGACTCCAAGCTTCTGCCCCGCAGCGGACACCTGGCCTGTCGAATTTGGGCTGGGGCGCTGAGCTTCAACAAGGCAGGCCCCGGGTCTGGCCCAGGGCCTGCTCGCATCGACTCCGTCAGCTCCTGCGGCGACGCGTCACCAGGCCCCCCACCACCAGCGAAAGCCAGGCAAAGCCGAGATCTGCTCACAAACTCAAATACATAACATGTGGCATGAAAAAGCAAACTAAATAATTCTCTGAAACCAGAAATGAAAAAGTTGAACTCACAATTAAAAAAATCGCATTGGTTGCAAACAGGAAATAATACCTATTCTCAAATCATGAGTTACTGAAAGATTTTCGTTTCATGATGACTAAAGTGGTTGATCAGTGCTAAATTCCGGCCAAATATAAATTACAGGAGGCCAGGGTGATGGGGATCCCTCTGGAATCTGCAACAACATCTGCTGATGTCAACTCAGCAGAGCCAAAGTTGCCATCTACTTCTCGCAGAAGTGCCAATAAAGCCCAACAATCAGGGGCAAATAGTAAAAACCTTCATCGTCAAAACGGTCGATTGGG
>PBPL01000031.1 GCA_002724675.1 Deltaproteobacteria bacterium | reverse complement strand
GTGCGGGAGCTGGGTCCGTCGTCGTCATCGCCGAAGTTGATGTCGTCCTCGACGAAGAGGTCGTTCCGGGACTCTCTTTGCCCATCTTCGTCCTCTTCGATCGGCCGCTCGCCGGTCAGGAGTTCCTCGGCCATCCCTGGGATCTCGTCCAGGAGACTGTCGGGGCTCCTGTCGAGAGTCCTGCTTACAGAGCGAACCAGTCGTCCACTTCCCACGTCATGCAGTTCCGCACGAATGATGTACTCCTTAGAGCCGCGAGCGGAGACGGAGCCGGAGACGAGCTTGTCGAAGCCCTCGGACCGGCCGAGGGACTGGAGGCAACTCGAGTTGGTTGAGCAGCCACTCTTCACTTTTTCCGGATCGATCCCCAAGACCAACTCGAAGCCCCCCCGGATGTCCACTTCAGTGGAGACGAGAGAGCCAATGTTGTCTGCAGCGCCACGCCCGACGCCCGATCCAGCGGAGAAGGGGAGAATTCCGCATGTTCCAGCCCTTGCCGTCGTGGAGAGTGCCGTGCCCAGGGTGAACACGGCAGTGACCAGCAGGGCCAGGAGTACGGGGTGGATGGACTTCCTGAAGGCCATTGAAAGCTCTTCTCCTATAGGGACTTAGCTGAGGTCGGGGTGTGCTCTAGGGCCAGTCCTGACCAGGATTTGTCGGGAGTATATGGGCGAGACGGGCGCAGTTTAAGCAGAAATCGGCCCCAAGAGTGCTTGTGCAAGACTCTCAAGAACGCCGCAACAACTCCACAAGATCAAGAATCCACCTCAGTCGCGCTCTCGTAGGCCATCTCAGGAGTCTCTTCAGTTTCGGTTGGACAGTAGCCTAGGCCTTGAGTGAGTGGGCGAGTTGGCTGGGCGGGGCTTCCCGACTACCATCGTTTGCGCCGTGCGTATTCTCCTGGCAACTCGTGCTTTTCATCCTGACACCGTGACGGGTGTCGCCACGGTCATGCACGAGCTGTGGGAGCGGCTTCGAGAGCAGCATGAGGTGGCTCTTGTCTCTGGTTGGCGCCGTGATTCATCGCTGCTGCCGAGAGGTGCGCTCACTGTGCGCGTGGATCCCGCAGCCCCTCTCAAGTCGAGCATTGCACTCGACCTGGCTTTGCGGCGCAAGGTGATGGGCTTCCGCCCTCATGTGATCCTCTCGCAGGGGTTGGAATTCCCGGTTCAGTTGGCGCCAACCCTTGGTCTGTTGGCGGCGCCTCTCGCTGGCGAGGAGCGCTGGGGGAAGGTGCACGCCGCCCGGAACCGCGTGATCCGCAATCGCATCGCCGCCATGGCCATGCCTGTCGCACCTAGTGAGGCAGCACGTGAGGCGCTCATCCGCAATGGGATTCCAGGAGATCGGATTCGAGTGGCGTATCCCGGGGTGGACACGGGCCGTTTCCGTCCAGACCTGAACTCGGAGAGTCCGCTGCCATCGGGACAGGAGCCAGTCCGGCTGCTCTACGCGGCTCGGATTGTTCCAGGCAAGGGGCAGCACGTGGCGGTGGAGGCGGTGAACGGGCTGCCGGCTCGCTTGCGCCGGCGAGTGGTCTTGGATCTTGTGGGCCCGGTCGAAGATCCCGACTATTTTGCTGCTCTGAAGCGACGGGCCGCTGATGCGCCGGTGCATTTTCACGATCAGGTCGCGGACCTGGTGCCTTGGTATCGCCAAGCGCACATCGTTCTGTTTCCCTCGGTGTCAGACGAGGTCTTCGGATATTCCGCAGTGGATGGAATGGCGTGTGGGAAGCCCGTGATCTACAGCCGCTGTGGTTCTCTGCCGGAGGTGACACAGGGGATCGGTCTCGATGTGGCTCCTGGGGATGTGAAAGACCTTAGTCTCGGCATTCGACGCTTGATTCAAGAGCCGGAGCTCTGTGCGGAGTTGGGCCGTCAGGGCCGCGATCTTTGTCTCCAGCGCTACTCCTGGGATGTGGCCATGGGGCGGTACCTCACCTTGCTCGAAGAGATCGCGGCAGGTGGGTAGTGGGCGGGGGCTGACGAGCGAGCGGGGCGAACTCGGGCCAGTTAGCGATCGCGCAGAAGCCATGCCGTGCCAGACAGCGCCTCCCCCGCAGCGACGAGCCCACTGGTTGCTCCATCAGTGGGTGCCCAGCATTGGTAGAGCCTCACCTTCCCCACCAAAGGGAAGGCGTCGAGGACGATTGGCCTGAAGCGGAACTCCGCTGCTTCCAACTGAGAATGCAGCCAGGACGAGTCGTCTCGGTCGGGGAACGGGAGGAGCAGTCGTCCTCCGCGGTCGAGCAAGTCGCGGACACCTCGCAGAGTCTCTAGAAAGTCCGGGTCCGGGCCTCTGAGAAGTCTCCGTTCCCTGGGCCCTCGGGGCACGCCCCTGAGAAACGGCGCGGCCCAAGTGACCACGTCAAAGCGCTCCCCAGCGACTCTCCCCAGGCCGTCTTCGTGACGAAGCTCCGGTTCTTCCATGCCAGCCATTAGGGCGTTCCGACGCAAGGTGGCTAGGGCTTCTTGTTGCCAGTCCATGGCTGTGACCCGAGCGCCGCGGCGAGTTGCTTCCAGGGCGACGAGTCCCGGGCCCGTGCCCAGGTCCAAGATGCGCTCGCCGGCTCGCACTTGGAGATTTCGGGCCAGGAAGCTGGCTGGGCAGAAACCGTGGCAGGCGGCCGGCGTCGGGAGACCCTCGTCAAACAACAGGTGGAAACCATTCCACTGGATGGCCTGGTCACTGGGAGCGTTCGATGTGAGGGCTCGTCGAATTCGCCGTGCTCGCAGTCCGTCAAGGGGGTCGGGCAGTGGCGAGCTGTAGCGGTTCTGATGAGCCATCGATGATCTGGGCGGAGTGAATCGGGAGATGGATAGTCTTGGGTTACGGGGTGCCCATGCGCCCCAGCCCTTCCCGCACAGAGGTGGGAGCACGACAGGGTCTACCGTTCTTGTCTACAAAGGCGAGGACCAGGGAGGCCTCTACCAGCGTTGTCGTCCCGCAGAGGATGCGGTAGGCCAGATCGATGCGGCTGGCACCTGCCGAGCGGCATCCTTGCTCGACCACCAACTCATCGAGAAACCTGCCGCTGGCCTTGAACCGAACATCCAACTTCGAGACGATCAGGCCCAGCTGGGTCTCTTCGAGGCCCCCAGGCCGCATGCCCAGCTCCCCCATCAACTGGACCCGCGCCCGCTCCATGTACACCAGGTAGCGGGTGTGATGAACAATTCCGTATTGGTCCACCTCGTCGAACTGAACCCGCAATGGATAGCGATGGATCCAGCCTTGCTCGCGCGCCATGGGTTAGGACGTCTCAGAACACGAACGCGAAGCGTGCCTGCACCGTGAAGATGTTGTTTAGGCGCTTTTGAATCTGCTCGTATTGGGCGCGGTTGTAGGGGAGCGGCGTCGTGGCAGCGGAGGGGTCCTGATACTGAGTCATGCGGCCTAGCCTGGGGCCGGCGTGCATGTAGCCTCCTTCGAGGGCAACGAGGATGTGCTCATCCAGCCACTTCATGTGGACACCAAAGTCAATCTCAGCACCCAGAAACTTGCTCTCTGTAATGTCCCCTGGAGATTCGCTCGTTCCATCATCGCGGCTTAGGTGGGGGATGATGGCCCCGTCCACCTCGTCGGCCCAGGCGAACAGTAAGCCTAGGCGAAACTCCCAGATGTCGCCGGGGCGGAACTTGAGCCGAGGATTGAGGTAGGTGGAGTTGTACACGCCCCCCTTGGACCACAGGCCCTGAGTGTCTTCATTCCCCACGAACTTCTCTACGGTCCGCTGTGCCATCACTTGTTCGTAGAGGATGAGGCCCACGTTGTAGTCTGCGTGGAGGGGACGTCCGGTGAAGGTCTCGTCCAGGATGGAGTCATCGCCGGCCGCATGGCCCACTTCCACCAGACCTGTGATGCGGGGGTTCTCGTACCCGACTCGTGCGACGAGTCCCGTGATGCCGGCTGTGGTCGTCTTGTCGAACTCGGGAGCGATGGCATCCGTCTTGCCGAAGATGTGATAGGCCTCGGCTTCTACGAACAAGCCCAGCATGGACCAGTACAGATAGACGTCCGGAATCCAGACATTGCTGTTGGTGGTCTTCTGCCAGCGATTGACCCAGTAGGTCCCCAGCGTCAGGTCCATCAATTGGTTGCCTAGTTGCCAGTCCTCACGCTTGAACATGAGCACGTAGATCATCTCGAGGACATCGTCGCCTTGATCCGACAGCCAGATGGGCGACTGCCGAATTCCCGCAGCGCCCTCGGCGTTTTCATCTGAAATTGTGTCGTCGTCCGTCACCTGCCTGGGGAACGTGATGGCGCTGGATTCCACAAGCTTGTCAAAGCCCACCGCCATGATGATTCCAGGGTCGGTAGCGGGATCGGGGCTTGGTTTCCCGGTGGCGATCGCATGGATCCCCTTGATCAGGCTGACCGGTCTGGTCGCGAAGATGATGCGGTCGTAGACGGCGCCCGAGTTGGCATCGCCGAAGTCATTTCGGAATCCATCACCATCGTTAGCCAGGATTCCCAGGCCCCAGTGGGAAGGCTGCCGACCGATGCGCAGTAGACCGAAGGCAGTGCTCCATTCAACCCAGAGTCTCTTGGCTTGAATGCTGTCGACTACGGTGCCATCCGTCTGTGTGGAGCTCGGTGCACCAGCGAACAGCGGAGTGTTCGCGAGATTCTCGTTGTCGCCCCAGACGACGTTGTCGAACACATCGATGGTGGCCTGGAGCTTGAGCCCCCCCATGGTCAAGATGGGCTCGAAGCGGCCCCGCTGTGTCAGCCATCCGCTTCGGTTGGGATTGTGGATGGCCTGGCGGCACTGGGTGGGGTAGCTGCGGCAGTAGCCGTCGACGAGATCACGGGTGGTGTAGTTGCTGTGGTTGGTGTTCCACTGGTCGACGAAGTCCTGGGGAATGTCTTCGTCCGGATTGTCGACGTAATAGAGGGCGATGTCTCGAGCGCCGTCCTGGGGGAATTCCCGGTCGAAGAGGTTGATGAACAGGCTGCCCCTAGCCCGGTAATACCCATCGATGTCGAACTTCACCTGGGGTCCGCCCGCTTGAGCGAAGACCGAGCATGGGAGAAGAAGCCCCACCAGAAGAACCAGCAGCGACGGGAATGGCCCTTCTTTGGCTTGAATAGTCATGCGCAGTGCCCCTCCGTTGTCTGGTCTTATCCGTCAGTGGGAGTGCAGGAGTCGGGGTAGGGCTTCAACTGAACGTTGGCGATGTTCACCGAGTCAGGCTGAACGTTGATCGTGGAATAAGCCAAGAGACACAGAGCGCTGTTGTCGCTGTTCCAGATGATGTCGCCTGCGGTCGTGGTCTCACAGTGACCTTCATCTTGTGGGATGCCCCAGGTGATCAAGGCCAGAGACTGTCCTGGAGAGACGTTCATCGCGCCGAACAGTCCGTCGTCGCTGATGTGGGTCTGGCTGCCGTTGGGGTCCTCATCGACGAAGTAGCGCATGGCGTATTCGCCTTCCGGCGCCGTGATGGAACCCGAATCCCAGTCCACCACACCCACGGAGGCCTCGGCATTGGCGATGGGGTCGCCATTGCAGTCCGTCATGCGGCCTGCAGCGATGCCCTTGCCGGGCTGGGGCTCGACTCCCACCGTCAGGGGGAGGAGGTTGTAGGTCGCATAGGAGACCGAGTTGAACGTCGTGCTGAATGGAGCCTCGCCAGCGACGATGATCCCGACTTGGTAGGTCTGGTAGGTCAACTGCGGGTCGAACTCTGTCCAGACTCGAGCTGCGAATGGACTGCAGGCTGAGATGATCCCTTCGGGCACCTGGAATTGTCCGTCGCCATCGGTGAACGGTGACTCCAGCTCCCAGACCGTCGCATCAGCATCTGCCGGATCGTTGCCGGGCCAGATCTGAACTCGTGCGGCCGCGACCGGGTCCTCGTCCTGAAAGTCTTCAACGGTGCCGTCCAGTGCGCCGGATGCACCGGCCGCAGGCACTTGAGCTGTTCCGTCCTTGCAGGCCCAGTCACCGGTCACGGTTTCTGTGGTGTCGAAGTCCCCCGGATCCGTTGTTTCGTCCCCATCGTCGTTGTCATTGCCCTCGTCCACGGGCTCACGGTCGCCGTCACAGTTGGAGTCCTGAGTGTCTCCAGCGATCTCCTCGGCCCCCGGAAAGATCGCTGCATTGGCGTCATCACAGTCTTCCGGTGGGCTGAAGCCGTCACCGTCTTCATCTGTGCCACCGCAGCCCATAAAGGCCAGAGTGGAGGTCAACAGAGCCAGGCGGACTAGGTTCCGGGGAAACAGTAGGACGGTCATCAGGAACTCCAAGCTCTAGCTATCGCTTCGCAACGTATTGAAATAAAAGGAAAATTCAGCCTCTCGGAACGCCGGATTCTAAGGGCGCCCCAAGAGGAGTGTCAAGGGTCGCTGTCGCCTTGCCCTTGACCGGCTCCTCTTGCTCCACAACCATGCGCCCCTCATGCGTCTCTTCCGTGCTGTGCTCGTAGCCATGTCTTTTCCATTCTTGCGAGGGGTCGGTTTCCTGTTCGCACTGCTGGCTCCGGCCTTGGTACAGGCTGAGCTGCCAGCGGGGCCATGGCCCGATTGCAGTGAGTCCAACCAGGAGGCATGCCCTTCAGATCTCGGTGCCCAGTGGGAGCTGATTTCCTGGGTGAATCCCGACGTCGTTCTGGACGATCCTGGGGAAGCAGGCATGGGCTCGGGCATCTGGGCTGATCAGGCTTGGCAGAGGACAGGCGGGCGTTTCGATGTAGTGATCGCCGTTCTGGACTCGGGGATCGAGTGGGACTCCTGGCAGGTTCGACGCAAGGTTCACCTGAACCGTCTCGAGCTGCCCGAGCCCGCCATCGGACCGGGACCTGGAACGCCGGGTGTCTGGGATCTGGATGGGGACGGGCTGTTCACGGTCGATGACTACGCTCAGGATGAGCGAGTGCCCATCACGGCCGGTGTCGATGCGGCCGACGGTAGCCTCGACGGTAGTGATCTGATCGCCGTTTTCTCCGATGGTCGCGACGATGACGAGAACGGCTACGTGGACGATATCGCGGGCTGGGACTTCCACTGGAATGACAACAATCCCTATGACGACACCCGCTTTGGCCATGGCACCTACGAGGCTCGTCTCTCCGCCGCAGAGGGTGACGATGGGGGCGACATCGGGAGCTGCCCCAACTGCAGCTTCCTGCCTGTGCGTGTGGGGGATGCTTTTATTGCGGACTCCGACAACATCGCCTCCGCAATCCTCTTCGCCACCGATTCAGGGGCCCATGTGATTCAAGGCGCGCTCGGGGCGCTGTCGGACAATAAGCATGTGGGAGCTGCGATGACGCATGCCTACGACCGTGACGTGTCCCTGATGTTGGCGGCCGGCGACGAACTGTCGTGGCATCACAACTTTCCGGCCGTGAATCCCCAAGCTCTCTACATCCACGCTGTTCGCTACAACGCAGACGACCAGGTGGATGCCAACACCTATCTCAACTTCGCCAACTGTACGAACTACGGTCCCAGGTTGGATCTCAGTGTGCCGTCGACGGGCTGTGCCTCGGGCGCTGTGGGCATCGCCGCCGGAGTGGCTGGGCTTCTCTATTCGGCGGCTCTGGAGACCTCCCTGTCTCCCCCGCTGTCGGTTGAGGAAGTTCGCCAGCTGATGATCACGACGGTCGACGACATCGATGTGGCCCTCTCTCGTGGGGACGATCCGGATCCGGATCGATACCCATCCTGGCCGGGCTGGGAGACGCACTTCGGTTATGGGCGGCTTCATGCGGGCCGTGCAGTCGAGGCCGTGTATGCGGGGGCGATACCGCCCCGTGCGGTGTTCTATGAGCCCGACTGGTATGCAGTTCATCTTCAGGAGTCTGGCCCCTTGGAGCTTCACGGTCAGGTAGCAGCGCCTCGGAGCGCCATCGCCAGCTGGGTGCTGGATTGGGCGCCTGGGGGCGACCCAAGGGATGACTCGTTTGTGGAGTTGGCGAACGGGACATCGGCAATCACTGGCTTGCTTGGAACCATTGAGCCTTCCCAATTGATTGAAGGAGGGGTGGACCCCACCACGCCCTTTGATGCCCGAAGCGTCATGGAGTCCAACCCGGAGCGTGCCGATTCCGTGCACAAGAACGCAGCGACCTTCCGACTGCGGGTGTGGGATACGGCAGGAACCCTTGCTGTTGCTCGGCGCCTTGTCTTTCTCGAAGCAGATCCTGATCTGCTTCCTGGCTTTCCGCTGCAGTTGGGAGCGTCCATTGAGGCGTCTCCTCGTGTGGCGGACATGGATGGCGATGGCTTGCCTGAGGTCGTGATTGCCACCGGCGGAGGGCAGGTCTTTCTGGTCAATCCGCGGACGGGCGAAAACCTCCCCGGTTGGCCCGTTCGAACGCCGCTGTTGGCCGAGGTCGATCCGGACCGAAAGAACCATCACCTGAGATCCGAGGGGTATTCGACCATCTTGGACGCCAGTGAGTCTGAAGCGGGAGACGAGGAACTGGCTGGCGAGGGTGCGATCCCGTGGCCTGACCGAGGGCCCATTGAAGCTCCAACCGAGGGCGTACTCGCGACCCCGGCGCTGGCCGACTTGGATGGGGATGGCTTGCTGGATGTGGTGGTGGCCACGGTTCGTGGATCCGTCCTCGCCTGGTCGGTTTCGGGCGACCTCCTTCCGGGATTCCCCGTGGGTGTCGATCCCGACAACTCTCTGTTCACGTCTCCATCCGTCAAGGTCGAGCGTGGCTTCATGGGCTCACCTGCCATCGAAGACATGGATGGAGATGGCGACTGGGAGATCGTCGCTGCCGCTATGGATGGCTACACCTACATGTGGCACCACGACGGCACCTCAGTGGATGGCTGGCCCGTACCCGTCGTGTCCCTAGGGCCTGCCTCAAACCCACTCAATCGGGTGGTGTCGTCGCCGGCGGTAGGAGACATCAATGGGGATGGCTTGATGGATGTTGTCGTGGGCTCCAATGAGGCGGCCTCTTCCCAGTACGCTCTCATGTTTGCGATTCACGGCGATGGCCTCGCCCACGATGGCCCGGCGTACCACGCCAACTTTCCGGTCGCCGTCTTCGCTGGCTACACAGAGATCTTGCCTGTGGTTGGGGAGGGCATGCCGACCTCACCCTCGCTGGCCGATGTGGATGGCGACGGGCTCCTGGAGATTGGCGCCAACGCCATCGCTGATCCCGGAAACATCTGGGGCTCTGATGGTGAGATCTTCACCAGCTTGAAGGCGGTTCGGGAGTTCTTCGGAGCTCGGCACAACAGCCGCGAGGATGCGCTCCTGCACATGATGAACAACGGCTCTTGGGCGGACCTGAACCAGGATGGTGTCCTGGAGTGGATTAACGGTGCCATCGGGCTGAGCTTCGCCAACGCCTTCTTGAATGGCGGGAATCGGGTGGAGTTTGATCATCTCGTGGGAGCCTGGGATGCCCTCTCTGGACAATTCCTACCCGGCTTCCCACAGGCGATCGAGGACCTCCAGTTCTTCATGAATCCGGCGGTGGGAGACGTCTCAGGTGATGGATTCCCAGAGGTCGTCACGGGCTCTGGGGGCTATCTCGTTCATGCCTGGGATAAGGATGGCTACGAGGCGCCGGGTTTTCCCAAGTCCACCGGAAGCTGGATCATCGGCTCCCC
>PBPL01000030.1 GCA_002724675.1 Deltaproteobacteria bacterium | reverse complement strand
TCCTCAGCCGTTGATGTAGCTAGGCGGCGAGCTCTTCGGGCCAGCGGAAGTTGATGAACTTGCTGCCGATGGACTGATTGATGGCTTCGCGCAAGGGCTCAAGCAGATCCTCATTGGGGAACCGGGGCGGCTGAATGAAGAGTCGGGAGCAACTAGGGCACTTGGCAAGCATCCAAACAAAGGGAGTGCCAATGCCGGGATCGAATGTGTAGGACTGCCAGCGGAATGTGCTCCCCCGCCGAAAGACTCGATCGCAGGTGTGTGTCACGCCGGCGGTGCTGCTCTTGATGATCTCGTACTGTGCGTGGGAAAGCATTTCAATGACTCCCTGGGGACCGTGCCCACAACTGGCGTTTTGTTGCTGCTGACGAACGCTCTTCGGCCGCCGGCCCGGCCCGAAGCTGGTTCGCTCTCGGTGGCTCCCAACGTTGGGAGGCCGGGTCAGCAGGCCTCAGAAGGCAGCCTGCAGGTCTGCGGCAGAGGCCGCGTTCGCGGAATCTTAGTGATGGGATGAGGCTTCAGCAAGTCACGCGACGCGAGGGCAGTTAGAATTGCTCATCACTGCATTTCGCCTGATGTTCTCGTTGCTCGTTTTTCTTGTGGTTGGGCTCGGTCTTCCCGGGGGCGCCGCTGCGGGGACTCCCGCGGCTGTAGAGGCGAAGTCTGATGAAGACTCGGACGGGTCGAGTGATGCTGTGTCGGATCTGGCGGCCATCTATCTTAGAAACGTAGGAACGGGGAGTCGCCTGTTGGTGGCCTCGGGGGTGGGGGTCCTGGCGGGCAGTATCCTAGCGGCTGGTGTGGACGCGGCGCTGCAGGGCGACAGCAGCGTACTGGGTCCATACCTGGCGGTAGCCGGCCTCTCTGTGGGCAGCAGTCTTCTTGTTGCTGGGCTTCCGGGGGTCGTGGTGGTCCCTCGATTGACTCTTTGGTACGACAACAACGGCCCCGCGCCGAGTGCAGTTGCCCGTTGGAACCTCATTCGTCGCTGGAGAGCGCAGATGCTGCTCGTGCAACGGGACGCAGGCTTCATCGGAGGAGCGGTGCTCGCCGGTGCGACGCTCATTGCTGCGATCGGCTGGGCCGTGAATGATCGCCGCGGTGTGAACAGCAGCGGCGATACGTATGATCCAGCCGATCTTGTAGCGACTGCATCCCTCGGTGCATCGTCCCTCGGCGCTGTCTTGAGTGGTCTGGTCTCTGGGGCTCGCCTGCGGGCCACGGGGCTCTCCGGCTCCACGAGGCGGGAGTCGAGAGTCTTTCTCAAGGATGTCCGTGTCCTCGCAGCGGTAGTCCCTAGGCCGGGTGCTGCTCCTGCTCTGGACCGCCCTGGGGGGGGGACTTCCATTGCAGTACATCTCGGCCTCCGGGCCTCGTTCTGAGAGTCGTGTGATGAAGAGGTCTAGCTCAGAGAAAGCGCCGCCTAAGGTTGAGGGCGGCTCCGAGACCCCAACGGCTGATGGCTTGGCCCTTGCTGTCGACCGGCGCACGGCCCTGAAGGGGATTAGTGCGGCGGCGCTGGGGGGAGCCATCTTGCCGGGCTGCGGTGGCGGCGGCTCCGACCCCGAGGGTCTGGCGGGGCCCACCGAGGTGACTCCCGCGCTGCTGCGCGAGCGCATCGACACTGTGGTGGTCTTGATGCTGGAGAATCGAAGCTTCGACCACTACTTCGGGGCTCGGTCGCTCCTGGAGGCGGAGCCGGGCTTGGATGGTCTAGTGGATGGGATGTCCAACCCACATCCAGACGGGACCTCTGTCTTTGTGCACCCTGCGGACAAGAACTGCATCGAGGATCCACCCCACAGCTGGACTTCGTCCCACAATCAGTTCAACGATGGGGCCAACGACGGCTTTGTGTCGGAGCACCACCAGCGTCACGGTGATGAGGAGGCTCATCGGGTGATGGGTTACTTCGACCGCTCGACTCTGCCGGTCTTTTATGCTCTGGCTGACGCCTATGCTCTCTGTCAGCGCTGGTTTTGCTCGTTGATGACGAGCACCTGGCCCAACCGCTTCTACATGCTGGCTGCCCAGAACGGGGGGGTGTTTGGCAACTCGGCGGCTACGGTGCCGGACGGTGATGGGGGTGAGGAGCGACTTGTCTTTCCGAGCATCTTCGACCGGATGACCGATGCGGGCGTGCCTTGGGGAGTCTATTTTTCCAATGCCCCGTTCTCGATGTTGTTGCCGAGTATTCAGCCATCGAACGAGACCTTCACGACACTCGATGATTTCTTCACGGATGCCGCGGTGGGCGCCTTGCCCCGCTTCACGTTCCTGGAACCCGCGTACGGGCGCAACGATGACCACCCGCCCACTCACCCGGTTGCGGGTCAGGTGTTGGTGGCCAGCATCTATGAGGCTCTGGCGTCGTCCCCTCACTGGAGTAGGTGTCTCTTTATCGTCACCTACGATGAGCACGGTGGTTTCTTCGACCATGTTCCGCCGCCAACGGCGGCCGACGCTCTGGCTGACGAGGGCTTCGACCAGCTGGGCTTCCGAGTTCCTGCTCTCGTGGCTGGCCCCTGGGTGCGCTCAGGCCATCTCAGCGATACGGTGTATGACCACACCTCGATACTTGCTCTGGCCGAGCTGCTCTGGGAGCTAGAGCCGCTGACAGAGCGAGATGCCGCTGCCAACGACCTCACCGATCTGTTGGACCAAGAACGCTTACTCGCGGATGCACCGGCGGAACCGGCCGTGCTCCCGGTCGTGGAGGCCAATGAGGACGAGATTTACGCTCCCGAGTGTCTCTATTCCCCGGTCAGGGAGCACTCGGAGTCCTTGTTCCGAGCTCACCACCTGGAGTTGGATGAGTGGATTGATGCGAACGCAGCCGGCACGTTCCTAGACCGGCGCTGGGATACGGACGGGGCTCACCGCCGATTGGTGGCTCGGGCCATTGAGCGAGGCTTACTCAAGCTTCGATGAACGCCTAGGCGGCGTCCCTGGTCGCAGCGGGTCAGTGGTTGCGGTCCCAGGAGGTCTCAGGGACATCCATCGCCTGGGCTACCCAGCGGCCGGCGACGAAGAACCAGTCGGACATTCGGTTCAGGACCACGAGGGCGTGGCCCTTCAGGTCTTCGTGTTGACTGAGCGTCAGAGTGCAGCGCTCGGCCCTTCGGCAGACCGTGCGAGCTTGGTGCAAGAAGGCTGAGGGAGCGCCGCCACCGGGCAGAATAAATTCGTCCAAGGGCGCCAGGTCTTCGTTCATCGTGTCGATCTGTTCTTCCAGTCGAGCCACATCAGCCTCACTGGACAGTCGCATCCCCTCCCAGCGGTCCTCGCTGCGGGTCGCTAGTTCGCTGCCCAGGTTGAACAGATCGTTCTGGATCTGCTCCAGCCAGGAATGAAGCTGGTTCTGATGCGCGGTGTCCAGCTGGGCCCGGTCCACCTCGGTGCGAACCAGGCCGACGACTGCGTTGAGTTCATCGACGGTGCCGTAGGCTTCGATGCGGGCGTCGTTCTTGGGGACCTGTTGCCCGCCCACCAGTCGGGTGAGTCCCTCGTCCCCGGTTCGCGTGTAGACCTTGGTGATGCGCATCGCCTGCTCCTTCGTGCAAGCCGGGATTGTGCACCAGGCTGGACACGGCGACCAGCGCTACTCTCGGGTTCCCTCAGGTTGCAGGGCCCCGTACGGACTTGAACACGGGGATACGGGGTGCCTCGGGCACCTCGCCCACGGCGCGGCCAGCTGTCATGCCACGGGACACGGGCCCGCGCGCCTCCTCGGGGAGCACCCCCGGAAGCGACAGGGGGTCGAGGCTGAGCTCTGGATGGGCGCGCCCCAACCCCATGCCATAGCCTTCCCAGAAGTCGCTCCAGTTGAGGTGATCGGGCCATAGACCACTGGCCTGGGCCTCGCGAACAGTGCTTGCCATCAAGTCGCTCTGCCAGCGGGCTCGGATCCCGGCCCCCCAGCCAATGTTCTGGGCGGCGATTCGGGGGTCATCTTTGGCAAGTCGATGGGGGTCGGGGTCGTCTTCAGGCATTTCGGACTCGTGCTGCAGGTAGCTCTGCCTCTCTCCCCATTCGGCGATTCCGGCCGACAAGGAGTGCCAGCTAAGGGGCTGAGCCTCCCAGTCTCCTTCGCCCAGACCTAGGCGGCGCCCGCTGCCCCAGAGACCCGCTTGAATTCCGCCGAAGCCCCGATGGTCTCCTTGAGCCGTGCGTACATCGATCAGGTCGTTGACATCTTGTACTTGCTCAGCCCAGACAGTACCGATTCCCAGGTTGTAGTACGCCACATATCGATGCTCACTGAGCGCCGCCATTCTGTCGGGCTGCACTGCCGTCCATTGCTCCTGCGCTCGGGGGGGAGTGAGCCACAGCAGCGTGCCCGCACCCAACAGGGCGAGCAGCGCACCGGTTCGCTTCCCGGCTCGGAAGCGGCGTAGACCCAGGCCCACTGCTATGCCTGGCGCGGAAAAGCCCAGGAGCCCTAGTGGGACGAGGTAGCGCACGGGGATGTTGGGCTTCCAAGGCGAGGCAAAGGCAAGCCAGAGGTAGACCGCAGCGGGAGCGATTGCGATCAAGGTGCCCAGTCTTCGCACGCGGGCGTCCCTGTCGGTGAGGGTCCAGGGCAGAAGGATCAAGGGGGCATAGACGAGGAGGTGGTAGGCGATGCGCTCAAAAGCAGCACCACCCCACCACCGCCCGGGTTCCATCTGCGCCAGCCAGTAGTCGTGGCTTCCATAAGGCAGGTTCTCTCGAACCGTCTGCCAGAACAATTCGGTGCTGTTCCCAACGCCGAGCGCCATGTTCACCAGCGTGGTCTCGGGGCGTTCTGTGATGGAGTAGCGGAAGATTGCGAAGGGGTCGGTGAGAGCGATGAGCCACAGGGGCCAGAGTCCCAACCCCAGCCCTAGCGCGATGCCTTTGAGGCTCTCTCGTCCAGGCCATCGACGCGGCGGGATCAAGGACAGCAGGGCCATGAGGAGGAGGAATGGCCACAGCAGGTACGAGAAGATGAATGCGTAGCCCACAGCGAGCCCCAGCCAGAGACCTCTCTTCCGCTTCGGGCCCTCGTCGTGATGCCAGTGCAGCCAGGCGATGACGGCCAGCACCAGGGGCAGTACGGCCTCTGGGTGGCAGTTGAGGAAGGTCAACTGAAAGGCGAGGAATAGGGATGGGACCAGAAAGAGGCCCACGCCGCTCAGGGCTGCCGCCGTGGTCCCGAAGATCCCTCTCAGTAGTCGCATCCACAGATACAGAGTGGCTGTCCAGCAGAGGAGGGGGATGATTCGGACGGAGAGCAGCCCGAAGCCCAAGAAGAGCGAGCTGAGCCAGTAGAGGAACGCGCCACTGCTGTAGGAGGCGTGGTGCACCGAGCCCGAGTTGGCGAGGTAGGTGCCAAAGTTGAAGTCACCTTGCCCGAATCGACCTGTGACGAGGTCCCAGGCGATCTGGGTATTCTTTGCCTCCGACGGCTCCAAGGGATAGAGAAAGTCGCCGGCAGACAAGATGACTAGAAGCCGGTGACAAAAGAACGCCAACACGATGACCAGCAGCACGATGCTGCCCGGTTCGAATCTTCGGGTGTGGCCGGGGCCGGCAGGAGCGGAGTCGTTCACCGGGGTCGAGTATAGACAGCCCGCTCCGAAGGGTCAGCGAAGCAGCTGTCTGAGTTCGTCGTGGTCGGGTCTTGCTCGCAGCCCTCGTCGTACACAGAGCTCGGCCACCACCGAGTCGCCACGGGCAACGGCGGACTGGGCAGTTCGAAGAGCCTCGTCAGCGATGGCTTCTAGCTGAGCATCGATGACATCCATGGCCTGATAACGGAAGGCGTGGGGTGAGAGAACTTGCTCTCCTCCGCGGAGCACCAGCATCCGAGCGCCTCGTTGAGCGGGTACGGGCTCGTCGAGAGGCAAGGCGGCCCCTGAAGACACCTGACTTACCCACCATCGATGAGGGTGGGCCTCCCCGCGGACCTCTTCTTCGTCCGGAGGTGGATCGAGTAGGTAGCTGCGCTGGCCGCGGGCCTGGAGGATGACCTGGCCCATGGCCGGTGTGTGTCCATCACCAAAAGCGGGGGTGACACCGATCACTTGAAACTGTTCCCAGGGGCCATGGAGCGTACTGCCGCGTTCTCCGGCTTGGTGACGGATGCGATGGGGCGGAAGCCATCCTTCTCGGAGGCCCCGGTCGTACCAGGTGAGGTCTGGGGCCGTTCGTGGCAGCGGCCGTTGACCTTGCGCGAGATCCCCGAGAAAGCCTCGGCTGCACTCTCGCTGCATGTCGTCCAGTTCGTCGCCTTTGAGGGGCACGGACTCAGAGAATGGCCGGTAGTCATCGCACCAGAGCTCTCCGGTTCCTTCGTCGGCGATCAGCGGCTCCCGGCCCACGCGGCAGACACGAAGCGTTAGGCCAGGCCCCATGTCGAAGCCGGGCGCCGTCCCGGCGTCGGCGGCCATCGACATGTACGAGCAGGTGCAGGTGGCACAGGGCGAGCCGTCCCGAGCGTACAGTTCCGCTGCCAACTCACCGGAGCCGACAATGCCTTCCCGACAGTGTAGGCATGGGTCGCTGCCTACGACGCCGGTACCGGAGCAGTGTTCGCAAGGGGTCACCATGAAGGCGCGAGTCTACTATCCTTGGCTCATGAACCCGAGCCGTTCTCCCATTGAGGGTGGCCGTCGCCCTGGCGACGACCCCTTTCTGCCTCAGAGCAGCGCTCAGATGCTCTCCGCTGTCTTCCTTGTTGTAGTGACAGTGGCCGGTGTGCTCGTTCTCCTTCGGGGGGCTGGTTCGGTGGCCGACGAGAGCGACGAGCAGCCCGCAGGCTCTGTGGAGGCCAGCGCTGAGGCCCCGGTGGCTCCGTTGGCTGTGGAGGGACAGCTTGCCGCACCCCCGACGAAGGCTCCCGGACCCGGAGGTTGGACCGGACCTGCTGGTACCGCTCAGGAGGGTTCGACACCATCGCTGGATGCGACAACAGCAGCAGCAGGGCCTACAGGCGGGGACTCCCCGCCGCCGTTGGGCTTGTCGACAACGCGTCTGATGGGCGCGGATGGAGGGCAGCGCGCTGCCCACCGTAGCTTTCAATCGAGGCGTCGGCTCTTGCTGTCGGAGGCTGAGCGGATGTTGAGAGGGCTGCCCGATGACTCGGTAGCTACGCCGGAGCAACGCCGCGACCGTCGTGCGCTGGAGAAGTTGATTCGCGACATGGACTCACCGGCTCGCTGACCGCTGGACTGCGATGCGGCGCGGAGGCTGGCAAGGACAGCTCCAGCTCGACTGGAGTCGCGACCATCCCCCCGTGCGGGGTCACCGCGGAGCGGGCTAGCTCCAGTCTGCGGCGACGAATCCCTAGCTTCCAGGAGTCGCGACGAGCAGCAGAGACAGCTTGTGCACATCCCCGCTGACCATGGTGCCGTCGTCACTGAGCGTGGCCGTCGTCTCCATGAACGTCTCGGTCAGGATGCCCTCGTCGTAGTCGGCCCAGAGGAGCCCCACCTCCGTGCCCGCGGCGAGCGGCTCGGTCAGTGGCACGTGGACGGTGAAGGAGTCGCCTTCTTCTTCCATGCTGAACTCAAATGGGGCGAAGGCCCAGGCCTCGATCACAGTCCATGCCCCCAAGCCTCCTTCGGGCCAGTTGGCCTGGGGGACCGCCTTGACGCCGAGGGTCGGGTTGTCGAGGCTCGCCGCGGCGAAGGGTAGCTTCGCCTCGACTCGGTCGTAGTCCACCTGGAGTCCGCTTTCGAACACGATGCTATTGAGACTCTCAGTCACCTCTTCATCGGTCTCGATGATGTCGGGGACAGTCTCGGTCACTTGGGGGACCACGAGGTCGCGTGTGATCGTGAAGTCTTCGTCCGTCCCCACGGCGAAGAAGTCGAAGAACTTGGACCAACCCAAGATGTCGTTGTTGGGGTAACCGAGGTTCTCGACGACGTAGGTGTTCTCGGTCAAGTTCTCAATCGTGAACGTACCGTCTGTAGCGGTGGTGCCGTTGATGCACCGCTCATCACTACAGCAGGTCACTCCGATGCCAGCTAGGGGGTCTCCCGCTTCGTCGATGACCCGGCCAGAGACTGTGGAGTTAGCAGGAGGACTGTCGTTGTCATCCCCCACGTCGCTGTCATCGTCGTCTTCCTCCTCATCGGCGACGTCGTCGTCGTCACCATAGTCGCCGTCGTCTGCGCCAGCACAACCTCCCAGTGCGAAGGGAAGGGCGAGGGCAAGGAGAAGGTAGAGAAGGCGGCTCATGGTGGGCTCCTGAGGTGTGTGCGGCAGATGGTAGCAGCCTGAAGTCCGCTGGGAGAGGGCAAAGCCTGCCCGGGCGTGCCGAGTCCCACATGCCCCGGCTCTCCGATGGCGGACGGTCTGTGCCGTGGGGCTTGCAGTATCAGGCTCAGGTCAATGCTCGAACGACCCGGTCAGTCAGTCCCTGAGCATCGATTCGGAACGCCGAGTAGATCTCAGCGGGCTTCCCACTCATGGGCCACTCGTTCACCCCCGCCCGCTCCAGGCGAGTAGCGCGCCCTTCGTCCGCGAGTACGAGGGAGACGAGCCCGCCAAGACCTGTGTCGGGGTGGTGGTCTTCGGCGGTAAGAATGAACCCCGTGTCGCTCGCCGCGAGGATGGCCGCTCTGTCAAAGGGCCGCAGGCTCGCCATGTTGACCACTCGCACACGTTTGCCGATGCGGTCATAGATCAGGTCATGAGCGAGCTGAGCTTCACCCACCACGGGGCCCACGGCCAGAATGGCCCCGTCATCGCCCTCTCGGATGATGTCGGCCTTGCCCGGGTGGAAGGCGTGGCTCGCGTCGTACCAGGGCGCTTGGCCGTCTCCTGTGCTGAGGACGGTCATCTTGCTCCGTCCCATCCCCACGAATTGATTGCCAGGGCTCCCGGCAATGTGACGAATGATTCGGTCACACTGGTTGGGGTCCGCCGGCACATAGACGTCCCAGTCGAATGTGGAGCGCAGCAGGCCCGCGTAGTCGACCACCTGGTGAGTGGGGCCGTCTTCGCCCACATCTGTGCCGCAGTGGGTGCAGACAAGCTTGAGATTGGACTTGTTGAACCCGTTCAAGCGTTGCTGGTTGAAGACCTCGGTGACGCCAAAAATGCCGAATGTGGAGAAGAACACCGAGTAGCCCTCGCGGCTCAGGCGGCCCGATGCGGTGGCTGAGTTGTGTTCTTGGATCCCGCCCTCGATGAATCCTGCTGGACTGGCAGCATGGAAGCCGTTGAGCTTGACTGAGCCCTCCAGGTCGGCGGAGAACGCAGCGACACGGATCTTGTCCGAGTTGTTGCGCTCGGCCAGCTCGGTCATCACTGCCCCATAGGCCGACCTGCAGTCCGTCTTCTTGTCCAGCGGGTACACGATGGGCTCACCCACATCCAACTCTGGGGGCGGGTTGGTGGGGAAGGGGTGATGAAGGGGGCCCGGCTCCCGCCGATTGCGCTCGGCCAGCAGTTCATCGAGCTCTTCGCTGCCGCCTAGGATGCCAATGGCCTCCTTACAGTCGTCTAGCGAGAGCGCTTGTCCGTGCCACTTGGCGAGGTTCTCCATGGAGGGGACGCCATAGGACATGACGGTGTCTGCGATGATCACAGTGGGTCGGGACGGGTCGGTCACGTCCCCGCGATAGGCGCGGCGCAGTGCGGAGTACAGTGCCTGCCAGTCGTGCCCGTTGACCTCGAGGACATTCCAGCCCTCGGCGTTCCAGTCCTGAGTCAGCTGTTGCGGCATGATGTCGTCCGTCTCGCCACCAATTTGGAGACGATTGCGGTCCACAAAGCCGATGAGATTGCTGCAGCCGTACTTGAGCGCTAGACGCCGAGCCTCTGCCAGTTGGCCCTTTTGCTGTTCGCCGTCGCCCATGGCGCAGACCACTCGATAGGCCGGCTGTAGCTCTTGCTCACGCAGGTCCTGGCTTGGATTGGCGACGGCAAGTCGCGCACCCAGCGCCGAGCCCACCGCAGCGGACAAGCCCTGGCCTAGGTTGCCAGTGTTCCATTCCACACCCGGCACTCCCATTTCTACGTGACCACCGAACACGGAGCCAAAGCGCCGGAAGGTCACGAGCATCTCGCGTCGGTCGCAGAAGCCGAAGGCGCTCAGCACCGAGTACATGCCGGGGGAGATGTGGCCGTGGGATATGAAGACCCGGTCACGGTCTTCGGCCATGGGCAGCTTCCCATCCAGCTTGCAGTTGGCGTACAGCAGGATCAGGAAGTGAAGGCTGGACATCGAGCCGCCGGGATGGCCGCAGCCGGCCAGCGTGGTCATCGCGAGGATGTCACTGGCGCACTGGACGCGGATCGCTTCCAGCGAGTCGATGTGTTCGTCAGAGAGAGTGTCGGGTTCGAATCCCAGGTGGAACATGGGCCATTGCTCCGGGGGGTGGGCGGGAGGCGTTTGTACCCGGCCATCGGCGCAGTGGCAAGGATCCCTAGCCCACATTTCCGACCGGGCCCGGCGTGAACGAGCCATCCTATGGTGGGCGATTCACGCGCTGAAAGCGGCCTGGGAGTGGTCATCCACAGGCTTGGAGTGCACGCCTAGGCCGTGGTCCGCGCTTCGAAGCCCAAGAGGAGCGTGTGAGTGTCCAGGCCCCGCCCTTGTGGGCATCTAGGCGGCGGCGCCCTTTTGGGCTTGAGGGGGCCCCTTGCGCGAAGCGTTGAAGATTCGCGCAGCCCGCCCGTCTCATAGCGTGGACGCTCCCTTGGGGCCTACCTATACTGTTATGAGCCCCGACCAGCGTCTGGGCTCGGAGGCGGCGCGATGGCGGCAGGCCGAACCCGCATTCATCTTCACGGGCACCGAGTGGCGGGCTTATGGCGGCGTCTCTTTGGAGTTCGACCGTCTCCACAGTTGGGGTTCGAGGGGTCCGCGGTGGGGGTCGACTATCGGCTGAGAGTGCAGGTCGCGACACGCACTGTGCGGGAGTTTGTCGAGTCCATCGACAACTACGAGCTGACCACCTTGAAGACGGTCCGAGTCTGGAGCGACTACACCATCTCCAGGGATCCGGGGCTACAGGAGCAGGTGCCCAAGTGGTTGGCCGAGAGATTGCGCTTTGGCATTGTGCGACCTCAGGGCGACATCGCCTATCTCGACATACACACCGTGGACGTCCAAGCCCTGGAAGAAGGCACTGAGCTCTTCTTGCACCTGGCCCATAAGGTCGCTCCAGGTACGCGAGCGTTTATTGCTGCTTATCTGGGGTCGGGGGATGGTTCGGACCAGTTGAGGGAGCTGCCGCGAGCGATGCTGCAGGGCGAACCCGGCTGACGAAGAGGACCCCCGCTAGGACGAGGACGAGGTGATACAGCAGCCCTTCCTCGGGCCCGAACTGCCCGCCTAGAAGCAGATGCCACAGAGAGTCATCTGCTGTCTGCAAGCGAAAGACAGCCGGCATCTGGAAGCCCGATACCGGGAGGCCGAACAGCAGCGCTGTCGCCACGTTCCAGCCGAGGTGCAGTCCCGTCACCAACCACAGGTTTCCGCTTAACAAGAACACGGCCCCAAGTAGAAGGCCAGCAAGGAGCAACCCGATGAGCGGAAGCGGGCCCACATGATCGTTGCTGTAGTGGAGGGCTGCGAAGATCACAGTGGAGAGCAACAGAGCGCCCGAGGTCCCGAGCAGTGGTTCCCAGTAACGAAGCAGAAGGCCCCGGCACAAAAGCTCTTCTCCGAAGGCGGCGATGAACAGGCCCACGACAAGCAGACCCACGCCGGGGAGAGCTGCGCTCCCCGTGGGCGCCGACAGGGTGCTGATGGTCTCTGCAGATGCTGGGCTGTAGCCGCCCAGCAGCAGTGCGAGCAAGGCGGGCATTGCGATGAGAGCAATCCCCGTCGCTAGACCCACAGAAAAGAGCACACTGCCGGTCTGGCGGGTGCTGCCGAGGCCCAGCCGCTCTCTGCCGAAGCGGAGCCAAGAGCTCAGGACGATGAGGGCGGGGATGGCCAGCAGCCACGTGGCCAGGCTGCGCAGGATGATTGTGGGTAGGTCTAGGCTCGGCTCGGTCTTGAGCACCTGCCCTGTGTCCGGATCGACCGCTAGAGCCGAGCCGGGGGCCCGCAACCACTCAGCGAGGGGCTCCAGATGGGGCGTCAAGAGCAACGCCGGC
The DNA here is from genome assembly GCA_002724675.1 of Deltaproteobacteria bacterium. Classification (GTDB taxonomy): domain Bacteria; phylum Myxococcota_A; class UBA796; order UBA9615; family UBA9615. Next base: position 35,006 of record PBPL01000030.1, on the reverse strand, counting down.
ACGCTACAGGCGACAAAAGCGAGAAAGAGCAGCGGAGTCCCTAGCAGCGGATGAAGTCGAGGACGGAAGGTCTGGTGCTCTGACTGCAGCATCGGCTGTGCCCCGTTGAGAGAGCCTGCGGGCGGTGCACCGGGGGATGGCTGCTCGCTGCTTGTGGGGCTCGGGTTGTGCTGAGGTTCGTCCGTCATCGGTAGAGCCCCGGGTTGCCCCTCAGCAGTGCAAGAATGCTGGCGGGCACCCACGCAGACACATCCGCGCCTTGCGCGAGGCGCTCGCGAATCATGCTCGAGGAGATGTCTGGCAGCTGGAAGTCCCGCACCACGAAGTCGCCCCCCTTCGGGAGCTCGCTGGCTGGAACCTCAGCTCCTCGACCGAGGACAAGGAACCGAACCTGTTCTCGCAGCTCATCCCAGCGATGCCAGCTCGGCAGCTCGGCCAGGAGATCCGACCCGACGATCCAGGTGAACTGGTGCTGCGGATGGGCTCCTCGGAGCGCTGCGACGGTATCGATGGTGCGAGACCGCTCCCCAAGGCTGGCCTCGACCAGACTGACAGTGAGGGCTGGATGGTCGTGTACTGCTGCCTCACAGAGGGCGACTCGATCGACGAAGGGGCGTAGCTCCCGGTCCTTCTCGAAGGCGTGCCGGTGCACGGGGAGCCACCACACCTCATCGACGCAGTCGGTCTCGACTAGGTAGAGGGATGCGAGCACGTGGCAGATGTGTGGAGGATTGAACGATCCGCCCAACAGTCCGACTCGTCGCTCTGGATTCTCCGACTTCATATTCCGTATCCTCCCCGAGTGTCCGACGATTGCAAGCTGAGTACTCATAGTGGCGCTGGCGGCGCCCAGGATGGGCCCGAACCTGCGTCGGTAGTGCGAGGGCGCTTCGCTCCCAGCCCGACCGGAGCTCTTCATCTGGGCCACGCCCAGACAATGCTCTTGGCCTGGCTCCAGGTGAGGGCGCTCGACGGTGTCTTTATCGTGCGAATGGAAGATCTCGATGCTTCTCGTAATCGGCCTGGAGCGGCCGATGCGATGCTGGCCGATCTGCAGTGGCTCGGCTTTGATTGGGATGAAGGTCCTCAGGTCGGACGGCCCGCCCCGGACTACGTTCAGAGCCAGCGGGTCGAGCTGTACGAGCAGTGCCTGGAGATACTGCGCGGGCGACTGTATCGCTGCACCTGTAGCCGAAAGGACGTGCGCGAGGCTGCGGGGGCTCCTCACGGCGGAGAGCTCGCCTACCCCGGGACCTGCCGCGAGGGCACCGCTAAGGAGGGGGCCGCCTATTCCCTGAGGATCCGGGTTCCGGAGGGCCCTGTGGCATGGGACGACCTATGGCTGGGACCGTGCTCGGACGAGCCCGCGTCGCTCTGCGGCGACTTTATTGTTCGTGCCAAGGGAGGGGGCCATGTCTACCAACTGGCCTGTGTTGCCGATGATATCGCCATGGGCATTACCCACGTCTTACGAGGGGCGGATCTCGTCGCCAGCACCAGTCGTCAGATCCTGCTGTACCAATGGTTGGGGGCTCCTCCCCCCCGCTTTGCCCACGCCCCGTTGCTTCGGGATGACGACGGTCAGCGCATGGCGAAGCGTCGAGGAAGCCAGACCTTGGCCGAGCTTCGCGACAGTGGAGTGCACCCTCGGGAACTCGTCGGCCTCCTGGCTCAGGGATTGGGGATCCTGGACCGGCACGAGTCGGTAGAACCTTCGGATCTCATTGAGCCTTTCTCCCAACGCTTTTCCCACCTCCGTTGACCGACACCGTCGCGCCAACTACGGTCCGGGAATGACCACACAACTGTCCTATGTCTTGGCGGATGTCGCCGTCGGTGAATCCTCCTCCCTTGTGCTCGTCGGTCGCCGTGATGCCCTCTTGGCAGAGGCGTTGGCTGCGGTTGTCCCCACCGGGGTGCGGGACACGCTGCCGCGCATGCTCGATGGTCTGAAGCCGGGCGATCGTGGAGCTTCCACGACAACCTGGCCCGCTGATTGCCAGCCCAACCAAGTCGTCGTCTGTTTGCTTCCGGAGCCGTGCTCGCGGCACAACAGCCCGGCCCGACCCCACGCCATCACACACCAGCTCAGAGAGCACCTACCCAAGGTAGGTCGGGTCGCAGTGTTGTTGGCTCTGGACGAACCTGAGCACTACTTTGCCGCCGGCTGTGCCGTGGCTCGTGCGATACCCAGCTTCACCGCCAAGTCCAAAGAGCCCGAGGCAGAGGCGGGCCCCGATCGCGAGGTAGCGGTTGCCTTCGTCACCGAGGGGGCCGAGGCCCTCCTCTTGGGCCGAGTGGCAACGGCGGCCGAGGCCATTCGGTCCGCTGGAGCCCTCGTGGACATGCCCACCTCGACCCTGAACACGGACGCCTTTGTGGCTGAGGCGAGAGCTTTGGCTGACGAAGTGGGAGCTGAGATCGAGGTGATTCGTGGTCAGGACCTGGCAGATGCGGGCTACGGCGGTCTGTGGGGGGTCGGTAAGGCAGCCGTCTACCCTCCGGCTCTGGTCGTCCTTCGGCACGAACCAGAGGGGGCTCAGCGCACGCTGGCCTGGGTGGGGAAGGGCATCGTCTATGACACGGGTGGCCTCTCCATCAAGGGGAAGATGCACATGCCGGGCATGAAGCGCGACATGGGCGGGGCTGCCGCTGTCCTGGGTGCCTTTGGCGCTGCGGTACGTGCGGGCTTCCCTGATCGGCTCTATGGCTTGCTCTGCCTCGCCGAGAATTCAGTAGGGCCGGAGGCCACGAGGCCAGACGACATTCTGGAGATGTACTCTGGCAAGTCCGTGGAGGTGAACAACACGGACGCTGAAGGCCGATTGGTGCTTGCTGACGGCGTCGCCCATGCTGTGCGTCACCTAGGGCCCGATGTGATCGTGGATCTAGCCACCTTGACCGGCGCCCAGATGGTGGCCACGGGTCAGCGCCATGGAGCCATCGTTTGCAATGACGATGAGCTCGAAGCTGCCGCCATTCGGGCCGGCCGGGTGTCTGGAGACTTGGTGCATCCGCTGCCCTACTGCCCCGAGTTCTTTCGCGGCGAGTTCAAGAGTGAGGTGGCCGATCTGAAAAACTCGGTGGCTGATCGCGCAAACGCACAGAGTTCGTGTGCTGCTCAGTTTGTGGGAGAGCACCTCGGCGACTTTGAGGGCGGCTGGCTGCACGTGGATCTCGCTGGTCCTTCGGTGGCCAAGGAACGGGGCACGGGGTTTGGCGTCGCGCTGTTGCTCGAGCTCTTCTCGGTGGGTGATTCGCTTCGACAACACGCCTGAGTAGCTGGTGGGTGGTAAGCGAAGCAAGCGAGCTGAGCGGTGTCCGCGCTGCCGGATGTTGGTTGGGCTTTGTCTCTGTGCGGAGATACCGCAGGTTGCTACCCGTCATCGGTTCCTCTTGATCCGTCATCGGCTCGAGCAGTGGAAGACCACCAATACCGGTCGGCTTGCCGCTGCTGCTTTGTCCAACTGCCAACTCTGCCAATACGGCACCCGCACCGAGCCCCCGACGCCTCCTCCCCAGTGGGGAGCGCCGAGCCTTCGGTATCTCTTTTATCCCCGGCAGGGTGGCCCCGCACCCCGCCCACCCTCGGAGCTGAGAGACCTGGAGCAACCCGCCACAATCGTCGTCCTGGACGGCACGTGGTCCCAGACCCGCAAGATGGCGCGCACCATTCCCCAGCTGGCAGAGGTCCCAACGGTCGCCCTTCCCGCAGGTGCTGAGCCACGATTCAGCTTGCGGGAGGAGACCTTCGGCGGTGGCTTGGCCACTCTCGATGCTATCTCCTGGCTTGTGGAGGCGGTGGAGGGACCCGAGGTAGCGGACCCCCTCAATGAGCTCTACAGCGCCTTTGTCCATCGAGTGTTGGAGAGCAGAGGGACTCCTCTGGACCCCGCGAGTCCGCTCCATCGGCCTGAAGCAGTGCGGGAGGATGCGCCATGAACTCAGGATCAGCCGGAGATCGGATGCGCCCGGACATCACGATTCTGGACGGTCCAGTGGGCACCGAACTGGCTCGGAGGGGCGTCCCAACGCCCCTCCCCGGTTGGACCGCATCGGCCATTCAAGCTGCGCCAGACACACTCGCCAGGATTCACTCCGAGTACGCAGCAGCGGGGGCAACGGTCCATACGGCCAACACATTTCGCACGGGGCCCTATGTGCAACAGAAGCGAGCTCGCGACCTGCAGCAGCCCGGGGAGCAGGCAGACTGGCGGTGGTTGACGCGGCGGGCCGTCCAGATCGCCCGCGAGGCGGTGCCGAAGCACCATCGGGTTGCCGGATCGATCGCTCCTCTGGCTGATTGCTATCGCCCCGACCTGAGCCCGGCTCCTTCGGTTTGTGATGCACATCACGGTCCGTTCGCCGAGGCCCTGGCCGAAGCGGGTGTCGATCTGTTGCTCTGTGAGACCTTTCCGAACCCATCGGAGGCGCAGAGCGCTGTGCGCGCTGGGCTGGCTACGGGGCTGCCCGTTTGGTTGGCTCTCACCGTTGGCCCTCAGGGCGATCTCCTGTCCGATCGGGCCCTAGTTGAGGCCGCTGCCGGTGCTGTGGACCTGGGCGCTGCTGCTGTGCTGATCAACTGCAGTCCACCCCACCGCATCCTGGAGTTGTTGCCTTTGCTCTCGCCTCTGGGTGTTTCGTTGGGTGGCTATGGCAATGTGGGCCGCCCTGACGAGCGCTCCGGCTGGTGCAATCCGGATCACGCCGAGCCAGAGCCCTACAGGGAGTTCGCGGCCCGCTGGGTCGATGCTGGGGCGACGATCGTGGGAGGTTGCTGCGGCACGACTCCGGCCCACATTGCGGCTCTCTCGAACTTCCTTGCATAGACCAAAGTCTTCGTCGTCCCGAGCGGGAAGAATCGCCCATGGGCTAATCGCAAGAGCCTGCTCAAGAAGGCGTGGGCTACACTGCTAGGTGGTGAGATTCCGATTTCCCATTCTGCTGTGCGCACTCGTGACCCTGGTGGGCTGTGTTCCCGCCACCTGGTCGGGGGTGACTCCGAGAGGGCCCGGACAGCAGTCTCCCGGAAGTCAGGAGGCTCCGCTGAGTCCGGGAGACCTCGTGGTCGCCGTGCAGCGAGAGGGCGCAGACTCGCGGCACCAGTTGATTCGGCTTCGAAGGCGTGCAGGAGCCGAGGACGGGGCGCGAGTGCAGGCAGAGACCCTGTATGCGTTTGCTGCTGATGAAGCAGTTACAGGCCTTGCGGTGGCGGTGAGTGGGGGTTGGCTGGCCGTTGCTCTCAAGAAGGAAGGGCAAGAACAGGTGACCCTGCTGGAGCTGGATGACTCCCGGCGTGGGCGGGCGAGGGCTCCCATCTGGAACAGTCCTTCGGGCTGTTCGAGCCCCACCTTCGACCCTGCAGGTGCCTGGTTGGCCATGGCCTGTGAGGCCTCTGGGCGGCAGCCCCCTTCTGTGCTGCGCTTGGACCTGAGCACGCTGCGCTCGCTGGTGCTGGTGGGCGAGCGGCCGCGTCGGGTCCCTTCGGCCGGGGTCGAGGGGGACCTCTACTGGGTGGAGGATGAGGGCGATGACAGCTGGGTGATGCGTCAGCCTCTGGGGGGAAGGCCGTTTCGCACTCATGTGGTCCACCGGGCTGTCGTTGCCCTGTGGCCCCAGGTGGACGGTTCGTTGGTGGCGATGGACGACGGAAGACGCTTTGTGCGACTTCTGCCCAGCGGTGTTGTCCACGACGAGAATCCGGGCTTCGGTCGTCTCGGGCCCCTCTCCAGGGAGCTCCCCTTGGCCTCGACACCCTTGGGCGACTGGGTGGTCGTCTTGTGTGATTCGGGACCTTGCACGATTGTCGAGATGGCGGCGAATGGTGCAGTCGAGCTGCCCTTGAATGTGGGCGGGACGCCGACCGCTGTGGTTCGCCTGTCTGCTCTGCAGGGGCGCGTTCAGCACACAGAGGACTTGGCAACGGCGCCTGGACGTGTCCTGGTGAGCCATGCGGCTTCCGTGGTCACGGTCCTAGGGGTGGCCCTGGGCACGCCTGTGGAGACCGTCTATTCGCTTCTGGATGCTGCCGGGCGACATCCTTATTGGTTGAGTCCGCGGGTGGGGCGGGACCGTCCGCGCGGCGTGGGGGTGGGCTGGACGTCATCGGGCTACTGCATCTCGTTTCTGACGGATGAACGGGACGTGGTTGCCGCTACCGAGCTTCGGGGCTGCGCTGCACAGTATCTGAGCCCTCCGTTGCGCCCGTTGTTGGACCGTCGCCGCCTCGCCGATGAGCCCTTGGCGGCGGCTCGGCGACTCTTAGGTCCAGGCGTCTCGGTGAGCGTGGGAAATCCGGCAGGTCGGGGGGCGGGAACGGCCCCGCCCATTCGACGCTCCAGGGTGCGCTATGAGGCGCCGGAGCGTGGCTATCAGTTCGAGGCCGAGGTGGAGGTCCTCGATAGTCCGCGGTCCCGACTGCTCGATGGTCGGGTGTGGCTGCGCCTCCAAGCACCGGGTCGTCGCTACACTTCTGCCTCCCGTCCCTAGTCGTTTTGGTGGGGCCTCGGTAGTCTCCCTCGCCTGAAGGCGTTCAGGGACCCAAGTCACTTGATACGCTGTGCATGTCATTGGAGGTACCGTGCGACCCAACTTGCTGCTCTGTTCTGCTGCGGCCTTGCTCTTCGCGGGCTGCCTTACCGGTGAGTCCTACCCGAAGAGTTATGCCCAGTCTTATTGTTGGTCCTTGTTCGAGTGTGTGGACAATGACGAGATCGACTTCTGGCTCGGCTACGACGATGTCTCGGACTGTCGAGAGGAAATCGAAGACGACCTCCGTGACTCATCCGCTTACGAGAGCTGGAGACAGGGAGACTGCGGCTTTGACAGTGAGGCCGCCGCTAGCTGCCAGGAGGAGGTCGCCGACATCGTCAATGACTCTAGTTGCGGCTCCATGAACTGGCTGGAATGGAGCTTCGACGGGGCATCCAACGACTGCGCTGAGGTCTACTGCGATTGATTCGACGAGCTCCTGTGAGCCGGCAACTCAGCCCCCGGCCCTCAATCGCACTGGAAGATCACGTGGGTCAGGGAGTCGGCGACGACTTCCACAGGGGTCAGCCCCACGCAGTCCTCTCCCCCCGGCCCCTGCACCGTGATCTCAGCCATGCCGGGCTCGATGTTCATGAAGAAGTTGGTGCCGTCGTCTGTCGTGACGTTGGTCTCGCTGGGTTCGTCGTTGGCTGTGACGACCATGTCGTAGGCGAGGTTGGTCACATTGACGGTTGCTCCCGCTAGGCGGGGGCCGAGCGACCGACTCTTTACGCCCACCTCGAGGATCCCGCGGGTGGGGTCGGTGGTCAGGCCAAATACCTTGCTCATGAACGGGCCGAACTCATCGGTGCGGAACACGTTGAAGAAGATCATGTCTTCGGTGCGGTCTCGCTGCCAGGTCAAGTCCAGGTGGAAGCGCGCCTCTTCGTAGCCTTCGGCCTCGGTGACAACGGTCGCCACCTGCAGGTTCCGTGGAAAGGTGATGTCCCAGCAACCGTCGCTGTCGGTGATGGAGTCGTTCGCGGGGTCGTCGAGGTAGTACACCCGCACTCCGCCCGCGTCTTGGTCGGTTGTCATGGTGATGATGTCTACCGAGCCAAACACGGTCTCCGCCGAGGAGTCATCGTCGTCCGAGCCGTGCCCTGAGTCGTCGTCATCGTCTCCAGGATCGTCGGTGTCGTCGTCGCCTGTATCGACCGTGTCATCGTCGTCGATATTGGAGTTCGAGCGTCGTGCGTGACACGACAACGCCAGCGGCACCAGGACTAGGAACAAGAGAAAGGAGCGAGGCCAAGTCACGCGACTCAGTGTGGCCTGGTACCACAGTGGTTGCAACAGGCGCCTGATGCCCGGTGTTTGTGGGCCTGCTAGGGGGCGTGCGGCGCCCTGGGAGAGCCCCACCACTGTCTGCTACGGTGGATTTGGCCCGGGACCGTGTGGAGCGCCAGGGCCTGGAGGTCTGTTTTGCGCATCGTGCTCGCCTCGCTCGTGACCTCCGGCATCTCCTGGGCACTGTTGTGTCTGCTCGTTGGGTGGGGCTTGGGATGTTCGTCAGGTCGGGTGTCGGATGATGATGACGCAGGCGACGACGACACCGGCGAGCCGGCAGACGACGACGACTCGTCGATGGTGGACATGGTCACGATCCATGGCGGCGTCGAGATCATCACCGTGGGTGACTATCAGCCTGCTGATGAAATCCTCGTCTTTCAGGATGACGATCCGACCAACTCTACGTTTACGACAGGCGAGGAGGGAGATTGGTACATCGATCTTCCTGCCGAGCCGGCCCATGCATTTGTCCGCGCCGAGCGGGATGATCTGACGGACGTGATGTTCATGCTCGACCTGGAGTGGCAGCGAGACCGGGTAGACCATCTCGTGCTGTTCAACCCGTTTGTAGCGATCGAGCGAGCCCGCTTCTTCGAGGAGGAGTTTGGGTTTACTTACGACTCCACCAAGGGCCTGTTCCATGCGGGTGCAGTGAGTCGGACCCAGGGCACAGAGTACGCTGGGGCGACCGTGGAGTTCGACCTGGACTACGAGGCGTCCTTTGCCGTGGATGACGAGCTAGCACCTGGCAACACCACGGACACTCAGGGTGTTCTCGCCTTCCTCAACGTGGAACCAGGCACCACGACCGTGATCGTGCGAGGCCCAGAAGGCAACCTCTGTGACGGACCCAATCCTGTCCCCATCTACCCCGGCATCGCCACCCATGTTGTCTATCTCTGCGATTGAGTGGCTGTGATTCTTGTGATGCAGTCATTACTTCGTCTCCGCAGCGGAATGCTCCTGCTGGTCATGCTCTTGCTCGCAGCCTGCGCCGAGGGTCGTGGTCCAGAGGGGCAGTACCCTAGCGAGTGCATCGACCGCGCCGACAACGACGTGGACGGTCTATTCGATTGCGAGGATCCCGATTGCGCTGTTGCCCCGGACTGCATCGCTGTGGGGGATGACGATGACTCGAGCGATGACGGTGGCGCGTCGGGTGATGATGACTCTGCGGAGGATGGTGTGCTGGAGTGCGAGCCTTGTCCCGGCTCGTTTGAGATCGGGACCCTGGCTGAGTTTGACGACATCCTGGCTTGCGAGAGCATCTCCGGGCACTTGCGGATTGCTTCCCTAGACGCGACGGTCCCGCAGATCCCGTCACTGCCCTGCCTGACCCAAGTGGGTGGGCCCTTGGAGGTCTCGGACAACGACACCCTGGTGAGCCTGGGCGGCTTTCACGAGCTCACACAGGTCGAGGGGGACTTGCGTCTGTTCATGAACCCCTTGTTGGAAGATGTGAGCTCGCTGGAGAATCTGGTGGAGGTGGGCGGGAGCCTGGCAATTGACTATCAGGACTCGCTGACCCAGGTGGATGGGTTCTCCAGCTTGGTTTCTGTGGGGGAGGTCCTGCACATCTATGCCAACGAGAGCATTGAGAATTTTGACGGATTCTCCAGCCTGAGCAGCGTGGGTGGACGGGTTGCCATTGGCTCCAACAATGCGCTGACCAATGTCGACGGGTTGGAGAGTCTCTTGTTTGTCGGTGGCAGCCTTCAGCTGGACGAGAACGCTTCTTTGGTTCAGATCGATGGCCTCTCCAACTTGGTTTCGGTGGGTGACGATGCTGTGGGACTCGGCCCTCTGGCACACGATGAAGTTCCGGGCAGCGTCAGCGTGTCCAACAACTGGCTGCTCGAGACACTCGATGGTCTGGAGAGTCTCGCCACTGTCGTTGGCTTTCTTCGGTGCTCCAGCAACCCTGCTCTGTACAGCATCGATGGCCTGGCCAACCTCATGTCGGTGGGGGGCGACCTGACCGTGAGTGACAACGGCATGCTCTGCCAGAGTGACGCAGAGTCCGTCCTGAATTCCGTTGTCGTCGGGGGGCAGTCCGATGTGGCTGGCAACTCGGGCAATTGTGACTGAGCCCTTGGCCCCGTAGCACTCCGTTGTGGGAGTATCATCGGGTCCTGCACAGCCATTCCCATCCCCGACGTTCCTTGGTGCTGGCTCCTGCGCAGGTGGCGGTAGGGCTCCTGGTTCTTCTCGTCTTCGGCTGCACGTCGTCGCCTCCGTCAGAGGCCACCTCGCCGTCTGAGTCTCCAGGAGGGGCCTCCGCGCGACCCGAGATGGACACATCGGGGCCGCCCATTTCCGCGCCTACAGGTCCGCTGGTGGGCCTCAGCACCGATGAGGGCTGTCTGTGGCTCCAGCAGTGCGGCTCAGCGCCGGATGGCACCTCGTGCGGCTCCTGCGACGATTCGGACCCCTGCACCGAGGACCGGTGCGTGGATGGTTTCACCTGCACACACTTGAAGCCTCGTATCCGGTGCGACTGTAGCCCGAGCTGCGACAGTGATCTGAGGTTGGCCCCGGCAGGGGCGCTGTCCCATGCCTCTGGGGGTCTTGGGGGCCTGTCGGGGTTGCGAGCCGTCGCTGTGTCCGGTGATGAGAACCACGTCTATGTGGCTGCAGACGAGAGTGAGAGTGTCACGCACCTCGTGCGCGTCGACGGTCAACTTCGGTTCGGTGAATCGTTCGATGTGGGTCCGGTTGAGTCGGTGGTGTTGGCCACGGATGGTCGCACTCTGTACGCCGCCAGCCCGCAAGCTCTGGTCGTCTTCACCCGTGGTGAAGATGGTCGGCTCCGGCTGGCTCCCGCACGGCAAGGGGCAGCGCGCGGTCTCGCCACGAGTGGACGATGGCTGGTGGCTGCCCAGGGGTCCTCCTTGCGCCTCTATGACAGGACCGCTCCCGACACCTTGGCCTTGTTGGATACGGTGACCGATCCGGTGCTCTCGGGAGTGCGTCAGGTGGCGTTCTCACCGGATGGCAGACATCTCTACGCGGCAGGCTTCGACCAGTCCGTCTTGTCTCAGTGGTCGGTGTCTGCACGTGGGCTGAGCCCGGGCGTACGGATTTCCGGTCAACCGGGGCTACTCAATGTGGACGGGGTGACGGTCTCTCCCGATGGTCAGCATGTGTACACCGTGGGCTTTTGCGACCACAGCCTGGGAATGTTCAAGAGGCAGCCCGACACCGGTGAGTTGACGCCCCTGGGGCGAGCCGGCCCTGCGCCAGCAATCCACGGTTGTGTTCGGGAAATGTACGGAGGCGAGGAAGAGGGGGCGGAGGAGGGGCCGTTTGCCACGCCGTCTGCGGTCGTCGTGTCGCCCGATGGCCGTTCTGTGGTTGTGAGCGCCATGGCCTCGTACTTCAACCTGCGGGTGTACCGGCGTGATGGAGACCAGCTTCGCCTGATACGGCAGCTGGACGAGTCCCCGTTCTGGATGGACTACGCGCGGTTCCCGTGGGCAAATCGGAACTTGGAAGGCGCCGGCCCCCCCATGCCGGAGCACCCCAAGAACTGGCGCGGCTACACCCACGCTGCGTTCGGGCCCTCTCGACTGTATGTGGTCAACGCCATCGTCGATGCCCTGAGCGAGATTGACGCTACCGGCTCGGCCCAGTTCACCCAAAAGGGAAGGGGAGGCATCGGCAACCTCGCTGGAGCCTACAACCTCGACCTCAGCCCCGATGATCGTCATGTGTACGTGGCGCCCCGTGCGTCCAACGGTGTGTCGGTGGGTAGCTTCGCAGTGGATGCGGGTACGGGGGAGTTCACTGAGCGGCCGTTCGAGAACCTCAAGTTGCCTCAGTTCGGTGAGGGGGCTGTACTCAACGTCACGGTGACGCGACCCCATGGACGCTGGGTCGGAGTGGTCGAGGCGGACTATCCGGCTCTCTATCTCTTCGAGCGAGACAAGGACTCGGGAACCTTGACGTTGCGCGACAAAAAGGACCTTCCCGGTTGTACGGGGCGCCGCTCGTTTCCCGTGGATGTGATCACCAGCGCAGATGGTCGTCACCTGTATGTGGCGGACTTCCAGTGGGATGGGGACGGCTGCATGTTCCACTTTCCCATCCAGGACGGGGGGACATTGGGGCCGGGCCAGGTCTATGCGGCGCCCGCCTTGCGAGGCATCGAGAACATTGTAATTACCCGAGACGGGGGGGATCTCTATGCGGCCAGTCACGAGGCGGCGTCTGTTGCCCACTATGAGCGGGACAACAAGAGCGGCGCCTTGAAGCCCAGGCCCGCATTGATCCGTCGCGATCTTCATGGTGCCGAGTTTCTTGCGCTGGCTCCCGATGACCGACACGTCTACGTGGCGAGTCCGGTGCTCGACACGGTGGTGGTCTTAGCGCGTGATGATGGGGATGGCTCGCTGAGCCACGTGCAGACGGTGCAGGTCGGCCCTGGCATCCCCATCAGTGGTGCGGCGGGCGTGGTGGTGTCTCCCACGGGAGACTCCGTCTTTGTTGCGGCTAGAGACGATGACTCCATCACCGCGTTCCATCGGCGAGATGATGGGCGCCTCGACCTGGCCGATAGTGTGGTGGACTCGACCCACCTGGACTGGGTCAATGGATTGGTGCTCAACTCGGATGGCACCTGGCTCTACGCCTCTTCGGTCCAGTCCAACTCGGTCACTTCTTGGCGTGTGCTTCGGGGAACGGACGATGGCTGCGGGGGCATCTGCCCACGCTGAGAGACGGTTGTTGACCGCTAGGTTGGGGACTCGCTCTACAGTTGGATGGCGCCGGTGCCGGTGCAGCTAGCCTGGCCGTTGGCAAACAGCTCGTCCACAAGCTGAGCGCAGATCTCGGTCGTTGACGAGCCGGTGGGAGCGATGGGGACTGGGGTGCCGCTCAGGTCGTCCCCCGGTGCTCCGGCGATCAAGAAGTCGGGTGAGGACAGGAAGCCCGAGCACACCCGCCGCAGTGGCTCTTGAGCAGCGGGAAGGCTGTCGACTGTGGCGTCCAGTGGCTCCATGGCGAGAGCCTCGATGAGCGCTCGTTCGTCGCTGTGGTCGAACACCGGGCGGCCTACTAGTCGGTCTTTGAGGGTCAGGACGAGGTCCTCGAGCGTGCTGTCTGCCGGAGTCTCGCTGACCAACAGGTCGATCCAGTCGTCCACCACCTCTTCGTCCAGCGGGAAGGGGTTTACACAGGCGCCCAGGGCCTCTTCCCACGCGAGCGCCTCGGCGAAATTGCTGCTTCGAAAGCCCGTCTCGCCATCGAGAAGGTAGATGCCGATATCAATCTCGAACTCCAATGCTGGAGTGAGTCCTGAGCCAATGATCGGTGTGCCTTCGTCGTTGTGTTCGTGGGTCTCAATCTGACTATTGATGTCGGGCCAGTCCATGGCCGAAGACAGCGCACCCAGCAGGGCCCTGGGGGGCAGGCGCTCGACAGCATCACCGGGGTTGTTGAGCCGAAGCTCGGGGGTCTCGTGCTCGACCACCCAGGGGTTGAAGACGGGGGCTAGGTAGTAGGGCGACTCCAGATTGTCGCACTGGTCGGGCATTCCCGGATTGAAGTAGGGATGAAGTACGGCGGCCTCCACGAGCGTCTTGAGGGAGAACGAGCTGTCGACGAACACTTCCGTTAGGTACTGCAGGAGATCCCTTTGGTAGGGGTTGCGTGGGAAGAAGTGGGGTGTGGTGAGCTTCCGTCCGGTGACCTCGGTCCAGACCTTCTCTGCGGTGCTCATGGCGACCATCCACGCAAAGGCCTCTTCGCCGTCCACGCTGTTGTCGTCTGCCACCACGTAGCCGCCCTCTCGGAGTCGGTCGAAGCCGCCTCTCAGCCAGCGCTCCAGGTGCCAGATGCTGGGGCGATCGGGAGTGTCCTCGATGAAGTGCCCCTCCCAGGCTTCAGAGGGGCAGGGACACTCGGTGGTGGGGTCTACGAGGTAGGAGGCGGGGGCGCAGGGGCAGTCGGGCTGAATGTCCTCGGGAAGGATGAACGTTCCGCAGTTGCTGGACATGCCCCATGGGTTGAAGCCCTCGGCGCCCAGATCCCAGAAGAGCGCTGGCGTCACCCCTTCGGGCACGAACCTCATGTCCAGGACACCTTCCACCCGGAAGTAGGCCGCCAGGTCCTGGAACGGGCGTCCCCCGCTGTCGCCGTACAGGGCCTTCTCCACGTGACCGGGAACCTGCCAGGTTCGGTCGAGCTCAGGATCGGCGGCATCGGTGACGGAGTATTCCGAGTTGTGGCAGGCGAGGCAGCCCATCCTGCGGTTGAGGTAGCTGCTCTCGAACAAGTCAGCGTAGACACCCCGCCAAGCCACGTTCGCACCCGGGTTGTCCAGGTTGATGACCTTGGAGCCCAGCTGGGTGAACAGATGGGCTCGGAAGACAGGGCTGATGTCGTCCAGTGCTAGCGAGGACAAGATGAGCTCGGTCAGCGACCAGGAGAATGGGTAGGGCTCACCATCGGGTGCGGCGTCCCGCACGAATTCGGCCAGGTCGTCTGAGATGGATGCGTGAGACTCGCTCTCGGACATGGACGAGGAGCACCCCATGCCGGTGCGCTCGCCAACCCGATTGATCTGGAGAAAGTCTTTGAGGACCTCGTGCCACCGCGCCTGGAATCGGTGGGAGCGCATCATCGCCTGAACCAACGTCTGGCGGCTGCTCTGCTCGATGATCTGGCTGAGCAACTCCACCTCCACTAGTGAGAGGGGATGACGCCCCCACAGCTGGGGGACCACCTTTCGTACGAACGCTTCGTCCCCGGCGTCGCATGAGGGCGTGTCTTCCAGCATGCCGGGAAGGAACGTGTCGCCCTGCTGGCAGTCGGGCGCGCCGAGGCAGCCCTCATCGTTGCAGTCGAACAGTCCATCTGCATCGTTGTCCGCTCGGTCGGAGCACTCTCCGGGCTCGTTCCCTTCGAAGTTGTTCTGTCCCTGGCACGACAACGTGCTGAGGGTGATCATGCAGAGCAGGGCAGTTCGTCGGATCACTTGGAGTACCCCAGGACCTCGGACTTGAGCCAGAGGGCCGCGTCCAGCTCGGTGGAGGCGTCTCGAATGTCGCCGACGGCGAAAGACTCGTCAGCGAATGGCCAGATCCCCATGGCCAGAAGCATCGCTGCCCGGTGCTCGGTGGGCGTGAAGCTCGAGAGTGCGTAGGCGTCTTCACCGATGGCTCCCACCACCCCCTGACGCTCCTCGTCCACGAAGCCGCCGAAGCCGACCACCACATAGCCCCATGGCCAGTGGTTGGTCCCTCGACCTCGAGGATTGGCTGGTGTGACCTCTGGAATGGGGGCCCGTCCGAACTCGGTGTTGAGCAAGACGAAGTGTCTGTCGAGGTCGAGCTTATTGGGGTCGTTCTCGTCGGGCTCGTTGATGATGGATGCCAATTGCCGGGCCATGTGCATCAGATTGGGACCCTGGCCCAGTACATGTTCGGCGTGTGTGTCGTAGCCCTGGCCATTGGGGTCTGTGAAGACGCCGGCCTCCATCACCTGAACGTATCTGGGGGCATCCTCACCTGCTGTGATCAGGTGCCGGGCCATTTGGAGTGCTGCGGTCGTCTCGTCGGTGACAGTGAAGAGGTCGTGGAGGTCGGCGTAGCCCGGATGGGGCGTACACATGGTGACCTCCGAGAGCTCGAAGAGGCTGGCGGGCAAGAGATCAATCAGCGCCTCGTGGTTGCGTAGGGCCGCTCTGGCGGACGCGAAGTCCATGAAACCAGGGGACCTGAGGTCGCCTGCAATGGCGTGGTTGAGCCGCTGTCGGAGGCGTGCTGTGTAGTGCGCCACAAGAGCATCCAGCTCGGTCTTGTAGCCGGTGACCCCTGGGCGCGGTAGCTGGACAGGCAGCCTTGGGTTGGGCCCGAGCTGGAGGGAGAGAGGCTGGGCGGTCGCCGGATGGAGCCCGAGGGCTGTGGCTGCTGCGCCATTGTTGGAGCGGTCGAACGAACTCATGTAGAGCGTGTACGCGTAGGGAGCGCTCCGTTCTCCCAGCGTGTCGTTGAAGTGGCGCTGAATGTGGGCACCGAACCCACTCATTCTCGGGTTGCTGACCCCGTGGCCGGCAACCGCGAACGGGATGGCTACTGCGTGGGGCTCGACGTCGTGGCGCATGACCCAGACCCGCATGCGGGACAGGATGTCGGGTCGGTCTCTGAGTGGGTAGATGAAGGGCCCCAGGTTGACCGTGAGTCCCTGACCATCGGCGGCAAAGGGTTCGTAGAGCGGGCGGTCTCCACCATCACAGTCAGCGAACCAGGTGGGTACGCTTCCATCGCCCGGCTCCTGAAAGGTCCACCACTGTTGCCCTGCGTAGACCCCACCCACCGAGGGATCACACAGCTCGGGCACCGTGTAGAAGGTCTCCCAGGGCGACATCCCGCCCAAGAGGAACACCTCGAGCATGGCCTCGGGTCGGGCCGACTCGGGCAGCAGCGTGTACTCCTGGCCCGAGGGGGGAAGCCCCCATGCTTCCCGCTCGACGGGCAGCTCTCCCGACAGGCTCGGGCCCGACGCACCGCTGGAGCCGTTGGGATCGTTGCTTGGATCGATCTCGTCACAGCCGCTGCCCAACCCGGCGAGCAGGGCGCCCGATGTCATCTTCAGGAAATCACGTCGGTCCATGTGTTCCTATTGTCCACCCGCATCGTCGCTTGCGGAGTCATCATCGTCCCCGAGGTCTTTCTCGTCATCGGCGATGTCGCTTGCGGAGTCATCATCGTCCCCGGGGGCTTTCTCGTCATCGGCGATGCTGCTGTGCACTGCTGTCACCATACGACGGGCTGGTAAGGCTTCGTAGATACTGATCTCGCCGTCGGGCCACTGGATCTCCAAGCGCATGGCTTCTTCGTCCTGGCCGAGGCCGAAGTGGACGCGTGGAGGGCCTTGGCTTGTGGCTCGTAGACCCGTCAACTCGCGCACCTGGGTTCCACCGCTCCATGTGAGCTCCATGCGGGCCCCAAAGCCCCGGCGGTTCTCTGGTGGGCCCTGCAATAGGACCTCGAGCCAGCTCTCGCTTCCGCAGCGGTTTGCGTACAGTCTGGGTACGGAGCCTCGTCCAGCGGTGAAGACCTCGAGCCAGCCGTCTCCATCCAAGTCGGCAGTGACCAGTCCGAGATGATCGGTGAGATCTGCAAAGCCGACAGCTTCGGACACATCTTCGAACGTGCCGTCAGGCAGGCCTCGCCACAACAGATCGGCCACCTCGTACAGGTCATTCTCGACCGCCACGGAGTCGGGAGCGCTCGCCTGTAAGGTCTCTACCCAGCCGTCGTTGTCCATGTCCGCGAAATCGATGGACCACCCCACGGTCGACAAGAAGTCGTTGCCTCCTTTGATGTCCGGATAGAGGCCCAGAGCGCTCCCGCCCTCGGCGTAGCTGCCGTCGGGCTGGCTCACCAGGCACAGAGGTCGCCCCACGTCTGTGATGCAGTAATCCAGGCGACCATCAGCGTTCAGGTCGGCGGAGTCGATGCCCATGGCGGCCATCTCCAGGTTCGCTCCAAGAGACTGTGCGTCGTCCACGAGGGTGGGCTTCCCGTCTGCGTCCACACCATCGTTGCGCCAAAACACCGAGGGAGCGCCCTCATGTGGCCAGTCGTTGGGCACATAGAGGTCCTGATCCCCGTCATTGTCTCGATCCGTGAACAGCGCCACCTGACTGCTTGGGTGGCCCGGCATCTCGAACCACAGCTCGAATGAGCCATCCACGTTTTGGTACATCAGACCCGGTGGGAACACGAGGTTGCCGTCGTCGCCGTAATACGCGCCTGTGATGTAGAGAAGGTCCATGTCACCGTCGCCGTCGGGATCGCCCAACGCAATGCTCGCGTTGATGGCCGTCTGGACGCTGTCGGGGACGTCGAAGAACTCGGCCTCCGAGAAAGTGAGGCTGCCGAGGTTGCGCCACAAGCGCATGCTGTTGGTTCCATCCGCCTCCCAGTCTCCGATCAACTCAGGGAGACCGTCTCCGTCGAGGTCGTAGGCGCCCAAGTACGTAGCCGAGCCGATCGTCCCCATGGGTAGCGGGCCGTCGGTGGCGGTGAAGTGGGCCTGGCCATCATTGACGTAGATGGTGGTCGGCCCCTGCATGAGGTCGAGGTCTCCATCGCCGTCCAGATCGGCTGCCAGTACGGCCCCACCCCGCCCGGTTGTCGCGCCGATGTCCTCCACATCCGTGCCGCTGGTGGGGTCAAAGACAACCTGGTCAATCCCGCGCTGGAGACTGACCTCCTCCAAGCGGTCGATGCCCGCTACGGGATTGGCACAAATGACTTCGGGACCCAACTGGAATACACCCTGTCGGATGGGATCGGGAGCGGGGGTTGGGTCGTCGGCTTCCAAGCAGTCGGGTGCTCCCAGGCAGCCCTCGTCGTCGCAGTCATACAGACCGTCCACGTCGTTGTCGGCCCGGTCGCTGCAATCCCCGGGGTCTCGGCCCTCAAAGGGCGTTTGTTTGCAGGCCCCGGCGCCGAGGAGCATCAGAAAGCCTAGGCCGAGCCGAGCGAGGGCGTGGCGCTGGCGCCGCTTGGGCCTGTCGTGGACCATAGCCGGCAGCGTCGACCGCCTCTGGTAGGCCTCAGCCATGTTCAGGGAGACCCTCCGGCGAAGGACCCACACCAACTGGAGCAGCCGTCATCGTTGCAGTCGAGAGCGCCGTCATTGTCATTGTCGATGCCGTCCTGGCACTCGTTGCAGTTGGCCGGTCCATCCCACCCGCAGCACGGGGAGTTCCCTTCCTCGAGCAGGTCGCCTTCTGGAGTCCAGCTGGCCGGATCAATGCCACAACCCAAGGGCGGGGGGGCTAGCTGCTCCACACAGGTCTCGCAAGTGGGCTGATCGGTGACCGGGTCGGGCTCGCAGCAGCATGGGATATCGACACAGGGCTCCCAGCCCTGACTGGAGTCGTCGTCTCCGGGGAAGTTGTCGTCTCCGGGGAAGTCGTCGTCGCCTGCGAAGTCATCATCGCCAAAGCCGCTGCACCAGTCCCAGCAACCCTCGTCCTCGCAATCGACGATGTTGTCGTTGTCATTGTCGATCCCATCTTCGCACTCGTCGCACACCGACATGCCATCCCAACCACAGCAGGGGGAGTTGCCCTCTTCTTGAAGATGGCCATTGGGTGTCCAGCCCGAGGGGTCTGCCCCGCATCCTAGCGGCGGGGGCGCCAGTTGCTCGACGCACGTCTGACAGGTGGGTTCGCCTGTTCCTGGGTCCGGCTCGCAGCAGCACGGCATGTCGATGCAGGGCCCCGACGAGCTGCTCGAGTCATCGTCGTCGTCGGCCCCGTCATCGTCACCGAACGTGTCGTCGTCACCATCATCGGAGTCCGCCCCATCGTCATCATCATCGTCGTCGGCCCCGTCGTCATCATCATCGGAGTCGGCCCCGTCGTCGTCGTCGCCGGAGTCGTCGTCGGCCGTGTCATCATCGCCGCCGTCGTCATCATCCGTGTCATTGGTGTCTTCTGCGCAGTCCGGTGCACCAGCGCAATCGGGGTCAAGACAGTCAACAGCCCCATCACCGTCGTTGTCGAGGCTATCCATGCACTGCCCCGGTTGACTGCCTTCACTGCCAGATGTCCTGTCGACCCCACAGCCTGTCCATAGGGCGCACACAGCGATGGCGATGACGACGTTGGTCTTCGGTGCCATAGGCATCGGGGAGTCAGAATATCTGTCGTTGATCGTTCCAGCCAATGGAGACTTGTGCCCGAATTGCTCGATCAGACAGTGTGGTTGGTGTCGTGGTAGAAGCGGATCCTCTTTCATCTTGGGGGCCTACTTCCATGTTTTTGTCTCGCCTACTCGCTTCTTTCACGCTGGCAATCCTGTTGCTTCCATCGGTCGCTCTGGGGGGTAAGAAGCCCCTTCAGGAGGGCGACGAGAAATTCGAGTACCACTTCACGGACACTGCTTTGGATGGCGCAGAGCTGAAGATTGAGGTGTCCAAGGCCCACACGCAGCGGGACTTCGCATTGGCAACGGCCCGGTTCGAGAACAAGAGTGGGGACTACCTGTTGCTGCACAAGGAGCAGATCCTCTTTCGCTTCGATTTTGGTGATCGCGCGGTCAAGGGCGGCAAAGCCGGGAAGCCGGTCGTCATTGCCCCGGGGGGAAAGAAGAAGCTCTCACTCAAGGTCACCGGTTCGGGGGAGTTCGAGTCTGTGCGCGCGTTCTCACTGCAGTTCGATGCGCTCCAGCGTGTTGCCAGCAAGGGCGAGGCCGTGAAGGTGCCGGAGTTTCAGCTGCCGGCGTCGGTCAACAGCTTTGAAGCGGGGCCCTTCTCTTGTTCGTTGAAGGGCAAGGTCACCCAGGAGACCGACCTCACCAAGGCCAAGTTCTTGTGTACCTACAACGGCGAGCAGGTGGGCTTCATCGACCCGACACGGGTGGCGCTTCGGATCCCCTCTGGTCAAGAATTCGCCAACACCAACAACAAGGCCAAGCGCAAGCTGCTCCAGTCCGGCGACAAGATGCCTGTGGTCGTCAGCTATGTGGTGGAGCGCAAGGTGGTGGACATGCAGTTCGCCATCTTGCAGCTGGACTGGCGGGACGCCTTCTCCGAGTCTCCAGCTGTGCCCATGGCGGTGGGCGGAGTGGAGTTGAGCTACGACGCGGACAAGACGATCGATCACAACAACTGAGGTCCATCACCTCAAGCCCGGCGAACACGGCTCTTTCTGGCTGGCCTCAGGGGTGTTGTCTCCGATGCTTCCCTTGATCCTTGGGCCCTCTGTGCTCCCGCTGCTGCCGCCGCCGCTTGCGTTCCTCTTTGATCATGGCGTGGATCTTTTCCTCGAAGCGAGCGCTGACTAGGACAAACCGAGTCCTCTGCTCGACCGAGAGGATGCCCTTGAGGCCTACCATCTGATCCCGGCGTGTCTTCGCCAGCTGAACGTCTAGGTCGTACAGTTGAGCGATCCGACGTTCCACATCCTTTTCGTCGTAGCTGCTGTCTTTGACCATCTTCCGGAAGGCCTTGCGGTGTTGTCGCTTCGCCTGGTGGATGCTCGCCATCTCCCGATCACTGTCTCGGAGGTATGGGAAGAGCTTTGCCGCGGTTGCTTCGTCGAGCTCCAGGGCTTCTGTGAGCGCGTACATGCGCATCATGCGGATCTTCTCCACCATTTCGTCGTGGCGCTCTTGGTCTTGTGCTTCAGCGGCTTGATCAGAGACGGGTGGCTTCTCTGCAAGTGCGCTCGTCGGAGCCAAAAAGAGCACGAGCGCCAAGGCTGCTGGTGCAGTCCTTCGGTGAGGGGTGTAGCGCATGGAAGTCTCCGTTCAGTGTTGATTCACAGTTGGGTGAAGAGGCTCTCGAGTTCATCGTCATTGAGGCTATCGAGCGCCTGGCCCAGGCTGGCTTGAAACAGGATGGAGGGGCCTTCATCCATGAGTTCGTCCAGCTCAGCAATATCGTGGAGCGATGCGTAGAGGCCATCGTCTTCATCGCTCAAGGCCGAGCGCAGTAACTGGCGGCCCAGTGCCCGTGCCTCAGCCTCCAAGGCAACAGTGTCCATGGTCTCAGATGGCGATACGGCCTGCTCCACGAGGGCTGTGGGGGCTTCGTCGTGGGCTTGGCTCCACAGCAAGCCAAGGACGATCGCAGCTGCCAGCGCCAGGGGTGCTGCGATCTGAAGAGTCGAGCGCGACCGGAAGAGTTCGGCTCCTCGCAAGAGAGGCGACGCCGCCTGGTCCTGGGCGAGACGGTCCTCCACCTGCTGGGCCAATTGGCTGAAATAGGCATCATCGAACCGGGTGGTGTCGATGGGATCGGCTTGCCGGAGGCCATCGACGACCCCCTTCCACTGGACGAGGCTCTTGGAACAGGCTTCGCAGGCATGGAGGTGCTCGGTGTAGTCGGCAAGACTCTGTTCCTCGCGGGCATCGGCCAACAAGATCAGGTGCTCTTCGGGAATGCAGGGCATCGCGCGTTCCTTGAATGAGTGCAGGTGAATGACAGGTGTGGTCATGCAGCCACCCCTTGTTTGACTAGAAACTGACGGATGTTTCGCACAGCGTGGTGAAAGCTGACCTTGGCATTGTTTGTAGTGATCTCACAGACTTCAGCGATCTCGGCGAAGGAGAGGTCGTCGTAGAGGCGAAGCGTCGCGACGCTTCGTTGTCGTGTGGGCAGCGTGGCCACGGCTTGCTCGACGAGTGTGCGGGCTTCCCCCCTGAGGAGTCGGGCGAGTGGGTTGTTGTCGTTGGGCTCATCCCTTGGCCTGTGGGCCTCGATGTCCTTGCCTCCCTGTTCCCGCGTTCTCCAAGCGCGCCCCAGCTCGTTGAGGCATTGATTGCGGGCGATGCGCAGTACCCATGTGCGAAACGATGCGTCACCTCGGAAGCTCTTGCGGTTACGCCATGCGGCGAGAAAGCTCTTCTGAACGATGTCTCGTGCGAGCGCTTCGTCCCCACGGCCCATACGCAGGGCCATGAAGAAGACCGATTGTTGGTGCTCTCGAACCAGGCGGGAGAAGACCGCCTCGTCCCCTCTGCGGATCGCGGCGCTCAGATCGGCAGAGGTCGGTTCTGCATGCTCCATGCTCGTACAGACATCCTAGCCCTCCATAGGGTTAACGGAGCACTGAGGGAGCAAGGAACAGTTGGCTACAGACGCGAGATGTTGATGTCGTAGGTATTCCCCGGATACAGGTCGTCGGAGCCATCGATGATGTAGACCTCGACACTCCACCAGCCGCTGCTGTCGACGTCGATTAGGGCGGACTCAAAGTCTGCCCAACCAAAAGACCAGAGACGCAGTGCCCCTGACGGGTCATAGACCTTGAGGTCGATGTCGCCCTGCGCATGGGCGAAGGTGACGTCTACGCTGAGCCACTCTGTGTCGGTCACGAACGTCTCGAACCAGTCCGAGTCCGCGGGGCAGGCCGTCATGTCCGTCACCGTGTAGTCGCTGACCCACATGGGCACCGGGGTCGCGAGGAATGGGTAGTCGTCTTCTTCGAACGTGTCTTCGATGCAGCTGGCGCCATAGGTGATATCTACATCTAAGGAATAGCCGCTCCCAGGGGTGACACCCATGTCCGACCACAAGCTGGCCTTGATGAGATACGAGCCAGTGCTGATTGCGGTGTAGCTGTGGATGTACTCATGGTCTGCCGTGGTGATGGAGGAGTTCACGAGGCTGCCCGACGGGTTGTAGAGCCTGAGGTCGATGTCCCCCTCGGCGTAGGAGCTGTATAGGTCGAGGTCGACCTTGTCGCCGGCAATCAGGAATATGGAGTACCAGTCGTCGTCGTTCGGGCAAGACTGCAGACCTGAGAATGCGCCGTCGCCAATCACAGACGGGCTGCTGTCCGAGTCGTTGTCCTCGTAAGCGTCATCAGCGCAGCCGACGGCGGGCGCCCAGGTTACAGACACGTCGTAGTTGTTGCCCGGGTAGGAGTCATCGCTGTTCAGGTAGACCTTGAACTTCCAAAGTCCAGTCGACGTGACGGTGTAGGACAGGCTCTCGTTGTTGTCGCTGCTGTACGCTCCCGACACGTAGTTGCCGCTGGGGTCATACAGGGCGATGTCGATGTCGCCATCGTCATCGTCGAACATCACGTCGATGTCGATCGATTCGCCCAGGTACATGTAGTACGAGAAGTAGTCGTCGTCACCTGGGCAGGCGCTCAGGTCTGTCACATTGAACGGAGTGAGTCCTAGATTGGTGGCCGTGCTGGAGGTGTCGTTGTCTTCATAGCCGTCGTCTGTGCAGGTGGGACTGCTGTAGGTGGCGGCGATGGAGTAGGTGTTCCCGGGGGTTGGATCGTCACCAGAGAGGTAGACCCGGATCAGCCAAGCGCCTGTCTCGTTGATGGGGAAGGTCAGGAACTCGTTGTCGTTTGCGGTGTAGGTCCCCGTCTCGTACAGCCCATCGGGGCCGTAGAGCTCGACGTCGATGTCTCCTGCCGCATCGCTGAAGAAGACGTCCAGATAGAGCGTGTCACCATCGGCCAGGTAGTACTCGAACCAGTCGGCATCGTCTGGGCAGCTGACGAGCGACGAGATCGACACGGTGCTCAGGCCCAGGTAGGTGGCTGTCGGGGAGGTGTCGTTGTCCTCGTAGGCGTCATCAACGCAGCTGTCAGGGGCTGGTGTGTAGCTTACGTCTAGGTCGTAGCTGTTGCCGGGCACGCTGTCGTCATCGTTCAGGAACACCTTGAAGTACCAGGTTCCGGTCGTGGATACGGTGTAGTTGAGGTTCTCGTCATCGCCGATGCTGTAGGCGCCGGTGATGTAGGACCCGGAGGGGTTGAAGAGCTCGATGTTGATGTCACCGTCGTTGTCGCTGAAGGTGGCGGCAATGTTCACCGTCTCCCCGGCCACCATCCAGTACTCGAACCAGTCTTCGTCGGAGGGGCAGCTGGCGAGTCCCGTGTCACTGAAGTCACCGGCTGGGAGCGCATAAGCCGTCGTCCAGCTGTCGTTGTCTTCGTAGCTGTCCTCTGTGCAGCCCACAGGTGTTGGCGAGCTGACTGTGATGTTCATGTCGTAGGTGTTGCCCGGAACCGAGCCTGTATCGCCGAACAAGGACACATGGACCCTGTAGAGGCCCGTCTCGGTGACCACGACAGGGCCAATGTCCTCGTTGTCACTGGCGCTGGCAGCGCTGTCTAGCGTCACCCCATTGGGATCGAGGAACTCGATGTCGATGTCCCCTTCAGCGTGCGTAAAGGTGAGCGCGATGGACACCTCATCGCCTGTGGTGAGGTTCACCGCGAAGTAGTCGCTGTCCGAGGCACAGGCCTGTAGACCCGCCAGTGATCCACTGGCAATGGGGGCGGCTGTTGCTTCGGTGTCGTTGTCTTCGAAGGCGTCGTCCACACAAGCCGGAGGTGTGACCGAGTCGTCGTCATCGCCAATGGAGTCGTCGTCATCGCCGATGGAGTCGTCATCGTCGCCGATGGAGTCGTCGTCGTCGCCTGTGGCCGTTCCTACGCTCACGACGAGCTGGTAGGTGTTGCCAGTAATGCCGCCCGCGTCGGACCAGAGAAGGACCTTCACATAGTAGGTCCCAGCGTCGGGGACGGTCACTGGCCCCACGGACTCGTTGTCATCCGTGGAGGCGGAGCCGCCGAGGCTGTCGCCTGCGTCGTTCTCCACGCGAAGGTCGATGTCCCCTTCATCGTGGTCGAACAGCAGGTCCACCGTGATGGTGGCACCCGCCGCTACGGTGATGGCGTAGTAGTCGTCATCATCTTCGCAGGACACCAGGTTGGCGAAGGTGCCCGGAGTGATCGTCGAAGCGAACGCTTGCTCGTCGTTGTCTTCGAAGGCGTCGTCAATGCAGACGTTGGGCAGGTCGCTCCCATCGGCGTCGTCGTCACCTACGGTGTCGTCGTCACCCGCGGGGTCGTCCTCGTCACCGGCTGTGTCGTCGTCACCGGCTGTGTCGTCGTCACCGGTGGTGTCACCGCTGTCGGCAGTGTCGTCGTCGCCCACGGTGCTGTCGTCGCCCGCGGTGTCGTCGTCGCCCACGGTGTCGTCGTCATCGGCTGTGTTGCCGTCGCCCTGGTCGCTGGCGTCGCTGGAGTCGTCATCGTCGGGGACATTGCTTCCGGTCATGGGCTGGTTGCAACCCGTGATGCTGAGGCTGAGGCAGAAGGCGATGGCAACAAGAAGATGACGCATCGTTTGCTCCGGTCTTAGTCAGGACATCGACGAAGTTCGCCGATGCTTCTAGAGAGAGGGGTGAGTGGGTCGAAAGAAAGAGCTTTGTGAAGTAAATGTCAAGGGAATAATCATCGCCGTGATGAGGGAAAGCCCGTGGATCGGCAGCGGTCGCTGGTGGTTGTCGTCCCTTCGTGTCTGTTGAGACGGTTCGGTTCGGTTCAGTATTCGACTGTGATGGGGTGGCCTCTGGGTTGACAGGACCCGGTGTGACGCCTAGGACTCCACGGCGCTATCTAAGGCGCGTAAGTGGAGACCTCGATGCTCGACCGACGGCAGATCGAAGAAGATCCAGAAGCCCTGCGCGCATCGCTCTCGGCTCGACGTCATGACTTCGACGTGGACGGGTTGCTCAAGCAACTGGAGCATCGCCGCGACATCCTGCGTGACCTGGAGCAACTGCAGGCCCGACGCAATGCCGGCAGCAAGGAGGTTGGCGCCCTGTTCAAGGCAGGAGACCGGGAGGCGGGCGAAGCGCTGCGGGTGGAGTTGGCAAGCCTTGGTCAACAGGTGGGGGAGCTGGAGACTACCGCTCGGGACTTGGAAGCTTCGCTCAACGACACCTTGCTTCAGCTGCCCAACTTCATCGCGTCCGATGTACCGGTAGGTAGCGACGAGGGGGACAACAAAGAGATTCTCCGGTGGGGAGAGCCCGCTGAGCTTGGTTTCGAGGCCAAGGACCACGTGGATCTAGGGCAGGAGTTGGGCATTCTCGACTTTGAGCGAGGAGCCAAGGTGACCGGGGCCCGGTTCACGGTGTTGTTTGGTGCTGGCGCTCGGCTAAGCCGAGCGCTCACGCAGTTCATGCTGGACCTGCACACGGTCGAGCACGGTTACGCAGAGGTCTTGCCGCCGTTCATCGTCAATGCGACAGCCCTGACCGGGACCGGGCAGCTGCCCAAGTTCGGGGAGGACCTGTTCCGGCTCCAGAAGCCCGACAACTACTATTTGGTGCCCACGGCGGAAGTGCCGGTCACGAATCTGCACGCCGATGAGATCCTAGAGGACGCTCAGCTGCCGCTGAAGTACACGGCGTACACGCCCTGTTTTCGAGCGGAGGCGGGCTCCTATGGCCGGGACACGAGGGGACTGATTCGCCAGCATCAGTTCGAGAAAGTCGAGTTGGTTCGGTTGGTGCGGCCTGAAGAGAGCGAAGAAGCACATGAGGAGTTGACCACTCAGGCTGAGAAGGTGCTGCAGTTGCTGGAGTTGCCCTACCGGAAGGTGAGCCTGTGCTCTGGCGACATTGGGTTTAGTGCGTGGAAGTGCTACGACCTGGAGGTCTGGCTCCCCGGCCAGGGCGCTTATCGAGAGATCTCCTCGTGCAGCAACTTTAGAGACTTCCAGGCACGGCGCGCCGGCATCCGATACCGACCAGGGAAGGGTGCTAAGCCCCGGTTCGTGCACACCTTGAACGGCTCGGGGCTGGCGGTGGGCCGCGCCCTGCTCGCGGTGCTGGAGAATCACCAACAGGAAGATGGCAGCATCGCTATCCCAGCCCGGCTGCGTCCCTACATGGGTGGGCTGGAGTCCATCGGGCCCGTCGCTTCTTGAGCGCCAGCTAGGCGTCGCTGCCGCCCCCCACGAGGCTGGCTAGTGTTCGTCGGCGCAGGAGCAGACTCCGCCGGCGCACTCACAAGCGTGGTTGTCCAGTGGTCCGATTCGGGTGGTGAATCCTCCTGTCGCTGCCCAGGCACCTCCATCGACGAGCGGAATCGTTCCGCTGAATTGCATAGCGACTCTTGGACCTACGCGTATGGCGGAGAACGGTCGAAGGGCTGCGGTCCACTCGGGCTTGATTCCTGCTCGATGCTGCCAGCGGGGAGAGGCTTGAGCGCCCAACCCCAGCACGACGACTTCTCGAATCGTGCCGCTGGCGGCCAACTCGGTGAGAAGGCTGAACCTCAACTTCTGGCCGTACTCGGCTCGCCCACCCACAGAGGCATACAGGCTCAGTGCTGACCGGTGATAGCGAACGGTGGTTCGAGCGGCTGTACCCAACTGGCCCTTGCCCAGGCCGAGGTCCTCGTGCGTCGAGGGCGCCCACTGGGTCACGCCCCAGGACAGGACGAGGTTCTCCAGCCTCAGTGCTTGGTGGTCTAGGGACACAGAGCTACTACCGATGGCAGCGAGAGGTCGTCTGCCCGGCTCTTCCAGAGAGAGGGCGAGGGGGATGGATCCGGAGAGGCTGAAGCCCTTGCCGAAGTAGGCTCCCCCTTCAGCACTCACTAAGCCCCAGACTCGGTTTCCCCAGGGACGCGAGTCATTGCCCAGTGCCGAGGTCGCCACGCCCAGGAAGCTCTGAGGAGCTTCGCTAGACCAGGACATACCCGACGATGGGCCCAAGTCTCCTCCTCCAGGTCCTGCAGGGTGATGGGCGAACGCGGGCAGAGCCTGACTGACCATCAGTAGAACGAGCACGGAGAGGGCGGATCGTCGAAACATGCAGCGAGCGCTATGTACTCCGTGCATACGCTCGACGCAATACTTGTCGTTCTGATGGATGGATGCCGTGGAAGCGTTGTTGGCTCGGAGCCTCTGCCATCGCGGCCACTTCGTCCCGCTCGGCAGTATGGGCGGGCGGTGGCTGTGGATGTTGCTGAATGGCGGAGAGGGAGGGATTCGAACCCTCGGTAGCTATTCACTACACTCGCTTAGCAGGCGAGCACCATCGGCCTCTCGGTCACCTCTCCGTCGGGTCGTCGCAGTCACTGCAGCTGAGTGAATGGCGGAGGCGGTAGGATTCGAACCCACGGAGCTTTCGCCCGGCGGTTTTCAAGACCGCTGCCTTCGACCACTCGGCCACGCCTCCCAGTGACGACGCCGCGACCATAAAGCACAGGCCAGAGCCCTGCAAGCTCACGGAATACCAAGGAGCTTGTGAGTCTGGAGCGACAGGCGCCACTGGGGGTGGGTCAGGCAGTAGTTGATTGCAGCCTTCGTGTGCTCCTCGCGCCCCACGCCGTCCCGGGGCTGGAGGAAGAAATGAGTGAACTCCAGATGGGCAACAGCATCGGGCTCGATCTCTTGGGGATAGACCAACTTCAGCTCGTCACCTGTCGTTTGCACCAGCTGGGAGTTGGGCTTTGGGGAAACGCAGATCCAGTCCACCCCCGGCGGTACCGGTATTGTTCCGTTCGTCTCCAGGCCGATCTCCAGATTGCAGGCGTGACATGCATCGATCAGTTCCTTGTCGAGCTGCAGCATGGGCTCGCCCCCCGTGAAGACCACGTAGGGTCGCCCTCCTGGAGCGGCTTGGTCGTCGTCCCAACATTGACGAAGGACCGCTGCAAGCTCCGCTCCTGTGGCAAAGCGGCCCCCGCCGGGCCCGTTCGTGCCCACGAAGTCTGTGTCACAGAACCAGCAAGGCGCTGACGAGCGGTCCTGCTCTCGACCAGACCACAGATTGCAGCCGGTCATGCGCGCAAAGACCGCAGCCCGACCCGAGTGCGCTCCTTCGCCTTGCAGCGTGAAATAGATCTCTTTCAGCGTGTAACTCATAGACAGCTCATGCACAGGGGCGGAACTCGCCGATCAGCAAATCCATGGTCAGCGTACCGTGGGACAGGTCGAGCAAGCGGTCGGCCTCCTTCTCGCAGCCATCGACTAGGTGTTGCCGTTCGGCATGGGCGAGGCCGGCCAGTCTGGGAGAGGGAGACTCCATCGAGATGCCCATTTGATTGCAGGCGTCGCTTCCATTGTCGAACGGAAACTCCAGCGCGACCGGCCGAGCCTCGCTAAGGACGAAACCGGTCCCAACGGCAGCTGAAGCGAGCGCATCCGAGCTGCCAAGGTGGAAGTTGGAACGTGCGGGGCGCTCCAGCGCAATGTCGAGACTGGAGGCCACCCGCGGCATCAGTGTCACAAGTGTCGTGTGTTCTTCCCGTCCCCAGACAGTGGCTCTGAAGAGCCCCTCGGGCTGCAGGACGCGCCGAACCTCACGGAGCGCGGCTGTCGTGTCGGGAAAGATCATCAGGCCCAGGTTGCAGAAGGCCAGGTCAAAGCTCTCATCGTGGAATGGGAGGGCTTGAGCTGGAGCTTCGTGAAAGGACACCGCCAGTGCTTCCGTTTGGCTGGACTCTTCCCTAGCGGCGCGAATCATCACGTCGGACAGGTCGACCCCAGCCGTGCCAGATGTTGGTCTCAGTTCCTGGTGGATGGCTCGTGTCGTTCTTCCTGCGCCACAGGCTAGGTCCAGAACTCGCTGACACCTCTGCTTGCGTTCTTCCAGGCCCGTCAGCAGATGTGCGACTAGAGCCGGCGTCCGCTGCCCTGGAGACGCGTTGAACCAGGTCGCACTTGTGTTCCAGAATTCCCGAAGAGAGGTGTGCGCCGAGTCCAACGTCCACTGCACCCGGTCCGGGTTCACCGTCATCACAGGCGTGCGGCCTGAAAGAGGTGCTCCAGTGCTTTTTGCAAGTGGGGTGGGTCCTGGCTGCTCGCCATCTCGCGGATCGAGTGCATGGACAACATCGGGTTTCCCACGTCTACGGCGCGCAGGCCCAGCTCCGTTGCGATGATGGGGCCCACTGTGCTGCCACACGGCATGTCCGACCGACTGACGAACTCCTGCAGGGGCACGTTGGCGTCCTGGCAGAGCCCGCGGAAGACCGCCATCGCCTCGGAATCGGTTGCGTACTTCCACTGGTGATGCGTCTTCAAGGCCGGGCCCTGGCCCAGGACCGGTCGATGCTCCCCGTCATGCTTGTCCGGGTAGTTGGGATGCACGCCATGGGCCATGTCGGTGGAAGCCATGAAAGAACGGGGGACCGTCCGACTGAGGGCTTGTCGGGTCCCTCCCGCCAGGCGGGTCAGGACATCGCGCAGGAAGCTACTGGCCGCGCCGCGGTTCGTGCGGGAGCCGATCTCCTCATGATCGAATAGAGCGACGACAGCCGTTGCCTCGCACCCTAGGTCGTCCGTGGTTAGGAGGGCGGCCACGGCTGGATGACAACTTCCCAGGTTGTCCA
Organism: Deltaproteobacteria bacterium; assembly: GCA_002724675.1. GTDB lineage: Bacteria > Myxococcota_A > UBA796 > UBA9615 > UBA9615. The sequence continues at coordinate 4,549 of PBPL01000030.1, read as the reverse complement.
GCCGGGGTGCGTGAATGAACTCACCTGTTAGGCCAGACACTGTGGGCGGTTGGATATCGTGGAGACACAGCTCAAAACCCAACACCGCCTCTGCAGTGACATCTAGCTCGGCCGCGAGGAATGTGCGGATGTCGGGCAGTGCCTCCGGGGAGTCACCGCTCAAGGCCCAAATGGGGGGGAGATGGTCTTGTGCGTTGAGGCACAGGCCGTCTTTGTTCACGCCACGATTGAGGTGAATTGCCAGGCTCGGTATGCGACATATTGGACGATTGACGGAAATCAACCGCGTCTCGATTCGGCGATCGGCGGAGCGAGTGCTCACACGACCCGAGATGCCCAGGTCCCGGTCTAACCAGGTGTGCAGTAGGACTCCACCGTAGGGCTCGACGCCGAGTGTTGCATAGCCGTGCCTCTGTCTGTCGGGATGTGGCTTGAGCCGAAGGTTGGGCGAGTCGGTGTGGGCGGCGACGATGCGCATGCCGGCCTCGAGGCTCGGCTTGTTTCCCATGCGGAAGGCCACGATGGAGCCGCCCGCACGAGTGACCCACCCTCGTTGTCCAGGATCCAGGTTCCAGCTGGGATCGTGCTCTCGAACTTCTACGTAACCTGCGCGTCGCAGGCGTTCTTCGACGTTCTCTACAGCGTGCCAGGGCGTCGGGCTCGCGGCGATGAAGTCGAGGAGGTCTCGGGTAGCAGGTGGCACTTCGGACATGGGTCCCTCGCGGTGTTGTTGGGGGACTAGTCTACTTGGCTTCGAGCCTGCGCTTCATTTCGTGGAGCGTGTTGGAGGCGAGTGCGGTGTGGAGGAACAATCTCGGGTCATGAAGAAGCCCCGCACCAAGCGACTCGCCGAGCCTAATGCGCACGTCACCAGCCCGTTGCTCAGCAAAATGGCTTCCTGCAGTAAGTCCAAGACCCATGGACGCACCGCCGTCACGGGCCGCTACCGCCCACAGCGTCTGCCCCCAATGGCACCGCGGCGCCCACACGAATGTGGAGCCCCGAGGCCGTCCACGGCCCTTAATTGGCTCCCTTTGAAGAGGGTGTCGCCTTGCTCTTAGCGGCAGTCTTCTTCTTTGCTGGCGCCTTCGTCGCGGAGGCTTTCTTAGGGGAAGCCTTCTTGGCGGTGGTCTTCTTGGTGGCCGCCGCCTTCTTCGTGGCTTTGGTCTTGGCCTCGGCCTTAGGGGCAGCGTCGTCAGTCGACTCTTCACTCTCCGCCGCCTTGGTGGACGCGCTGTCTGCCGTCGGTGCTTCCGTGGCGGCTTGTTCGGGAGCTTCAGCTTCGGCTTCCTTTGGAGCGTCAGCGGATGCCTCCTCGACCGCAGTCGCTTCAGCAGAAGCTTCTGCTTCCGCGTCCGGCGTGGTCGCCGAAGGTGCGGGCCTTGAGGGAGGTGCGGGTTGGGTGGGCGGCGCGTTCTTCGGCGCCGCTGTGCCCTTGGCGGCGCCGCTACTCGAAGCTGTCCCCTTGGTCTTGGCGGGTGCAACAGTGACTGAAAGCATGCGTCCCTGCATCTCTGGGATCGCGCTCTCGAGCTTGCCGTGTTCGCCAACCATCTCAGTGGCGCGACGAAGTGTCTCACGCCCGACGTCCTGCCGGCGCATCTCAGCACCGCGGTACCGTACGGTGAGCTTCACGCGAAGCCCCTGATCTAGGAACTTGATCGCTCGACCAATTTTCACCTCAAGGTCGCCTTGCCCCGTATTGGGCCGGAAGCGAATCTCCTTGGGCGTGCTGTCTGACGAGTTCCGAGAGCGCTGGCGCTCTAAGCGCGCCTGCTCATACTTGTGACGTCCAAAATCCAGCAGCTTGCAGACCGGTGGATGAGAGTCAGGGGAAACTTCAACGAGATCGAGACCGGCTTCCTGGGCCATCAACAGGGCGTCTTTTGTCTCGATAATGCCGATCTGCTCACCGTTTTCACCGATGAGTCGGATTGGGCTGATACGAATCATGTGATTGCGCCGGGGACCGCGGTTCACGGGCATCACTGGGGGCCTTCTTCTTCGACGAATCTCACACCTCCACAACTGGAATTTACGAACAACCCAGGTGGCAGAGCCATGCCTGGAGTTGGCCAACAAGACCGGGAATATCACGGATGAACGTGGGAATCGAGCCCCTTGCGACGAATGCCTGGTCTCTTGGCGTCCAAAGGGGACAGTCTCGAAGTGTGCAATGTAGGGTTGTCGGGCGCTCAGGCTGCACATCAGTGGCTTGGTCTGTCCCACCGAACTTTTCGAACAGGGGATGTTGTATGCGACGAAATTTCTTCTCGACCCTTCCGAGCATCCTGCTGGTCGGCTCTCTCATGTCTGGATGTCCCCAAGGTAGGGATGGGCAGCCCGAATCGATTGACGCGCTCGAGGCCTCGGCTTCTTGCAGCGTCGATGGTGAGGCGGTGACGTGGAGCTTCAGCTTTCGAGTGGAGGGGCCGGCGTCCGAGGGAGGGACAAAGGTCTACGTCAATGGTCCGGACAGTGACGACAGCACCGGCTTTGTCATGCCGGTGATCGGAGAGGATGCGCAAGGACGACTCGAGTTCGCTACCACCGTCTCGGGGACGCCTGCGGGGTCTGAACCGTCGGTCGGAGATGTGCCTTTTTCGTGTGACGAGGAGCTCGAGGTCCAGGTCCAGTTCTGTGCGACGCACAGCAGCACACTAGATCAGCCGTGCTGGGCCTGTGGCGAGGATGATGGCGCCAGCCCGCCTGGTGGGGCCGTCGACTGGGTCCGCTGCTGAGGTCGCTGAGTAGTACCTACAGGCGAGTCTTTCTTGCTCCTAGCGCTTGCCTTTGGCACACTCCGGCGCCTGGAGAGAGCCATGAAGACGAGCCCTATTGCTTCTGCTGCCTTGATCACCTTGCTGGCCACGCTTCTGCCTTGGACGGCTTCGGCGGAGACCGAAGAGGCCACGGAATCTCCTGCTCAGGAGGCGGAGACGACGGCAGAGGAGCAAGCGCCCGCCCCCGTGGAGGAGCCACCGGCACCATCGTCGGCGAGCTGCACCTATCGTGACCTGCACAACCAGTTCGAGATTACGGCGCCGTGTGACGAACTGGGAGATCACAGCAACAACAGTCAGCCTCACAAGCGTATGTGGCTGGCTGGCCCGCTCGGGCAACTCCAGATCATGGAGGTTCCAGAGCCCTTCCGTGGCGCTGAATTGGATTTCGTCATGGAGAATCTGGGGCGCTTCTGGACGAAGCGACACACGCCGGGCCCCGTGGCTCCCACCGAGGTCGGTGGACAGGACGCGCGCGTGGTGACCGAGCGAAAGATGCGCACCACGTCCCGGACCTGGGTGTTCTCGTTTCGCGGCAGAAACCTGACTGTGCGCGGTGTGGCTTACGGCAAGCGCGCTGCCCGGGAGGAACGGCTCGAGCGACTCTCTGAGGTCTTCCTTACTGGTTTTCGCGACCTGGGCAACTGAGTCAATCAGGGGACTGGCTTTCGCGCCAGAACCAACATCTTGCGGGAGCTCCCCAGGATCTGATCCGCTCGCGCCATCGCGTGCAGAGCAAGTCGTCGTCGCCATGAATATTGGTGCGCGAAGAAACGAGCCGAGAGAGGCTGTAGCGGTTGCACTTCGAGCAACTGCAGTCCCACCTCCTCAAGAAGTCGGCCGACCGTTTTCTCTCCGAAGTAGCAATAGTGTTGGCCCTCGTACATTTCGTCACGAAGATCTTTGGTGCGGCCAGGGAGCGTCTTGAATAGGGCCTGGAACACCGGTACCAGCGGCCAGCTTTCGTTCACGGTAGAGAGCACTAGAAGGCCCCCGGGCTTCAGGGCTGTGGCCATGGCATCCAGTGTGCCCCGCGGCTGTGGGAGATGGGCAAGCACATCGAACATGGCGACGACGTCAAAGTGGTCGGTGGGAAGGGGAAGAAGCTCGACAATCCCTTGATGGATGGGGCCGCTGACTCGGGCTCGAGCTTCTTGGGCAGATGCCGCCGAGAGGTCCACGCCGCAACTCTCCCAGCCTCGCTCTTCGAGTATCTCCAGCAGGTGCCCCCGTGAGCAGCCCACCTCAAGGATGCGTCCCTGGCGTCGGACTCCACACAGCAGGTCGATGGCGTCGGCCTGTGCTCTCGCGATCGCAGCAAGCTGGGCCTCTTGGTTGTCGAGCTTGCCGTGGTGCGCTTGAACGCGACTGTAGTACTCCACAATGGACTCATGGGTACCGTAGACGTCGGTGTATCGGAGTCTGCATTGGTCGCACTCCATGAGTTGGCTGGAGCGCAGGTGCAGTAGGAGACGCATTTGCCGGCTTCCGCAGAGCGGACACTCGTCACGAAATTGATTGCCTGGGGCGGGTTGCCTGGATCGGACCGCATCGGCGGGGGTTTGAGGGCTCTCCATGGCCTCTGGGCTCTATCCCTTAGTTCAGGGGGGCGGGACGATCGTTGTCGGACGGCACCGGCCCAGTGGGGTTGACCAAGCCAAGTCGGGCGGCCAGGCCTGCACCTGGAGTTGAGGTCTCTGTACCGGCAGAGCGTCGGCGATTTCGAAGGAGCCGGCTGGTGATTCGGGAGCCGATGGGGCGGGGGG
>PBPL01000029.1 GCA_002724675.1 Deltaproteobacteria bacterium | reverse complement strand
GGCGGGCAGCTCTGAGGCCGGCATCGTCCCCCTCGCTGTGAGTGGCTTTGCACGCATGCGAGCCCTCTCCACCCGCAACGACGACCCACAGGCCGCCAGTCGCCCCTTCGACGCCGAACGCGACGGCTTCGTCATGGGCGAGGGTGCCGGCATCGTGATTCTGGAGGAATACGAGAGCGCACGAGCACGTGGAGCCAAGATTTACTGTGAGCTGAAGGGCTATGGAGCGAACTCCGACGCCCATCACATGACAGCTCCAGCCCCCGATGGAAGCGGTGCAAGAGACTGCATGGAGCGGGCGCTGCGGGACGGTCAGCTGACACCTTCTGACATCGGCTACATCAACGCCCATGGCACGAGCACTCCCTTCAACGATGCGGCAGAGACTGCAGCCATCAAGGGGGTCTTTGGTGACCACGCTCGCAAGCTCGCTGTGTCCTCCACAAAGTCGATGACGGGCCACCTGCTGGGAGCAGCCGGGGGTCTGGAGGCGGTCATCTGCGCCCTGGCCATTCAGCGCGGAGTCCTCCCGCCCACAATCAACCTCCAGAACCCAGACCCCGCCTGCGATCTGGACTACGTGCCCCATCAGGCGCGGGAGCAGCGCACGGCCGTTGCTCTGTCCAACGCCTTCGGCTTCGGCGGGACCAACGCCTGCCTAGCATTTGGACGGATGGACTGACATGCGCATTGCCCTCGGTGCCGATCATGGTGGAGTGGCTCTCAAGGACCACCTGGCTCGACGACTCAGTGAGCAGGGTCACCAGGTGAACGACCTGGGGACCCATGGAGACGAATCGGTGGATTATCCCGACTATGCGAAGCAAGTCGCCGAGTCCGTCTCCGGTGGAGGTGCCGACCGAGGCATCCTCGTCTGCGGCACCGGCCAAGGCATGGCAATCACTGCCAACAAGGTCCACCAGGTACGGGCGGGCGTGGTGTCCGACCCCTTTTCTGCTCGCATGATCGTCGAACACAACAATGCCCAGGTCTTGTGCCTGGGCGCTCGGGTCATTGGCCAGGGGCTCGCAGACACGATCGTCGATGCGTTCCTGGGAGCCGAGTTCGAAGGGGGCCGTCATGCCCGTCGCGTCTCAAAGATTGAATCCTGAATCCACAGCTGGGCAGCACACCCAGTCTTCACCCAGGCCTACGAACTCCGACGTGGGCACCCCTTCCCCCCAGCAGCACGGAAACCACATGTCTTCGCTCGCTCTCCAGGATCCCGAGATCGCCCAGGCCCTGCTCCAAGAGTTGGAACGGCAGGAGGCCGGTCTGGAGATGATCGCATCCGAGAACTACGTCTCCGAGGCCGTCCTCGAAGCCCAGGGCTCGGTTCTCACCAACAAGTACGCCGAAGGGCTGCCCAACAAGCGGTACTACGGTGGCTGTGAGTTCGTCGACGTGGCCGAGGACCTGGCCCGACAGCGGGCAAAGGACCTCTTCGGCTGCGAGCGGGTCAACGTCCAACCGCACTCGGGCGCCCAGGCCAATATGGCGGCGTACATGGCCGTGCTCGAGCCCGGCGACACCCTGATGGGCATGAACCTAAGCCACGGTGGGCACCTGACCCATGGCAGCCCCGTCAACTTCTCCGGTCGGCTCTATAACCCGGTGGCCTACGGTGTTGACGAGAGCACAGGCCGCATCGACTTCGACCAAGTGCGCGACCAGGCGCTCGAGCACCGCCCCAAGATGATCGTCTGCGGGGCATCGGCCTACCCACGATTCATCGACTTCGCTCAGTTCCGGGCCATCGCCGACGAGGTGGGCGCACTGCTCATGGCAGACATCGCGCACATCGCCGGGCTGGTCTGCACCGGGCTACACCCCGACCCCATACCCCACTGCCACTTCGTCACGACCACTACCCACAAGACGCTTCGAGGTCCACGGGGTGGGATGGCCATGTGCACCAAAGAGTTCGGGAAGGCGCTCAACTCACGCGTCTTCCCAGGCATCCAGGGAGGCCCCCTGATGCACGTCATCGCCGCCAAGGCCGTGGCCTTGAGAGAAGCATCAAGCCCCGCGTTCGTCGACTACGCCAAGCAGGTCGTAGCCAACGCAGCCGCTCTGGCTGAAGGTCTCACGGAAGGCGGCTTGTCGCTTGTAAGTGGCGGCACGGACAATCATCTCTTGCTCGTTGACCTGACGGGCAGCGACTTGACTGGAAAGGCCGCTGAGCACGCGCTCGAGGCCGCTGGCATCACAGTGAACAAGAACACGGTGCCTGGCGAGACGCGCTCGCCCTTTGTCACCTCTGGCCTACGAATCGGCACCCCGGCTCTGACCAGTCGGGGCATGAAAGAGGCGGAGATGCGACAGATTGCGGCCTGGACCATCGAGGTGCTCAACGACATCGACGACACAGCCCGCCAGGCACGCATTCGCGAGGATGTCCTGCAGCTCTGTCGCAACCACCCGATCTACCCGGGGCGCCTCAAGGCTGCACGCGAGGCTCTGGCGGAGACCTGCTGACGGGGTCTGGGGACCACCCGAGGCCCCATCGCCGACTAAGCCATGCGCTGTCCTGTTTGCGCCCACCTGACCTCGCGAGTGGTCGACTCTCGGCCCGCACCAGAGGGCCAGGAGATCCGGCGACGACGAGCGTGCGAGGCCTGCCAGCATCGCTTCACGACCTACGAACGGCTGGAGGGGGTGGCCCCCATGGTCGTAAAGCGAGATGGGCGGCGTGAGGCCTTTGATCGCGAGAAGGTTCGCCGAGCGCTTCGCACGGCATGTAGAAAACGCGCCATCTCGGCTGACCGCATCGAAGAGATCGGAGACCTCGTCACGATGACTCTGGAGAACCGAGGCTCCCGCGAGGTACCGTCCAGCGACATCGGAGACCAGCTGCTCAAGGAGCTGGCTCGAGTCGATGAGGTCGCCTATGCGCGCTTCGCTAGCGTATACAAGCGCTTCGACTCCATCGCAGACTTCCGCTCTCTGCTCTGGGAAGAGGGAGGGGGCGCGGACAACGACAAGCCAGATGGGCCACCCCCCTCGGAGGAGCAAAGTTGACTGCCGGCGTGTCCTCCGACGAAGCAGCCATGCTCCGCGCCCTCGAGCTTGCCCAGCAGGCGCGTGGGCACACCTGGCCGAACCCCATGGTTGGCTGTGTCGTGGTCCGCAATGGCGAGGTGCTGGCCGAGGGCTATCACCATCGATGTGGCCAAGACCACGCAGAGACTGATGCCCTGCGAAAGATCGGATTTCAGGCAGAGGGGGCAACCCTCTACGTCAACTTGGAGCCGTGCTGTCACTGGGGCAGGACCCCCCCCTGCACGGATGCGATCCTCCGCTCCGGCGCCAGTCGGGTGGTCGTGGGCATGGTCGACCCGCAACCCCTGGTGGCTGGCCAGGGGATCAGCCAACTCAGGGACGCGGGCATCGAGGTCGAAGTGGGCATCCATGAGGAAGCCTGCAAGGCGCTGAACGAGGCGCACATCGTCCACGTCACCCAGCAGCGACCCTTCCTGACGCTCAAGACCGCGGTGACCGTCGATGGGCGAACGGCGACCCGTACAGGAGCCAGTCAGTGGATCACCGGGGATGCTGCTCGAGCCCACTCCCGGCGTCAGCGAGCACTGCATCAGGGCATCCTGGTTGGGGTGGGCACCGTCCTTGCGGACGACCCCCGGCTGACGGTCCGACTGGACCCCCAAGACATCGGCCCCTTTTCTGACCCCACCCGCATTGTCCTGGACAGTTCACTTCGGACGCCGGTCACCGCCCGCATGCTCTCGGAAGACGGCCCTGAGGTGTGGATCTGCACCACAGAGCCAGCGATGAGCTCACCCCAAGCGGAGCCACTGCTGGCCGCAGGTGCAACGCTCATCCCATGCGGCACGGGCCCACAGGTCGACCTCCAGCTCGCCCTCAAGGCGCTGGCAGAACGTCAGCTATCCACCCTGCTAGTCGAGGGAGGAGCGGCGGTCCACGGAGCACTCATCGATGCTCGACTGGTGGACCGTCTGCTGGTCTACATGGCGCCCATGATGTTTGGTGGGGCGGAGGCGCTCCCCCTTGCTCTCGGGCAAGGAGCGCCGAACCCGCAGGAAGCGCTGAGTCTCACCCCATTTGCGATCACCCGCCTGGGCGCAGACGTGCTCCTAGAGGCTCGGCCCAAGGATGGTCCAGGGGCAAGCTGGTGGTCATCTCAGGTAGCTTCCTAGGGCAGAAAAGAGGAGCCGCATGTTCACGGGCATCATCACTTCGGTGGGTCGAATCTCGGCAACGACGGCCTGTGCCGCAGGACAGCGAATCATCGTCGAGTCCACCTGGCCGGACCCTGATCTTGTCCTGGGTGAGAGCATCGCCATCGACGGTGCATGCATGACCGTTGTTGCCTTTGAGGGCAGTCAGTTTTCCGTCGAGGTCTCATCGGAATCCCTGTCCCTCACCACACTGGGAAGCCGGAGTCCGGGAGACCGGGTAAATCTGGAGCGCGCCCTGCAGGTGGGAGAGCGGCTGGGGGGTCACTTCGTCAGCGGACACGTTGACGGCCGCGGGACCCTCGCATCGAGAGCGCCGAGCGGTGACTGCGCCGAGATGACCTTCGATGTACCGAAAGACCTCATGCGCTACATCGTCCACAAAGGAAGCATCACGATTGATGGCATCTCTCTGACCGTCAACAACGTAGACGACAGCAACTCACGCCTCTCGGTCATGATTGTTCCGCACACCCTCGCCGAGACCAGCCTTGGCGAGAGAGCGCTGGGAGATCTGGTCAACCTCGAGGTGGATGTGCTGGGCAAGTACGTCGAGCGACTGCTTGCCGACCGTATGGCCTGAGCCACCGGGGAGGAAAACCGAGCGACGCCTTCTCTCGGAGCCTAGGGGCTGCCGAGGAGACCGAGCGCGGTCAGCTCACTCTCGGCCGCCTCTCGGAACTCGCCTTGCGGGAAGTCGTCCACAAACTCCAGGTACTCCCTTACGGCCTCCTCGTACCGCCCCAGCGCTAGCAAGATGCGCACGTGCAAGAACACGTCATGTTCCCGCTCCGAGCGGCTGCGGCCCTTCATGGCCAGGGAGATCTCTTTCTCCGCCGCGACCAGTTGCCCGTCCAAGAACAGGCCAAAGGCCAAGGTGTTCTGCATGGCGTGATCATCACGCGACTTCTTCAGATTTCGTCGCACGCGCATCAAGCCCTCGTCGATCGCTCGCGGATCGTCGGGGTGTGCCAAGAACAACGACCACGCCAAGTCGTTGTCGTAGTAGGGCTGACTGCGAGCCAGGGCTGGCCACTCGGACTCGATGTCGCGCATGATCTCTGCAGCCGTGGCCCACTGACGGGCCTCCAGGAGCACGGAGGCCAGAATCAACTGGATGCGGGGCTCATCGGGAAAGAGAGCCTCCAGCCGCTCTGCAATCTCCAGTTGGGTGTCGAGGTCCCCGCGGTTCATGGCGAACTCGAGGGCCCGCAGTTCCCGGTCGGGCCACACATCATCCAAGCTGGGGATGCGGGTGGCGACGACGGCCATGGTGACCACAGCCAGAGACAAGCACAAGGTCGAGGCACCCACACCAGCGAGGCGAAGAGCGGGCCCAGGCTCTCCATCGAGAATCCGAGCGGGCCAGAGTAGACCGACGATTGCACCCCACAGGAAGCCGCCCAGGTGGCCTGCCCAGTCGACCATGGGCAGAGCACTGAACGCAGCGATGAGAACCACGAAGAACCACATGTCGAGGTTGAAGTAGTCACGCAGCGACGAAGGGATCTGGCGACGGTAGCGATAGCCAAACGCCAAGCAGACCCCCAACATGCCCAAAACCGCACCGCTGGCGCCTAGGGACTGTTTCCCTGTCACCAAGGCCGACAGGAGAGCCCCCGTGATGCCAGCACCCACGTACGCGATCAGATACGGCGCTCGCCCGTAGGCATTCTCGACGATCCGACCCAACATGAAGAGCACAAGGCAGTTGGCGACCACGTGAAAGAGAGAACCATGCAACAAGGTGCTGCTCAGCAACCTCCAGTACTCACCAGCGGTCACGTCGCCCCCCGCCAGCACCGCATCGTTGAACACTCGGCGGCCGTCGAGCCAGCCCAGTTGGCGCCCCAGCACCTCCATGCGCAGTTCCGACAGCAGTTCGCCGCCCACGGGCAGGAACGAGAAGAAGGGCCACTCTAGGAAGAGCTGCACGAAGTAGCACCACGCGAGCAACACAATCGTGGCCACCGTCACATGGGGGAACGCCATCAGAACGTGGATGAACCGCCGTGTGTCTCGGCGCTCGCCCTCGGACAGAGGGTTCCAGCGCCGCAACGGTGCGTGAAAGGGAATCCGAGTCGGGGAAGGGGCAGACTCCAGCGGACTCACTGCGGCCTCATCGCGTTCTTCCGACACGCCGGGATCCGGAGGAGAAGAATCGAAAGGACCAGAAGACACGAGCGTATTTCCCTCTGGTGGAGGCCGTGGGGACCGGTGAGCGGGTCGACAAGATAGTGCCGGACCGACAAGGCCGCAACGAGCTAGCAACGACGCTGGGACAGCCTGTTGGGTAGACTCCGACTATGGTGCGTCGTTTCTTGCCCGACACATCGGTCTCCGGCCGCCTTTTGACCTTGTTGGTTGCTTGCGTGATCGTCCCCGGTGCGGCCCTTGGCTATTTTGGAGTCCGCGCCGTACTCCACGAAGACGTCCTTCAGGAAGCTCAGCTCCAGTCCCGAGCAAGTGCACTGGGCACCGTCGTATCGGAACAACTGGAGCTACGGGCACAGTTGCTCCGTGAGCGGCTAACGGTGGTTCGAGACGATCAGGCCGAACGCTGGCTGGATCAACCCACTCTCGCTGCCAAGGCACTGGTGGAAGCCGAGCCGCGCGTACTCGCCACAATCATCTTGGGGGGCGAGCGATACGATGAGCTCGTGTACCCGCTCACCGTCGGAGACGATAGTCGCAGCCATGTGCAGCTGGTGCTCGCCGTACCAGAGGACGACAGGCCCACGCTCGGAACGGACATGGCGCTCTGGCCACTCCGTGCTGGGGCGACCCGCTTGATGCTGGCCGAGAGTCTCTCTGTCTCTCCCAAGACTCAGGAGAGCGCACGCATCATCCTGGTCCTGAGTGGTGACATCCTGCGCGCCGATGCAGAGGACCTGCTGTCCTCCCTGGCGAGAAGCAACCCAGAGTTCCGCACTCGACTCCTGGAACCACGAACTACCGTCAATCAAGCCGACTGGACGGAGCGACTACCGGTCGAAGCACGCCACAGTCTGGATCGATGGCTCCCGGGCTACACACTGTCGATCTACCGAGGCGAGGACTCGTCGACCCACCTCAGTTGGACTCCTCAGCGGATCGTCCGACTCGCGGTCATCGGCTTTCTGATGGTGCTGATCGTGATCGGAATGATCGTGTTGATCCACGGAGTCTCCCAAGAGATCGAAGTTGCCCGCCTCAAGAGCGACTTTCTCTCCAATGTCTCCCACGAGCTGCGGACACCGTTGACTACGATTCGGATCATGGCCGAGATGCTGTCCCTGGGTGCCGTACCCTCCGGTGAGAAGCAAGCTGAGTATCACAGCAACATCGTGTCTGAAGCAGAGCGACTCTCGCGGCTCATCAACAACGTGCTGGACTTCGCCCGCATTCACGAGGGACGCAAGAAGTTCCAGTTCGGCATCGGGGACCTGGGCGACATCGTCTACGAGGTGGAGCAGATCATCGGCGACTACGTGAAGCGCGAGGGCTTTGAGCTCACCACCAACGTACAAGGAGCGCTGCCTCCGGCCTCGTTCGATCGGGACGCCATGGTGCAGGCCTTGATCAACTTGACGTCCAACGCGGTGAAATACACCGAAGATGACCGCAGGATCGAGATCGGTGCGCGGGCCGAGCGTGATACCATCCTGCTGTGGGTAGCTGACCACGGTCCAGGAATCGACCCTAAAGAGATCCCACACCTATTCGAGAAGTTCTTCCGCGGCGGAGATCACATGACGCGAGAAGTGGGCGGAACCGGCTTAGGACTAGCCATCGTGCAGCACATTGTTGCCGCTCATGGGGGCACTGTGTCGGTACGATCGGAGCTGGGAGAAGGCAGTACATTTGAGATTCGACTGCCAGTTGGAGCAGGGACCACCGCAACTGCGGTATAGAGACGATCATGAACGCCACCAAGAAAATCCTCATCGTCGAAGACGAGCCTCAGATCCTCGAGAGCCTGGTCGATTTCTTCCGGCTGCAGGGCTACGAGGTTGTTGGAGCTCCCAACGGCGAAGACGGTCTCGCCGCCGGTATGGCTGAACGCCCAGACCTCGTGGTACTCGACATCATGCTGCCCGGCATGCACGGATATGATGTCTGCCGAGGCCTGAGGTCATCGGGCTACACCAACCCCGTACTGTTCCTGACAGCGAAAGGCGAAGAGGTCGACAAGCTCAAAGGCTTCGATGTGGGCGGTGATGACTACGTCACAAAGCCTTTTTCCTTGCTCGAGCTTCACGCTCGAGTCCGAGCTCTGCTGAAGCGCTCGGAAAAGGACGTGCCGGAGGACGACACCTACGCGTTCGACGAGGTGCAGGTGAACTTCACCAGCTACGACCTCCAGGTGGCAGGTGCAGCAGTGAAGCTCTCAGCCAAGGAGATGGAGCTCCTGCGCTTCTTGGTCCGGCACCGGGGGCAGGTCCTGAGTCGTGAGGTGTTGCTGGACAAGGTGTGGAACTACGACTCCGATGTGTCCACTCGAACGGTGGACACCCACATCCTGAACCTTCGACGCAAGCTAGCGGACGGCCCTCCCAACCGGTACATCCAGACGGTCCATGGGGTGGGTTACAAGTTCGTGGGCGGCCTCTAGTCAGGCACGACCCCATCGGCACAGAGCCAGCCAGCGTCCTCCCACCATTCAAGACGCGCAGACAAGGCACAGCAAGTTCGTGACCATCGTCGTTCACAAGTACGGTGGCTCGTCCGTGGCAACACCGAAGCAGATCCAGTGGGTCGCCGACCGCACGGTCGAGGCTCGCAAGCGCGGCGAGGTCCCAGTTGTGGTCGTCTCCGCCATGGGACGGACCACAGACGCGCTCCTGGCTCTAGCGGAGCAGGTGTCTCCCAACCCCCACCGTCGCGAGCTGGACATGATCCTGACGGCGGGCGAGCGAGTGTCCATGGCATTGCTCGCCATGGCCATTGCCGACCGAGGCTACGAGGCCGTCTCTTTCACCGGCTCGCAGGCTGGGATCATCACGACCACGGACCACAACCAGGCCCGAATCATCGAGGTACGTCCCACGCGTGTCCGCGAGGCACTGGCACAGGGAAAGGTCGTAATCGTGGGTGGCTTTGCGGGGGTCTCTACTGACAAAGAGGTCACGACACTCGGCCGTGGAGGCTCGGACACCACAGCCATCGCCCTGGCGGCAGCCCTCGGTGCTGGTCGCTGTGACATCTTCTCGGACGTCGATGGGGTCTACACTGCCGACCCCAAGCTCGTGGAGCAAGCGGAACGCATCGACCGGCTGGCTGCGGGTGAGATCTTGGAGCTTGGCCTGCGCGGAGCTCGGGTTCTCGCGCCCGAAGCGGTGGACTACGCCCGACGCCACGGGATCGAGTTGCACGCCCAGGCAACCCATGGGCAAGGCGGCGGAACGGTCGTGACCACTTCGCCCAGACCCGGTACCGGACGAGCTGTGGCGGTCACAGCTGACCTCCATGCCCTGCCGCTTTGGATGGAAGGACCGGACAGCACCATCCAAGAGGCGCTGGACCAGCTGACAGAAGCACAGCTCCGCTGGCAAGACCTGCGGATGAGACGCCGGGCGGACCTGCTGATCGCTGAGCTGCTGCTGAACACGCGGAACGCTCCCAACCTAGAGCCTGTTCTGGACTCCCTCGGCGAACTCGTAGCAAGGGGGGGCGGCCAACTGCAGGCCCGGGCTGACGAGGCAACCGTCACCGTAGTGGGCGAAGGAATCGCAGAACAACAACGAAGCTGGGAGATCGCTCGCGACTGCCTAGCAACTCTAGGAATCGACGCCACCGCAATCGATGGCTCGGCCTGGGGCTTGACCGCTCGAGTGCCACGAGAGTCCGTAGACCAGGTTGTTCGTGCCTGGCATGCCGCCTTTCCAGGCCTCGGCGAGTCACCGGCGGACGAGGGCTGATGCCACCTCCACGCAACTGCTCCTTGCCAGATCGGAGCCCGCGGTGTAGTTCAGACCTCATAGGATAGAGGCAGTAGGTGTTGTGACGACGTCATCTGCTGCCTAGAATGAGCAACTCGGGGAAACTGCAGGAACTCACTTCACCATGATGAACTACATCATGAAGCCGGCGAATCTGTTCACCAGCGCCAGCCTGTTCTGCGGCCTGTACTCGGTGATGGTCTCTGCTGGAGCAGAGCCGGCAGACAGCGAGGCTTTCTACATTGCCGCGCTCCTCATCATCTATGCCGGTATCTTCGATGCGCTCGACGGCCGAGTGGCTCGACTGACCCACACGGAGTCCGAGTTCGGGGTCCAGATGGACTCCCTGGTCGATGTGGTGTCCTTCGGGGTGGCCCCCGGCGTGCTGCTCTACAAGTGGGGTCTAGAGGCCTACGGTCAGGCCGGCTTCCTGGTGGCCTTCCTCTTCACGCTCTGTGGCGTGTTTCGGCTGGCCCGCTTCAACCTGACAGCTGTCGGGGACGCACCCAAGACCTCCAATCGGTACACACAAGGGCTGACCATCACGGCAGCCGGCGGCATGGTCGCAGTCCTGGTCCTCCACCACGCCAAGATGCGGGCCACCGAGGTCGACAGCAACATCTCCGTCCTGCTCCTTACCCTGATGTTGTCGTATCTCATGATCAGCACGGTGAAGTTCCGCACCTTTCGCGAGATCCGCTTCTCTCCGCTCACCGTCACGACTGTGGCGCTCTGCATCGCCTCCATCGTGTTCGTGCTCGTTCGCTACGAGATCACGCTGTTGTTGGTCCTCATCGGAGGAACCTACATCGGCTCGGCTCTGCTCGAGGAAGCGCTCTATTTCGCCAAGGGCCGTAAGGCCACAGACGTCTACTATCTCGATGATGAGTTCGAGACCAACAAACTAGAAGACGACGTCGAAGAAGAAGTCCACGCCTAAGAGCGGCGACGGCAAGCTCCCCTACCCCGTCCGCACCTCGTTCATCGAGCCGCTTCCCGCGCCTCCACCAGTTGATCCCGGACCCGGGCGAGGGCTTCGGCGAGCCCTGGCCGCTCGGGCTCCTGACGCGCGGCCCGGATGTAACATTCCGCAGCTTCAGACCATCTGCCAGTGCGCTCAAACGAGCGCCCGAGCCCCTGAAACAAGTCCGCCGAACTCGCCCCGGGTTCGGTGCGAAGTGCGAAATGATCCGCCAATGGGGGGCGCGCATCCAGAATCATGGCGGTGTTGGCATCGTGGGTGAGGTGATCCAGGTAGAGAGGTGAGTTGAACTCCAGACGAGCGTTGTCGTCCGTGTTGGGCACCGCCTGCCAGGCAATGTCCATCATCTCGTCTTTTCCGAGGACCAGATAGCTGAGTGGGTCATAGGCGGTCTGAACACCAATGCGGGCCAGGTCCTGCGCTCTCGGAGCATCTTGCAACGCGGCATCAACGAGCGACGTCACCCACGGCAGTGGTTCCCGGCTTCCCAGGAGAATGGCGTCCGCGTCCTCCACGGTGAAGTACAAAACGGCGTAGGGGAAGACCTCACAGAAGGTTCGAAGCACGCTCCGGAAGTCGTCGCGCGCCATCCCGTAGGTCTGCACCCATTGGACGAACACCCCACTCTGCGTCAACCGACTCAGGCCCAGCTCCAAGAACTCCCTGGTGAAGAGATTCGAGACTCCAGAGATCCAGGGATTGCTGGGCTCACTGACGATGAGATCGTACGGCTGTGCGCGCAAGACTAGATGGTTGCGCGCATCCCGAGCGATGGCTCGCACACGCGGGTCCTCTAGAGGCCTCCGGTTGTGCTCGTCGAACAAGCGAGACGCTTCGATGACCTTGGGCTCAATCTCGAGGATGTCCAGAGACTCAAGCCCCGGCTGAAGGGTGACGGAGCCAGCAGTAATGCCCGACGCCAGACCAATGACGAGGACGTCTTCGGCCGCTTCGCGGTGAAAATAGGGCAAATGGGCCAGCAGGAGCTGAGTTCGGAGATCCTCTTGAGTGCTGGCATCCACCTTCCCATTGTTCGCGAGCCAGAGATTCCCGCTGCCACGACTCCTGGCCACGGTGACGACACTGGTCGTCCCCTCCTCATAGAAGAGCACATCAAAGTCCGAGATCGCGTGGTTCCGTACCGACTCGTGGCTGTAGTCGGACAGCTCGGACACATACTGGTACATGCCGGCGCTCATGAGCAGCGGGTCCCAGGGGGCCCTCAGGCCCACAGCGGCCAGCGAGAGAGCCCCTAGAGCAACCAAGCCGACTTGCCGCTTCCGACGAGTTATGTCCCGTCCCAGGAAGACAAGGGTGGCCAGAGCCAGCAACCCCAAGACCGAGACCATCAAGCTGTCCTGGATCCCGACGATGGGTAGGAGCACGAAGCCACCGAGCAAAGCACCCGTCACCGCCCCCAGCGTGTTGCTCACATAAAGACGCGCCACATCGGCACCCAAGTGACCACTGCGGCGTGCCCCAAGCTTCACTGCAAATGGAAAGACGCTCCCCAGACAGAGGGTCGCCGGAGCCATGACGATCACCGCGAGCAATGCCTGGCCTCCGAACATGGCGACCACATGACCTCCCAGGAGGTCATAGAGGTCGACGTACCAGTACGGCATGAAGCGAAAGAGATGATGGGTTCCGAAGCCAGCCAAGCCGGCTCCAGCAAGCGCACCGACGAGCCAACGAGCTGGACGAGCCCCTGGGCGGCCCACCCAGCGGGCGCCAATGAGGGCACCCAGGGCCGTTCCGCCCAGGAACACAACCAGCATCAAGGTGAATGCGTAGACCGAGGACCCCAGCACGAGCGCCAAGAAGCGGGTCCAGCCCACCTCATAGACCATCGCGCTCGCACCGGAGCCAAACAGAACGATGGGTGTCAGACGAGCCAGCCTCGAGCCGTAGACCCCCTCTTGGTCGGGGTCAGGTTCCAGTTCCAACAGCTCCTCAGCCTCCATCCAATCCTCAGTGTCATCCACCACACCGAGGCCCTGGTCGACATCGGACACATTGTCGTCGTGCTGGCGGGCAAATCGAGCAGACCAAGCGAGAGCGGCCACGCCTATGGCCAGATTGAAGACCCCCGCCCCCACCTCCGTCGAGCGAGTGCCGAACGCTGGAAGCAAGATGAACCCAGCGCTCAACACACCCACCGTCGCGCCGACCGTGTTGACCCCGTACAAGAGACCGGTACGCATCGCTGCAGTCGAAATCCGATCTGTAACGAAGCGCACCAGGAGAGGCAGAGTGGCTCCCATAGCCGCAGTTGGAGGCGCCAACAGCACGAGCACCAGAGCGAGTTG
Organism: Deltaproteobacteria bacterium; assembly: GCA_002724675.1. Taxonomy (GTDB): domain Bacteria; phylum Myxococcota_A; class UBA796; order UBA9615; family UBA9615. Next base: position 986 of record PBPL01000029.1, on the reverse strand, counting down.
CGTCAACTGTAGAGGCCAGAAACCCATGTCCCCGTCGGAGCCGACCAGAGCCACATAGACTGCTGTGAGACCCCGGAGCAGGACCGGAAATGCCAGCGCGTAGAGGCCGATGGCAAACTCCAACAAGGCATAGACCTGGAGCAGGTTGGAGCGTCGATCTGCCCAGCGACCGGCGAAGGCGGCTCCAAGGGCAAGGCCAAGCATAAAGGCGCCAAGCACCGTGGCCACAGCCAGCTGGGTAGCTCCGAAGACCAACCCAAGGCGTCTCATCCATAGCACCTCGTAGACCAACGAGGTCGCTCCGGAGAAAAAGAAGAGCAGCAGCGTCGGGGCCAACGAGCGCAAAGGCCCAGTGCTGGCAGAGCCTTGGGTCATGGGGACACCCACACCGACGACGGGATCAGTCTCGGGGCTCTCCGGTTCCGTCGTGGCGACGCCTCAAGGGGACAGCAAGCGCGGCAAGCACCAGTGTGAGCAAGAAGCTCGCCGACCCGGGGGCTTCCGGCGCAACACCACAGTCACACCCGCCACCCAGGACCCTGTTTTCGAGCGGGACATCCACATCGGAAGCGGTCGAATCCTCGTCATCGCCACTGGAGTCGTCGTCATCGCTACTGGAGTCGTCGTCGTCGCCCGTGTCGTCGTCGTCGCCCGTGTCGTCGTCGTCGCCCGTGTCGCCCGTGGTGCTGCCAGCTTCGGCGGGACAGGAGTTGGACCAGGTAGCCCCTACGATTTCGCCGTGGTTGCCGTGAACCGTCGAGTCGAGCGCATCGCTACCCGTCCCCTCGTCGAGACGCCAGTATGCCCGGGTGAAGTCATCGATGGCCCAGTCCGTGCTTGGGCTGAAGTCCTCCGAATAGCGGACTGTCGAAGAAATCCTGACATGGCTCAATTGACCATGCAGGGACGACCCTGGGGTGTCCTCTGCTTTTCCTAGCGTCAGGGGCCCGGATGGATCGGGCATCGAGCCCGTCCAAGTGTCCGTC
>PBPL01000028.1 GCA_002724675.1 Deltaproteobacteria bacterium | reverse complement strand
CGCAGATCATCATCAAGGGAAGGTTGTTGGGGCACTCCGCGTTGAAGTCATTGGTGGTGTTCGCCACAATCGGCACGACGAAGCCTGTTCCCTGGCCATCCACATCCCACACAAACGACGCGGGCCGCCCCCGAACCGCAGGAGAGAAACACATGATCCGGCTGTTGACCCCGGCTGCGTCGTACTGGGCAGCAGCCAGGGGATAGTCACTGTGAAAGGTGATGGTGTTCGTGGTGCATGGCTGACGAACAGCCATGTCCGTCGTGCCCCAGACTGTTCGATCGGGATCCATCATTAGGATCTCCACCGCATCAGGGCCCGCAGCTTGGAAGTTCTCCAGGACATGCAGTCCATAGATGGGGCTGCTAGCCATGCCCAAGTGGCCCCCAATCCCCCAACTGCCACCATCCCAGCCGGCTCCGAACCCCGCCGTGGAGATGTCCCGGGTGAGCATCTCCATCGCAACACGCAGGTTCTGCTGCATCGAGCCCATGTCGGCCTGGGCACGGAAAGCCTGAGTCTGGGAGATGAACACCGTGTAGATGAGAATGCTGACCAGCGTGGACAGGGCCACCGTGATCATCAACTCAACGAGGGTAAAGCCCCGGCGCCAAATCGAGCCAGGGAGGGCTCGGTACCGGCTCGTCGGGAGGATGGACAAGGGCGACTCCATGTTCAGATGCTGCTCGGGCCGCGGTCAAGCGGATCGTAGCCGTCGACCATGCGGGTAGCACCAATGGTCACACCGTGCCGCTTGGCCGAGTGGGGGTCGTCGTAAGTCACCCGCACCCTGATCAACAGACGATCATTCTCGCCGGCCACCAGCGGCTGCGTGTGAAAGGTTCGCTTGAAGATAGTCGGCCCGAGTGTGACGTCGGTGTTGCCAAGGCCGTTCACTCGCATGCCACTGTCCAGAACACACAGGTCTTCCAGCCCGTCCTCAGTCAACGGCGGGAACAGAGGCAACGACGAGCAAGCCAGATCCGGGTCCGTGTAGCCGGGCACAAAGGTCTGCTCCATCAACTGCTCCATGGCGTCGTGGGCCAAGGTGGTAGCAATGCCCAGCCGATAGGCGTTTGCATTGGAGGCAATCGCCGACGCCTGGAGGCGCCACAGCGCCAACAAGCCAATGAGCATCACTGCAAGCGCAATGAGGAGCTCGATGAGCGTGAAGCCACGCGACGCAGCCCGAAGCCGAAAACGGCGCTTCGCAAAGTTCGGCCTCACTGCACCACCGCAATCTGAGCGCCACCACCGCGATTGATCCGCACTACGCGACGCTCCACAAAAGGGGCTGTCTTGTTCCGCAACACGATGCGGATGACACCACCGTCGAAGTCACTGGGGTGATTCATCAAGTAACCCCGGGGACTGAAGATGAGACTGTCGGATAGATTGTACCCGGACACCCCAAAGAGAAAGCTCCAAGGTTCAATGCTGATGCCCTTGTGGGCATTGGGGCCCGCATGAAAGTCATAGACGCCATCGGTCACCGTCTCCCAGTTCAAGCTGGAGTTCATGGTGTCGCCCACCTTGATCTCGTAGCGACCAATGTTGGCGTCCCCCTGGCCGTTGCCAGCATCGGGGTCATTGGCCACGAGCACCAGGGCGTACTCGCGGTTGTGGCTGATCGCCCGAATTCGACACGCTTCCACCTCCGAGGCCAACTCTCGAGCCGCTGCGTTCAACCGGTACCGACCCATCAGCCCGGAGAGGTCCGTCGCAGCCCAGTAGGTCAAGAGACCCATGATCGCCAACACAACCAACATCTCAAGGAGAGTGAAGCCACGCTGGTTCCGTGAGAATGAGGCAAGAACCGTGCCCCTCTGTTCTCGCATCCTGCAGTAGAGCAGCACCCCGTTCACTCCCACCCCGATCGCCGCTGGAGAACATTTTGACCCCGCAACCAGGTCATGGTGTGCATTTTTTTCATAGTGCTGCGCGCTGCTCCAGGCGGCGCAGGAGGAGCTGGTGGTAGCGACGACGAGCGAGCACACGGCTGGTGCCACCCGGGCCCTGTTCAGCTGTTTCCAACAGTTGCTCGGCCCGTTCCAGCTCCTCCTGGGCATGGGTCAGTCGAGGATCGGCTGCGCCCTCCGCCTCATCGATCCACCGGCGTGCTCGTTCCAGCCGGATCACTTCTTCCCCCTCGTCGAGGATGTGGCGACCACGCAAGCCCCCCACGGGCCCGGCGCGGCCCTGTTCGATAGCGGCAAGCGCCCCCTCGAAGTCATTGCGAGCCAGAGCGAGGTCTGCCAGGTAGCGCCGAAGCTCCCCTCGCTCAGGGGCCAGGCTCATGGCACCGCGAAACATCTCTTCAGCCTCTTCGAGCCGATCAGCCTGTAGGTACAGTTGGCCAAGGGAGCCCAAGACAGCGGGCTCATCTGGGGCGTGTTTGTAGGCCTCCCGCAGCAGCCGCTCTGCCGCCAGAACTTGTCCCTCTTCCAAAAGCAGCACGCCCTTTCCCCGATAGCCTCCATAAAAGGACGGCGCATATTCGATAGCTCGCGAGAACAACTGCTTGGCCACGGGACGAAGGCTCTGATGACCTGAAGCGTAGAGAGCCCAAGCCTTTCCGTAGATTGCGGGGCCATAGTGAGGCTCCAGCTGCAAGGCGCGGCTATAGGCCTGTTCTGCCGCGGCAAGATCATTCTGACGAAGCAGGCGGTCGCCCTCCTCAGACCACCGGGCGGCCGACATCGAACAAGCTGAGAGCCCGACAACTAGGAGCAACGCCCACCCCCGTGGCGTAGGACGGCGCACTCGGTCGATCACCGCCCGCCTCCAGGTGGAATCTCAATTCCGTAGTCCTTCATCTTGTACAGAAGGGCGCGGTGAGAGATCTCCAGCAGTCGACAAGCATGAGTTCGGTTCCCCCCAGTCTGCTGGAGCGCCAGAGTGATCAACTGTGCTTCCAGGTGCGCTACTCGGCGCTTAATCGAGAGGTCCGCCTCGTCCGCAGGGAGACCGGGCCCACCCCCCGGCTCCACGACCTGAGGTGGAAAGGCCTCCAGCGGCAACTCGGCGCCATCAGACAACAACGTCGCCCGCTCCATAGCGTTTTCGAGTTCGCGGACATTTCCAGGCCACGAATAGCCGAGCACAGCATCTAGAGCGTCCGGTGCGAGGCCTCTTACTTTTCGAGAAAACTTCCGGTTGAACTTGTCCAAGAAGGCATCCAGAAGCGCTGGGATGTCTTCTTTTCTCTCCCGCAACGGTGGGATCCTGATGTGCATGACATTCAGGCGATAGAAAAGATCCTCCCGAAACTCACCGCCCTTCACCCGCTCTTCCAGGTCCTGACAAGTGGCAGCGATCACGCGCACGTTCACTGTCTCGCTCTGGTTCTCACCGACCTTCCGAATCTCCTCGTTCTCCAGTGCCCGCAGGAGCTTGACCTGGAGGGCGTGGGGCAACTCGCCGACCTCATCCAGAAAGATTGTGCCGCCGTCCGCCTCGTGAAAGAGGCCCTGCTTGGACCGGACCGCGCCCGTAAATGCGCCCCTCGCGTGCCCGAACAACTCGGACTCGAGGAGGTTCTCTGGAATCGCCCCACAGTTCACGGTCACCATGGTGCGGGCGGACCTGTCGGAGTTCCGGTGGACTGCGCGCGCGATGAGTTCTTTTCCTGTCCCGCTCTCCCCTGTCAGGAGGACTGTCGTCTTGAACGCCGCAATCTTGGAGACCGTCTCGAAGATTGCCTGCATGGGCGGAGCCTGACCGACGATGTTGCCGAACTGGAACTGTTGGTCCAGTTCTTCGCGCAACCTCAGGTTGTCGCGCACCAGCTGTTCACGCTCTTGGATCTTGCGGAGCAGCAGCACCACCTCGTCGGCCTTGAACGGCTTGCTGAAGTAGTCGTAGGCCCCCTCCTTCATGCAGGAGATCGCGACGTCATCGCCGCCATAGGCCGACATCATGACGACGTAGAGATCGCCATGGGACTCGTCGGCGACAACCCGTCGCAGCAGCTCGCGGCCGTCCATTCCCGCCATACGGATGTCGCTGATGAGGATGCCGAAATCCTCCTTCGCCAGAACAGCAAGAGCCTCCTCCCCACCCGAGACGGCAGTCGGCTCGTAGCCGGCCTTCTTCAGGACCACCAGGAGGAGGTGGCGAATGTTCTCCTCGTCGTCAACAACAAGGACGCGCTTCATTCGTGCAGGAATCGTGGGCACGGTTGCTCCAAACGAGATGGTACCTTGTTCAGCCGATGGCGCCTTGTGAACTGCGGCGTGTCCTGTTTGTGACCCACGCCTTTCTGCCTGATTCGCATGCTGGGGTGGAGGTGTATACCGCACGCCTGGCACGCGCCTTGGCCGATGAGCATGCCGTCTCGGTGGCTGTGGTGACAGCGCGGATTCGCCCCGGCGTCCCGCAATACACGGTCACCCACGAACACATGGACGGGCTCGAGGTCTTTGGTCTCGTACAGAACTATCCTTACCGCGACCTGCCCGCAGCCATCGAAGATCCGCTCCTCGATCGGGTCTTCGGCGATGTCTTGGACACCTTCCGCCCGGACATCCTCGCCGTTCAGACACTCTCGGGCCTCTCCATCGGCTTTATCGACCAGGCAGAGAGCCGGAACATCCCCATCGCACTGCACCTTCACGACGGCTGGTTGGCATGCCCGAGCGGTGGCCAGCGCCTCCACCCCAGTGGAGAGCTCTGCCTTCCCATAGACAAACGGCGCTGCGGCCGTTGTTTTGATGAATTTCGACACCGAGAAGGCCCGCTGGAGCGTGCGTCCCACTGGATTGCACAGCGCTTGCCCGACGCGTTGCCTCCCGACACCTTGCACCGCGCCTTTCACTCCATGCCAGAGGCCGGGAAGAGCCTTCTAAAGAGATGGAATGACCGCGCCTCTAGGGTACCCGCCGAGACTCCGGACCCAGCCAGTCCGCAGGTGGAGAGGACGAGGGCCGAGCAGGCCATCGATGCCCGCATCCTTGCCCGGGACCAGCGCATCCAGAGCGCCCTTGGCAGAGTGGACCTGGTGCTGTCCCCCACTCGCTTCCTGCTGGACTCGCTCCGGAGGGATGGCCTGGACTTCCCAGCCACAGTAGTTCTCCCCACGGGCGTGCCCGAGAGTCGTCCATCAGGCGGTTCCTCCCAGGGCACGGCCGCCCTCCAGGTGCTGTTCCTGGGCACCTGGGTTGCGCACAAGGGCCCGCAGGTACTGGCCGACGCCCTGGCCCTGCTCCCCTCGGACCTCTTCGATGACGGGAAGCTCTCTGCAACCGGCGTGGGTCCGAGCCCCTTCCCGCTCTTCCAAGACCAGGTCGTCCAGCGATCGAGAGGTCGCCTCTGTGCCAAAGCCGCCGTGCCACCAGAGGAGGTGCCGGAGTTGATTGACAACTGCGACGTCCTCGTCGTTCCGTCCACGTGGGCGGAGAATGCCCCCCTAGTTGTGTTGGAAGCCCAGGCCGCTGGCAAGCCGGTCCTGGCCTCCCGACTAGGTGGCCTCACGGAGTTGATTACCGACGGCGTAGACGGTCTGTTGTTTTCACCGGGGAGCGCGGACGAGCTCGCCCAGCTTCTAAGTCGCCTTGCCAACGACCGTGGACAGCTCGCCAGGCTGCAGGACGGTGTTCGTAGACCCCCAAGCACACAGAACTGGACCCAGCAGGTCCTCGAACAATACGAACAGTTGCTCTCGCCGCCGGCCGTTGCTAGCGCAGCCCAGGCACCCCGGTTCTCCGTCGTCATCCCGGTCCTGAACGGCGGAGAACGCCTCTTGCAGTTGCTCAAAGCCGTGTTCTCCCAGACCGCTAAGGGTGGTGTGGAGGTGACGGTCTGTGACTCCGGCTCGACCGATGGGGCCGTCAACGAAGCCAGGAGTCGCTATCCGAGCCTTCGAATCACTCACATCGCGCCAGAAGAATACAACCATGGCTTGGTGCGCACTCGGCTGGTCACAGAAGCCCGCTCAGACCTCGTCGCGCTGTTCTCTCAGGACGCGGTTCCCGTTGGGCAGGACTACCTGGAGCAGCTCGCGGAAGCCTTCAAGAATCCCGACGTCGCTGGGGCCTACGCTCGCCAGATTCCGCGGCCGGGAGCCGACCCACTGGTTCGAGCCAACCTAGAACGGTGGACGCCATCGCTACCCGGGGAAACCATTCGACTCAGTCGGCTTCTGCCTGGAGAGGCCCTCGAAGCCCTCATACCCCTGCAGCAGATGGAGAGAGCCCGCTTCGATAACGTGGGGTCCATGGTCCGCCGATCCGTGATTCTGGATTGCCCTTTCCCTGCCCGCGCGTTTGGGGAGGACCTCGCATGGGGGGCTGCCGTTCTGCAGCGCGGAATGAGCCTGGCCTACGTACCCAGTGCTCAAGTGGAACACCACCACGACCCCACCCTCCGAGAGGCCTTCCACCGCAACTTCCACGCACATCGTCAAGCTGCCTCTGAGTTCGGCCATCTGGCGGTGCCGAGTCTGCGGGATGCGGCCAGCGCGGTAGTCCTTGGGCTACCAACCGATCTCGCCTCTGGGCCTCAATGGATGGTTCGGGGGCTCCCCCGTCGAGCCATGTCTCTGCTCGGGCAGTGGGCCGGCGGCCGCAAAGGGCGCAAGTCCCGCGGCCAGAATCTCGAACTCTGATCATCGGGGAGCCGACCGTGCGCATCCTTCTCGTCGTTCATCGTGCTCTTCCCCACAGCATCGGCGGGGTCGAACTGTGGGCGGATGCGTTGGCAAGAGGCCTCCATGCTCATGGAAGCGAAGTGGCCATGCTCGCCTTGGCTCGGCGAGACGACGAACCCATGTTCTCCCTGCAGACAGAGACGGCCCAATGGGGAACCACCTTCTGGCTGAGCCACGAACTGTCCGCAGCCAGAAGCTTTCGCGATACGTGGCACGACCCCCGCCTGGAAGCCCCAGTCCGGGAAGTGCTCGCCCGCTTCAACCCGGACGTAGTGCACCTGGCCCACCCGGACGGGTGGGGCGTCTGGCCCCTTCGGAGCGGTCGGGATCACGGCGCGGTCACCGTAGCCACCCTCCACGACTACAAGTGGATCTGCGGCCGAGGCCAGATGGTGCGCCCCCCTGGTCAGCGCTGCGAGTCGATCGAAGAAGATCGTTGTACACGCTGTCTCCGTGACCAGCTGGGTGGCGGTCAAGGGCGCAGTCTTCTGCGTCACCTGGCGCCGCGAGGACTGCGCGAGCGACTCCGTACAGCCGACGAGCAATCGGACCCAAGCGCCCGCGGTGAGCCCGGACTCCGCGTCAGACGACGCTGGAGAAGCCGACAGATTGCGCTGATGGCGTCGCTGCGGGATGCAGACCTAGTCATCTCTCCATCCCGCTTTGTCGCCGAACGGTTTCAAGCGGCAGGGCTCGACCGAGCGGTCACCGTCATACCCAATGGCCTGGACGCATCGGAACGGCAGCCACCCCGCCGCCCGCTCAGTGGTCCTCTCAGGGTCGGCTTCTTCGGGAACCCGCATCGCACCAAGGGGCTCGATACTCTCGTTCGTGCCGTCGCCTCACGACCCGCAGGTAGCGTCCAGCTACGGGTATACGGGGCGACCGCCATCGACCTCGAAGAGGCTGGGGCCAGTGGCCTTAGCCAGCACCTAATGAAGGCGATGGGCACCTACCCAGCGGGCTCGGCTGTCGAGCACATGGAGGAGGTCGACGTGGTGGCCATCCCCTCCACCTGGGACGAAAACCATCCACTGGTCGCTATCGAAGCCAGGCTCGCGAGAAAGCCGCTCGTCGTCGCCGACCGCGGCGGTCTCCCCGAATTGGTTCGCGATCAGCTAGACGGCTGGGTCCTGCCCGCAGCGGATCCCGCTGCCTGGGGAGAACGCCTAGGGTTGCTGTCCGCCAACCGCTCACTCCTAGGTCAAGCGGTTCGTGAGATCGCTCCGCCCGCCTCGGCGTACCAGATGGCGGACGATCATCTGACCGCATACGAAGAATGTGGGGCCACCCGAACGGCCAACTACGCCACGGGTGGGACCAGAAATTCAGCGCTAGCGGGGCCGAGCCGTTGACTCCATGGCCAGTGCTTCATGAAAATGGCGAAGCTTCCAGACAGAAGACGCTGACTGCTCGGTCCAAAAAGTTGCTGGAGCAGGTTCGGAGAGCCCCATGGCAAAAAAGGTAGCGCTGGTCCTTCCTACAGGTGTCAGCCTGACGGTGGAGCCGGATGGACTTTGCATCGAGACCGATGTGGACATCATCATCGAAGGGCCTCCGTCCCAGACACTCGCGAGGCTGCAATCCAACAAGGGCAACGTCAGCATCAAGTCGTCCGATCCGGTCGCCGTGGGCAGCGTCCATGCCCCGGAAGGCACCATCCAGTTGTCCGGAAAGGTCCAGATCGAGCACGCTGAAGGTCAGGTCATCGACTTCAGCTCGGGCAACCTGAAGGCCACTGTTCTGCGTGCCAGCAAGTCGGTAAATCTGGCCGGAACAAAGCTCGAAGCGGACGTCGTAAAGGCTCCCAGAGTCGATGTCACCGAGAACCTGAAGGGCCGGGCCACCGCCATTGACTGCGACAACGAGCTCAACCCTCACAAGCTCCGCGGTGGCTTCAACCTCGACGAGTTCGTCTCCCTCATGCCCAAGGGAGTTGACACTCTGCGCACGCACGGCATCGCGGTTCCTGACGAGCCCGGCGGCTACGGAAGTAGTGACGATGACGATGCCAGTGGCGACGACGATTCGGAGGCTGAACAACCAGGTTCAGAAGACTCTATTGCGCCCCATTCGGAACCCGAGCAAGCGGAGGCCGACAGCGCCTGGACCGAAGAGCCCGCACCAGAAGTAGACCATGTCGAGGCGCCCCTTGAGCCCGTCGAGGCGGAGGCTCCAGAGGCACACGAGGTGCTGGCCGCCGATGTAGAGGTCCCGGAAGCCGAGAGCATCGACGAGGGCGGAGCAGCCCCACTTGATCCTGACGACGTGCCGCAAGCCGAGTTGCCGGAGGCTGAGCTTCCAGAAGCTGAGTTGTCGGAGCAAGCACAGGGATTCGAGGGCGTCGACTCTCTGGAGGGCGCTGCCATCTCGTCCATGGTGCAAGTACCAGAGGAAGCGCCACCGGAAGAGCCGACAGTTTCAGGTACGGACACCACAGAGGCACACGACGACGTTGTGGAGCCCCCGTCGGACATTGCTGCTTTGGCCTCAGCGGACACGGTGCTGGACAAAGAGTCGCTGCCTCTCGATGCGCTCGAAGCTGCGCTCCTGCCCGACGAAGGTGATAGCGCCCTGGATGACACCGGAGATGTCCACCTAGACGACACAGCAGATGTCCACCTAGAAGACACAGCAGACTTGGCGCAAGCCGTAGAGAGTGCTGAAGACGTACAGAGCGCGGCCGACGAGAGCGCACAAGAGGTCCTTGCTGCCGAACCGGATGGGGAGGCACACGAACTCCACGCAGACGCCGATGCGGATGTCGAGCTCGCGGGGGACGAAGCTCAAGCAGATGTGGAGGCCGAGTACAGCCCAGATGTGGATCCGGGGCTGGGGGCTGAAGCGCCAGAGACCACCGCAGAGGAGTCCGAGGAGGAGCCTCTCGCACCAGAAGACGCCGCCCTTGAGGCCAGCGAAGACATCGCCGAGTCCCCGGAAATGCTCGAACTACGAGCAGCTCTAGAAGACGCTCTCCAGCGAATCGTGAGTTCGTACGCCGACGGCGCACTCCCGCCGCCCATCGAGCAACTAGCGGCTCTGACGAAGCAAGCTGATTTGGACGAACTACGCTCCGGCTTCCATGGACTCTGGAGAGACCTAGTGACCCATGTGCGTCAGACCGGGAGCTACCACAGCAATGTAGTCACCCGTTCGTTCGAGCGTATTCAGCAGTTGCTTGCCAGTTCCTGAGGGGCTCCCTCTTCGGGTGCCAGCAGACCGCTCACCCCGCTCAGCTAGACCCACTCATCCCGTTGAACACGGCAGCGTAGAACGCATCCACCTGTTCAAGATCGAGCTGCTGAGCATTGTCCGACAGCGCCAGGGCGGGGCTCGGATGCACCTCGACCATCAGCCCCTGAGCTCCAGCCGCGAGAGCGGCCCTCGCCATGGGAACCATAATGTCCGTGCGACCCGTGCCGTGACTGATATCGACCACCACCGGAAACGGAGTGGCCATACGCAGCAAGGGAATGGCCGAGAGATCAAGTGTGTTCCGGGTCCAGCGCTCGTGAGTGCGAATGCCGCGCTCACAGAGCACGATGCGCTGGTTCCCCTCCTTGGCCACGTACTCGGCGGCCAACAGAAACTCTTCGAGAGTCGCCATGAAGCCGCGCTTCAAGAGCACGGGGCGATCCGCCTGACCCAGGAGCTTCAGCAACTCGTAGTTGTACATGTTCCGGGTACCCACCTGGAACACGTCCGTGTAGCGCTCGACGAGATCGAAGTGACGAGTGTCCAGAATCTCAGTGACCACAGCCATGTCGTGTCGATCGGCCACCTCTCGGAGCATCTTCAGCCCCGCCTCGCCAAGCCCCTGAAAGGAATAGGGAGAGGTGCGCGGCTTAAAGGCACCACCCCTTAGGAACCCGACGCCCAGCGCCGCCAATCGAGCGGCCACCAATTCGCACTGCTCCACCGACTCCACGGAGCAAGGGCCAGCGATGAGCTGAGGGCCCTCTCCTAGCCGGTGACCTCGCACCTCATAGACGCGATCCTCGTCCCCCTCGGCCCGATGCACGTGTAGCTGCATCCGAGTATCGGCCTTCATGTGGTCGAGAGACAGCTTGAAGATCTCCTTGAAGAGACTCCGCAACTCGTCGGCTGAGATGGGTCCGCGATTCGCCAACATCAACTGGTCGAGCATCTCCGCCTCCCGCTCGGGACTGTAGAGGCGAGACGAGCTCTTCTCCTTGATGCGACGGATCGCTTCCACCAGGCGAAGCCGTTCGTTCAGGGCGTCGAGGATCTTCAGGTTGGCCGCATCGACCTCTGCCCGAAGCGATTCAAGTGTCTGGACCATGGCGGCGCGAGGGTAGCTTGAATCGAATCGCGAAGACAGGGGCTCCTTGTTGGCGAGAGAGAATCGCTCTCAGGGAGTCTACGATGCACCTCCTACCTCGTGAGCGTCTTGCGTGGTACCGGCCCGTACCCCTACAATCCACCGGCTCTGGTCCGGGGGGCTCCCCCACCCACTCCTAAACGAAGTGACTGGAATGCGATCACCACGTCCCCGCACTGGTCTCTTGGGCGCACTGGCGCTGGCGACAGGAATCGTTGGTGTCGTGCACCTGGGGTCATGCAACCCCTATGACCTCCTAGTTCACGACCGCTTCGAGCAGGCCGGCTTCAACAGCGATGTGGACATCTTGTGGGTGATCGACAGCAGCAACTCTATGTCGGAGATCCAGGAGCAGATCCGCGCCAACTTCGAGGAATTCATCTCGGCCTTTGCCAACGTGGACACTGAAGAGGGCCAGGAGCTCAACTACGACAGCATCACAGATGCCACCGTCGCATTCACCGAGTTCCTGCAGAACCAGGAGCGGTTCTTGAACTACCAGATGGCGGTCACCACCACCGACATCGAGAACCCCGGCAACGGGAACCAAGGCAACCTGCGGTCACTCTCTGGCATCGGCGGCAACAACTGCATGACCCCGGAGATCCTCACTCCAGAGACCGAAGACGTCCTGGGCGACTTCACCTCGCTGGCCGACGTGGGCGTCGCCGGTGGCGGCAACGAAACGGGCCTACTGTCTGCAGCCTATGCCCTGTGCAAGTCCATGGACGCCGAGTTCTGGGACAGCCTCGGCAACCGGCCCGACACCGACCCCATCAAGGTCATCTGCGGCAACGTCCCGGAGGACGAACGATTCTGCAACGAGGGCTTCGTGCGAGATGGTGCAGCGACAGTCGTGGTGGTCGTATCCGACGAGGGCGACGACACGTACCGCTCGGGAAGCCTTCCCCCACCGCAGTTCATCACCGACTGTGTTCTGGAGCACAACGACGACCCATTCTTTGGCGAGTGCGACTGCCGCCTGGCCTGGATGCTCGACTTCTTCGATGGGATGGAGCAGCCGGTTGTCTTCGCCACCATTGGCCCGACCTACCAGACCCTCGACACCGACGTGGCCTGGTGCGACGACTCGGTCATCAACTTCCCAGGCCCTTGCAATCCCTTTGGTTCCGACGTCTGCGGCCTGGACTTCTATCAGCAAGCCGCCTGTCTGAGCGGCGGCCTGTTCAGCCCAATTCAGGTAACCACCACCGACAACGAGCCCAGTAGTTGCGTTCTCTCGGACTTCGAAGAGTCCCTTCGCAACATTGGCGCCCTCATTAGCAACCTGGCTCGAGGCTGGCGCCTGAGCACCATCCCGGACGAGGACAGCATCGCCGTAATCGTGGACGGACAGGTCGTTCCGAACCTGGCCGACTCTCCCTCTGGCGGCTGGCGCTACCTGCCTCAAGACCGAGCCATCGCGTTCTCGGGAGAGGCGCTGCCTAGTTTCAATGCCCAAGTCGATATCTTCTACTACCCCCTCCACGACCGACGCAGCCAGGTTGGCCGCGATCTTCCCTTCTAGACCCAGGTCCGCCATGAAGCAGTCCATAAAGCTCCTGCTCGCCATCGCCTCGCTGGCCCTGCTCCTGCCGACACCCGCGCAGGCCGCGAAGCGCAAGACCAAGAAGGTCAAAGAGACGACCTCCGAGGTGAAGATCGAAGATGTCGGCGTCCTCAGAAACAAAGATGTCCGCGTCGTTCAGAAGAACCTGTACATCAAGCGTGGCCATCACGAGGTGGGCTTTCTGCTGTCGACCCAGCCGTTCGACCCCTACACGGCGGGACTGATGATGGGCCTCGACGTGACCTTCAACCCCAGCGAGAACGTGGGAGTGGAGTTCATGATCCAGGGAGGCTATGGCTGGGGAAATGGGCACTGGCAAGACGTAACCTACCTAGGGACCTCAGCCGGAGGTCAGCTGACCGGCCTAGGCTCTGATGCGGCCCGTCAGCTCGTGGGTGGTAGCGCCAACGTGGTCTGGTCTCCCATCTACGCGAAGCTGGCCTGGGGGACTCGCCGAGTGGTTCACTTCGACATCTACGGCACGCTTGGTGCGCACGGCTACCTTGCACAGCGGCTGGAGGCGGATGCGGGCTTGCGGGGCATCGCCGGCCCCAGCGTCGGCATAGGCTGCAAGATGTTCCTGAGCCAAAAGGTCGGCCTGAAGATCGACTTCCGCGACCACATTTCACTGGAGACTCGGACCTACACGGGCAAATTCACCGCACGCAACAACTTCCAGTTCGGCATCGGGCTGACCTTCTTCACCGGCAAGCGGGACTGAGCAGGGGTGGCGGCAATGATCCACAGCGCCTCTGAGCACCACGTCGCTCTACCGGCAGCAGTTCTGTCCATCCTGGGGGGCTGTCTGCTCCTCTTCCCCGTATCTGCACACACCGCCCAGACCGAGAGAGATACGAGCTCCGAGACAGACGAGACCGCAGAGACCGAGGAAGAGCCCCCCCCCGAACCGCCACGGCGCCTGACGAAGGCACTCAAGCAATTCAAGGCAAAGCAGTGGGCTCTCGCGAGCCTCAGCCTCCACGCTGTACTGCGAGACGAAACGGCCAGCTATTTCCACGCCGACATCCGGTACTACCTGGCTTACTGCCTCGAACAGATGGGGCTCAACTACTCGGCCGTAGAGGAGTACAACCGCTTCCTAGAAGGGGCCGATCCGGAGAGCGTCGTCTTGGCCAAGGGCGTCAAGAGATCCGTCTCCCTGGCGCGCCGAATGGACGCAGGGTGGCTCCTGGCACCGGGACTGGCGAAGCTGGACACGTCGCAGGTCTCGGCTGGCTTTCAGGGGCCGGCCATGTTTTGGGTCGGCAACCATCACTACACCAACAGTCGATGGGCGGTGGCCCGCGCCTACCTATCGATGGTGCCCAAGGACACTGAGTACTATGCCCAAGCCCGCATGCTGGAAGGCATCACGCTGACCCGCGAGAAGAAGCCCGTTGAGGCGGTGGCGCCGCTCGAAGCCGCGGTGACGGCAGCCCGGGCTCGAGCTAGCCAGGACAACACCTGGGAAGTGGCCAACATCAACCTAGGCCGAGCCTATTACGCCATTGGGAACTTCGAGCGGGCCATCGAGCACTTCGAGCGCACGCCTCGGCAGTCCCCCCTGTGGTTCGAGTCCATGTACGAGGCGGCGTGGGCGTACTTCCGTCTGAACCGACTTTCCGGCGCCCTCTCGCACCTGCAGTCCGTGAACTCGCCTTTCTTTCAGGGCGTCTATCACCCCGATGCCGCCCTGTTGCGCATCCTGTTGCTCTACTTCTTGTGCAAGTACATCGACGGGCAGGACCTCCTGAATCAGTTCACCGACAGTCACTACCCCATCTCCGACGGCATCCAGAAGGCTATCGATCAAGCGCAGCGCGATCCCGACCGACTCTTCAAGGCGCTCTACACCTGGAAGACCTCAGGCAAGCAAGCCGGCGTGTTGCTGCCCGACCCCGTGAAGCAACACTTCGCCACCGATGAAGCCCTGGTGCGCATCGGCAAGTACTTGGAAGGCATCGATCAGGAGCTAGAAGCCATCGACCAACTGAAGACTGGTTGGGAGCGCTCGAAGCTGCGCAAGGAGTTAGGCAAGGCTCTACAGGACCGTCGCACCGAAGCGACAGAGAAGAAGGGCAAGCAGGCTCTCGCCAAGCTGAGAGGCATGCACGCGATGCTGCAGGGCCACCTGGGGAATGCTGAGCTGTACAAGGTGGAGTTGATCACGGCAGAAAAGAACGTCTATGACGCGGCTTTCCGTGGTCAAATCCGAGAAAAGATCGCGACCCGAAAGATGGACCCCAACGTACCCCAGGGCTATCGCTTCTGGCCGTTCGAGGGCGAGTACTGGATCGACGAGTTGGGCTGGTACGAGGTCAACACCATCAACGAGTGTCTCGAGATTCAGCGCTGAGACGCTCCTTCGTTTAGCCCGCAGAGGGTGGGCGAGCCCACCTCTCCAGTTCATCGGGTAGCGCAGGCACAACCTCTCCCGCCTTGCGCATCAAGTCCTCCACCTGCGACAGCTGCGAGCGAATGGCGAGTATCGATGTGGAGTCCGCTAGCTCCACCGCGATGAGCAGCGCATCCACAAGGACTCGATGGGCGTCCCCAAACTGCATGAGCGCAAGGTGGGGTAAGGCGAGCGAATAGAGCGCCTGACCTTCTTCGAGGCGTCGCCCCATGGCGCGCCATTGCTCCCTAGCCTCTACAAACGCGTCAATAGCCTCCTGATGCTGTTCGAAGCTGAGGCGGCCATGACCCAGCTGATACCAGACATTGGCCACCATCTCCCTTGCTCGCTCGCCATCTGCACCCTCCCCTTGCCAGGCAGAGAGCCGCTCCATCAAGCCCTCTGCGTCACGTTCGAGCGCCTGCCGATTGCCGAGCCGTACCGCGAGATCCAGTAGCTCGACATGCGTCTCCAGCGCATCGAGGGGAGCCCCAGCAGCTGCGTAGTCCTCAGCAGCGGCCAGATAGGACTCGCGACCCTCGCGGAGGCGGCCAGCATCCGTAAGAGCTCGGCCCAGGTTGTACCTGGAGTTGCCGGTGCGATCCGACGCCCCCAAGGTGGTGCGAATACTCACCGCACTTCGGAGCGCAACAGCAGCCAGGAGCGGCCTGCCGAGCTCGACCAGCGCAACCCCCGTATTGTTCAGGGCATCCGACAGCTCTCGTTGCCGTGCCATCCGTTCATACACAATGGTCGCGTCCTCATAGTTCAGAGCAGCCAGTTCCCAGGCCCCCTTCTGTGCAAGATGCCAGCCCATGGAAAAGGCGAGGTCTGCAAATGGAAGGGCGACGGGGAGAGATTCCGGCGTTGAGCCGGGAGCCAACTGCAGCACCTGAGCCCGCTCCACACCGGCGAGGCCCACCCGGCAGACCTGCAAGGCGGCCTCAGCGTTGCCGTCCTCGGCGAGGGCATCGGCAAGCTCAGGACGATAGTCCAGGCGCTCAGGGTACAATTCGGTCAACAAGCGACGGGCAAACAGCGCTACGGTCCGATTGTCCGCCGATTCGGCAGCCAGAGCCACCGCCAACAGCTCGCTCTCCCCGTCGGGGTTCATCCCCCGAGCCACTCCCAGCGAGTCTGCGACAAGGGGCGCGCTCAAGGCCGAGGTCTGGTTCAGCGACCGCTCCAAGTGAGCAAGCAGGGCGACGTGGGTACGAATCGCCGGATCGGCGGGCCAGGTGGCCTCTGCACGCTGTAGTTGCTCACGATAGGGGCCCCAGCTTCCCTCGGCCGCCATTTGACGGAGTGCGTCGATTCGCTCCAACGGCGCCAACCGCACCTCGGAGGGGTCGAGCAAGCCGGGCAGCGAAGCATCTGAGGAGCGGAGACCTCGAAGGGCTGCGACTAAGCGCCGAGCCAGTTGTCCGTTGGGATCGGGGACATCTTGAAGTTGCGTAGTCCACAGGATCTCGCCCCCACGAGTGGTCTCGATCCGAGCATGGTCGGGACCACGCACCAGGAGCCAGGGCAGCCGACGAGTCTCTGCCGCGCTGCGCGCCCGCAGCAGGCGCCCTGGTGCAGGCCCAGCCAACACATCCCCCAGCGTCGCGTCAGCGCTGACAGGCCAGAGCCGCATGGGGACCAAGGCCAATGACCGCGTGACCTCAGCCTCCAGTACTGCTGCAGAAGGCCCCTCTCCCGAGGGCTCGGACGACAATTCGGCCACAACAAGGACGGGCTGGCCAACCAAAGAAACCAGCACATCTCCACTGTGACGAGTCGTGGCGCAACCACTCAAGAACAGCAACTGAAGCAGCCAGCAAATCGATGCTAAAGCCGACGCGACTTGGGCCCCGTGTTGGGGCACGATCCCTGATGTGACCCTAGGCATCTACATACACATCCCGTTCTGCAGGTTGAAGTGCCCGTACTGCGACTTCAACACGTATGCAGGGATTTCGGATCTCATTCCTACCTACATGAGAGCTCTAGAGGCCGAGCTTGAGCTTCGGCTGGAGAGCTGGGGTGGACCGGGGCTGCCAGACACGGTGTTCTTTGGCGGTGGGACTCCCTCGTTGGTTCCCGGACCCGACATTGCACGTCTTCTCTCTCGGATCACGGAACGCACAGGACAGACTCCATCAGAGATCACCTTGGAGGTGAATCCCGGCACCATCGACGACGATGGACTCGCTGCCTTGATGGATGCTGGGGTGAATCGTCTGAGCGTAGGATGCCAGACCTTCCAACAGCACTTACTGTCCTCTCTCGGGCGCTTGCACACCGTAGCGGACTCGTTACGCACCCTGGACTCCGCAAGGACTGCAGGATTCAACAACCTCAGCCTCGACCTCATGTATGGGCTCAGTGGCCAGAGCATCCAGGACTGGGAACGAGATCTGCAGGTGGCGCAGGCTCAGGGGGTACCTCACGTGTCCCTCTACAACCTAACCATCGAAGAGGGCACCCCATTTGCTCGTCTGAAGGCCGACGGACAACTGCCACTGCCCGATGAAGATGTGCAAAAGACGATGTACGAACTTGCCGTGCAACGTTCTGGTGAGGCCGGACTCCAACGCTACGAGATCTCCAACTTCGCTCGACCCGACTACGAGTGCCGCCACAACCGGATTTACTGGGACAGCGATTCGTGGCTGGCCCTTGGTGCCGGAGCCCACGGATTCCAGCGAGCCGCGGGCGCCTACGGGCGTCGCTGGTGGAACCTACGCAATCCTCGGCGCTACATCGACTGCGCTCTGGGCGGCACCCTCCCGGAGGATGGATTCGAGTTGCTCGACCGGAAGGCAGCGATGACCGAGGAGTTGATGCTGGGGCTTCGGGTGCGAGAAGGGCTCCAACTGGACCGTTTCTTCGCTCGTTTCGACGCCGACGCCATCCAACTCCTTCAGCCCGCTCTGGCCGAAATGCAGGCGGCGGGAAAAGTGGAAGTCGACGGCGGGGCAGTCCACCTCACAGAACCATCTGGAATTATTGCTGATTACATCATCTCACGCCTCGCCAGGATGCTTGACAGAGCCCCATCGTCCGGTATCGTGACGCCGGCTATAGCGCACAGCATGGGCCGTCTGGAGCGGGAAGTGCTACCAGTCGACAACTGAGGTGCCCACGGAGACGTAACAAGCCTTGCCCACAAAACCCGCTGGTCAGGGGACCGGAGCGGATGCTCTGGACCCTTCTCCCGTTGCCATCGATGGAACCGACGAGCCGTCGGAGTTCGGTGACGACCTGGCAGAGCTTTTGTCCGAAGCCCTAGCAGGGGCTAGCAAAGCCAAGAAGGCACCCGCTTCGGATGGCTCGTCACAGTTGACCCTCAGCGACGGTGACAACACTGAAGACCAAGAGGGCTCGGAGGCTGTCGAGGCTGACGGCGATGACTTCGAGGACTTTGATCTCGACATGGAGATCGATCAGACGGTGGCCGACTTGCCCGAGACCTTCCTGAGCATCGAGGACGAGGACGAGGACGAGGACGAGCCCACATCGGACATCGAAGAGCAGGCCGACGTGAGCCTCGCCGACCTCTCAGAAGCCATCGAGTCCGCTCTCACAGAGGAAGCTGAAGACGACGAATTGAGCCTGGCAGATCTCTCCGAAGCTGTGGAGTCGGCCATCTCCGATACAGAAGAAGAGAGCGGAGACGACGACGAACTGAGCCTGGCGGACCTCTCCCAAGCCGTCGAGTCAGCGATCTCTGAGGGGGCGGAAGAGATCGAAGAGGAAGAGGAGGTCGGCTTCAACATCGATGCGGCGGCTGAAATCGACAAGCTTCTCTCGACCTCCTTTGCCCTCGACGGCGACCTGTCCGATGAGAATCCCGATCTCGCATTCCCCGACTTTGGTGAAGACGAAGAGGAAGCCGACGACGACTTCTCTTTCCTTGGCGAGCGCTGGGGTGGCGAAGACAAAGCCGCGGATGAGCCCGAGGCAGCTCCGGCCGAGCAGAAGGCCCCACAGAAGCAACCGAAGAAAAAGACGCGCAAGAGTGCAAAGGCTGAGACCGCAAGAGAAGCTGAAGCTGAGGCGCTGCCCGATCGCAGAGACGATGAGATCAAGCACCTGCGGGGCCAGGTGGCCGAGCTACACCGACAACTGAAAGACCAGGACCTGGAGCTCCGCACAGGGGCCGAGCGGCTGGAGTTGCTCCAAGCTCAGGTTGTTCAGTCGGCCCGACAATCCGCCAACATTGGCCGGGAGTTCGATGCGCTTCGCCGGCGTTCCGAGCGTGACCGGGAAGACCAACAGAAGTTCGCAGGGGAAAAGATCCTCAAAGAGTTCCTGAGCGTACTGGACAATCTAGAACGGGCGATGAGCCATGCCGGCGACGAGCTGGACTCGCCCCTGGGCCAAGGCGTCTCCATGACATTGGATCAGTTCATCGCTGCACTCGACCGGAGTGGTGGAGAACGGATCCTGCCGGAGCCAGGAGACGGGTTCGACCCAACCTTCCACGAAGCAGTCGGGCAAGAACACCATCCCAGCATCGAGCAAGGGAAGATCGTCGAGCGCCTTCAGACGGGGCTCTCCTTGCATGGCCGCCTGCTGCGAGCTGCAATGGTGTCGGTGAGTCTCGGCCCTAGTGATGGCGACCCCGAACCCAGCAAGAAGAAGACTCGTAAGAAAGCAACGGAGAAATCAGCAAAGGGCACCGATGAGGCCAAAGCTGATGCTGCAAGCCCAGCCGAAGAAGCTGTCGAAGCGGGAACTGCAAGTACTGAGGGCAACGAGGTAGAGTCTGCAGGACCGTCCGACACCAAAGCGGCTAAGCGCACAAAGAAGCGCTCGGCGGCCAAGGGCAAGGGGGGTCGAAAGCAGTCCAGGAAGAAGCGGAAGAAATAATTGCCAGGCGACGGTGTCGGGGGGCCCCGAACACCAGAAGCCACATCGCGCATCGGAATTGGAATGAGCGGCAAGATCATTGGAATCGACCTCGGAACGACGAACTCCTGCGTAGCTGTCATGGAGGGCGGCCAGAGCGTTGTCATCCCCAATCCGGAGGGGAGCCGAACAACACCCTCAGTGGTCGCGTTCGGTGATGACGGCGAGCGGATGGTGGGACAGATCGCAAGACGACAGGCCCTAACCAATCCAGAGAGCACGCTGTTCGCGGTCAAGCGCCTGATTGGGCGTAAGTTCGAGGATGAGGGAGTCTCCCTCATGAAGGGAACAGCTCCGTTCACTATTGCGGCTGCTGACAATGGTGACGCCTGGGTAAGCGTCGCTGGGGAAGACCGGTCGCCAGCCCAGATCAGCGCCATGATCTTGGAAGAGATCAAGGCCATCGCCGAAGACTATTTAGGAGAGTCGGTCGAGCGAGCCATCATCACGGTGCCGGCTTACTTCAACGACGCCCAGCGACAGGCCACCAAGGATGCCGGCCGGCTCGCCGGCCTCGAGGTGCTTCGCATCATCAACGAGCCAACTGCTGCTGCGCTGGCATACGGTCTCGGCAAGACAGAGGATCAGCGCATCGCGGTCTTCGACCTCGGCGGTGGCACATTTGACATCTCGATCCTCGAACTCTCGGACGGGGTTTACGAGGTCAAGTCCACCTCGGGCGACACGTTCTTGGGTGGAGAGGACTACGACCAACGTCTTATCGATCACTGTATTGAGCAGTTCAAAGAGGAAAATGGCATCGACCTCCGAACGGATGCCATGGCTCTACAGCGACTCAAGGAAGCGGTAGAGAAGGCCAAGCACGAGCTATCCTCCGCTCTCGAGACCACGATCAATCTCCCCTTCATCACAGTAGACGATGAGGGGCCAAGACACCTGCAGTCGGACATCACCCGCGCCCAGTTCGAGTCCATGGTCTCCGACCTCAACGAGCGCCTTCGAGAACCCTGCGAACGGGCCCTGACTGACGCTGGGCTCGCCGGCGCGGAGCTCGATGACGTGCTGATGGTGGGCGGAATGACCCGCATGCCCAAGGTCCGCGAGACTGTGGCGGAGATC
Source organism: Deltaproteobacteria bacterium (assembly GCA_002724675.1). Lineage (GTDB taxonomy): Bacteria > Myxococcota_A > UBA796 > UBA9615 > UBA9615. The sequence goes on along the minus strand of PBPL01000028.1, from coordinate 6,836 downwards.
TTCGGCAAGGACCCCAACACCAACATCAACCCGGACGAAGTTGTAGCTGTGGGGGCGTCGATCCAGGGTTCCGTGCTGTCTGGCGACACCAAGGACGTACTGCTCCTCGACGTCACCCCGCTCTCCCTGGGCATCGAGACGGCTGGGGGTGTCTTCTACGCGCTCATACCTCGCAATACGACGATCCCCTGTAAGAAGAATGAGATCTTCACCACAGCCATGGACAACCAGCCCATGGTGAACGTTCACGTGGCCCAGGGTGAGCGTGAGATGATTGACGACAACCAGACTCTCTCACGATTTGAGCTCACTGGACTGCCCCCCGCTCCCCGGGGTCTACCGCAGATCGAGGTCGGCTTTGAAATCGATGCGAACGGCATCCTCCATGTAGCCGCCAAGGATCTGGGAACCGGAATGAAGCAAGAGGTCCAGGTGACCTCACGCTCCGGGCTGACCGAAGAAGACATCGAGCGCATGCTCCGGGAAGCCGACATGCATCGCGAAGAGGACCGGATGCGCAAGGATCTGGTCGAGGCAAAGAACGACCTGGAGGGGTTGCTGTACACCTCGGAACGGAGCCTCGAAGAGTACGGAGAGAGCCTCGACTTCGATGCCCTCATCGCCATTCGCGAAGCCGTCTCACAAGCTCGGGATGCGCTGAACGGAACCAGCGTCACAGCCATGCGCCAGGCGCAGGAAGCGCTGGGGGAACAGGCTCGCAGCATTGCAGATGCCCTCTACGCCGGCGCCGTGGCCCAAGCGGACGAAATGGTCGACAGCGCCTTCGATGACGAGGACTCCGGTGGGGCGGACGACGAGGCGGCGGATCAGGGCTCCGCTGCCGACGGCTGAGCGGCCGGTTTCGACGAACGCCGACGGCATCACGGAGGCCCAAGTGGGCTTAGCAGCAACGACAATCGTGGGTACGATGGACCAGGGCCATCCAGTGATGGTTTCAGAAAGCTTCCGTCGTTGAAACCGGACCTCTACGAACTGCTCGGCGTTCATCGCTCAGCCTCTGATGAAGAGCTGAAGAAGGCCTACCGGCAGCAGGCGCTGCGCTACCACCCCGATCGCAACCCAGGCGCTGAGGCCGAACGACGCTTCAAGGAGGTCACCTACGCGTACCAGGTGTTGTCCGACCGTGGTCGCCGAGTGCAATACGACCGGTTTGGACGGGTGTTCACCGATGGGCGCTCCCAGGGTCCCTTCGGGGTCGAGGACGAGGTCGACGTAGCAGCGATGGTCGGCAACTTCGTCCGCGACCTCTTCGGACGTCGCAAGCCTGCCGGGCCTGGAAACGCCCCCCACGACCTCCGCTACACCGTAACCATCAGCCTAGAAGAAGCGGCACGAGGAACTGAAAAGAGTGTTCGCTTCAACAGACAGGTCGGACAGGCGACGACCATGGAAGACCTGCGAGTGCACGTGCCCGCAGGGGTCTCCACCGGCCAAAAGCTCAAGGTGGCCGGCAAGGGGACCAGCTCCTCGGATGGCCCCGGCGGTGACCTGTACGTCGTGGTCAACGTAGTCGAGCACGCGTTCTTTCGTCGTCGCGGACCAGACATCTTCTGTGACGTCCCTGTCACTTATGCGCAGACTATCCTCGGAGCCGAGGTGACCGTACCTACCTTGTGGGGACCCGCCCTGATCCGTCTTCCACCAGCAACCCAACCCGGCACAGTTCTTACGCTGCGGAACCGAGGCTTGCCCTTGCTGGGTAAGGGCAAGGACCGCGAACAAGGGGACCAGTTCGTCAAGGTCCTCTTGGACATTCCAGAAGCTCTCGATGAGGCCGCGAAGGAGCGTCTGATCTCTCTGGACTCCGATCTCGCGGAGTCGCCATCGCGTCTCCGGGAGTTGTTCGAGGAGGCCCTCCTCGAGTGCGAGACCAGAAGCGTCCCTCAGGAGCGCGCATCATGAGGCTCTTGGGCCGACTGATCCTCACCGGAGCGCTGGCCGTTCTGCTCATGGGCGCCGGGCCTGGCTCGCGAGCGGAAGTGCGCGCATGGAAGCAGGTAGAAGTCGCGGCACAAGGCGACAATGCGGCCCGCGCCATGGAACAACTGCAGCGCTTTCTGACGAAATTCCCCGAGAGCAGTCATCGGCTAGAGGCTCTTCGACTTCAAGGCATCGCAGGCATGGAGTTGGGCCAGTGGACACTGGCCAGGGAGAGCTTGGAGAGCTACTTGAGCGCTGGTGGGCGCACCGACCTCCCCGACATCCAGTTCCGGCTCGCGATCTGCTTGGCACGGGAAGACCGCATCGATGCAGCACCCGCAGCGCTCCGAAACGTGGCCGTCAACGACTCCAGCGACGAGCGAGCTGCCACAGCTGCCCGTGAGCTCGTCGGCCTCCACAGCTTTCACGGAGCGTGGCGCAAGGTGCTCCAGGCCCAAGGCCTGCTGCTGGATCGGCAGTTGTTCGATCCGGCCATCGACATCAGCTACTCAAAGCAGGCGGCCGAGGTGTTCTCAGACGCCGCCCTCCAGTCGCTCTCCCGAGGTACAGACTCGCCCTCCGTCCGCGGGTTAGCTGGCTACTTGTTGCTGGATAGAACAGGGCAACTGGTGGACAGCCCGGAGACCGAAGACGCCCGTCGTCGCTATGCATCCAATCACCCCGAACATCCCCTGATTGCACTGGTCCCCGGAGGCGCGGGCATGGCAGCCATTCCGGAAGACACCCGCCCCGACGTCGTGGGTGTTCTGCTCCCGCTCAGCGGTCGCTACGCGGCACCGGGTGAGCTCGCCCTGCGGGGGATCTCCCTCGCCAAGGCCTCAGCCCTGGCTCGAGGGTGGTCCGATGTGGAGTTGGTTCCCATCGACACCGCCGGCGATCCTGAGCAGGCCACTGCGGGGCTCCGAACCCTGGTGGAACAACACAAGGTGATCGCCGTACTCGGCCCCATGCTGAGCTCCGAAGGCGAGGCCATCCTGAGCACAGCCGACGAACTGGGTGTGCCTGTGTTGATGATGGTGCAGCGCCCCGGCCTGGCCCAGGACACGGAGTGCGTGTTCAATACCTGGGTCACGGCAGAAGAACAGGTCGATGCCCTCGTGGAGCATGCGGTAGACCGGCTGGGCGTCACTCGATTCGCCATTGCCTATCCCGCAAAAGCTGGCAGCGCTCGTCTGGTGGAGCGCTTCTGGTCTCGACTGGAGTCGGCGGGAGGACTCGTCGCCGCCATTGAGTCCTATGCGCCGGATGCCACAGACTTCCGTGAGACGGCCCGGCGCCTCAAGGGGAGCCACTACCTGGCCCTCCCACCAGGCGAAGCCGACCTAGTGCTCCCGTTCCTCGAGGGTCGCACGAAACCGCAGCTAGACAGCACCCCACCCCGCTTGAGGACGGTAACCCGTTCCGTAGCCCAGCCCGACGTCGCCGCGCAGGATGCAGCGGAAACATTGGACAAGGTGGCAGACGTGAGCGCAGACGCGGAGGGAGACAGCGCTCCACCAAAACCCACTGTCTGGATCTCACCGTCCACCAAGGAGCCCATCTCCGACGAGGAGTTGGTTCCAGGGGTCGACTTCCAGGCCGTGTTCGTGCCCGACAACTACAAGCGAGTCAGCATGCTCGCCCCCGGTCTGCTCTTTGAAGAGATCAACCTGGGAGGCCACCTCAAGGAAAAGGACTATCCGAAGGTCGTCCTCATGGGTGGAGCAGCCCTCAACCACCCAGACTTGGTGGCTCGAGCCGGCAAGTACACCGAAGGAACCGTCATCGTGGACGGATTCTTCCTGGACAGCCCCTCCGAGTCCGTCCAGGCCTTCAAGGCGGCCTACACGGAAGCCTACGGTGTCGACCCCTCCATCTTGGAGGCCAACTCCTACGACACCGCCCTGTTGGTCTTTCAGTTACTGGCAAACGAGGACATCAGAAGTCGCCGCGAGCTCCGACAACGACTTCGCCTCACCACTCCCATTGAGTCCGTGACGGGAGCCCGCGGACTGGGCATCGATGGTGAGATGCGCCATGAGATGTTGACGCTGACCGTAGAGAAGGGAGCCATTGTCCAGACCTGGCCCCCGCCCGCTCCTGTGATCCTCGAGCCGACCGAGGCTGAGGATGCCAAGGATACTGGCGAGACATCAGCCACCAGCTCGCCTACCCGTGATGACACGGCACCCAAGCCGGCATCCGCGGAGGCCCCTGCTCCCTGATGGACCCCGGTGCCCAGGCCCCTCCTCTCTCCAGGCGAACCGAGTTCGAAGCCATTGACCGCTGGCTCGACCTCCTCCGCACCGGGTCCGAGGACATACTCGTGCCCGCAGGGGACGACGCGGCATGGCTCTCCGTGAACGCACCCATCGCCATGTCGGTAGACCGCATGGAAGAAGGGGTTCACTTTCGGCGCGAATGGTGTGCGCCGGAAGACCTAGGCTGGAAAGCCCTCGCCTCAGCCCTCAGCGACCTGGCGTCTACACGAGCGCGCCCAGTCGGCTTCCTCACGACCCTCTCTCTCAGCCCCAGCGACTTCGACAACCCCGACTGGATTGACGGTGTCGTAAGAGGGATGGCCGCCGCGGCAGAGGCATTCGATGCCGGGCCGGTGCTCGGTGGCGACACCGTCCGCAGTATCTCGGGCCTTGGGGTCGGAGTGACGGTGGTCGGCGTGGGAGAGGACGGCATCGCCCCGTTGCTTCGCAGCGGAGCCCGGGCTGGGGACCTCGTCCAGTTGAGTGGCGACTGTGGGTGGGCAGCGCTCTGTCTGACCAAGCTGATGGAGGGAGGAGCAGAGGCAGCAGCCCAGCTCTCCCAGGAAGCCCAGCTTGCCTGGCGGCGTCCCAGGCCAAGGCTGGACCTCCGTCGCACATTGGCTAACGCCACCGCAGGCATTGATGTGTCTGATGGCCTACTCGCCGATGCGGAGCACCTGAGCCGAGCCTCGGATGTCCGTCTGGTGCTGAACAGAGATGCCTGCGTGAGTTCCGGTCTTCGTCGCGCAGCCGGCCCTGACCTCGCGGAGACGCTCGCTCTAGGGGGCGGCGAGGATTACCAGCTGCTCATCACTGCGCCCCAGGTGCTAGATGGCTTTGTGACAATAGGACACGTCGAGTCGGGTACGGGCCTGGCCTGGGGGAACTCTGAGCCCATCGACCTTCAACTGTGGCAAGGCTGGGACCACGGGAGCACAGTTTGAATCCCGCACTGGCCACTGAAGCCATCGACTGGACCCAGGCCGCACCCACCTTGTGGGGACACCTGGCCATCATCGCAGCACTGTTGGTCGTCTCGGCCTTCTTCGCGGGCTCGGAGAGTGCCCTCTTCTCTCTGGATCGCTACGCCATGGATCGGCTGACCAGCCCCGAGAGAGGAGCCAGGGGAAGAGCTCTTCTCAAGCTGTTGTCCAACCCACGCAAGCTCCTCGCCACTCTGCTCCTGGGCAACGAGTTGGTGAATATCACCATCACAGTGGTCGGTGCGAACCTCGTGTTCGAGCTCTGGCAGGACCACAATGCAGTGCCTTGGTGGTTCAACATCCTGGCTGTCACCCCACTGCTCCTGATCTTCGGCGAGATCACCCCCAAGGCCATCGCAGTGCGCTCATCGGAAGCCTGGGCGAGTTTTGTGGCCCTTCCCCTGGCGGCGTTCTGGACGCTGGTCACGCCCATCCGCGGCCTGCTGGAGGGTGCCGCAGACCTCCTGCTGCCACGAAAGTTCGTGGATGCCGAGGACCCCCTCCCTGCTGCTCTGGAAGAGGCCCAGTTCAAGGCACTGGTCGACCTCGGCAAGAGCCAAGGCGTGCTCGACTCCGAAGAAGCCGAGATGATTCACCGGGTCTTCGACCTATCCGAGACACCGGTCTCTCGGCTCATGACCTCGCGTGCTGATCTGGTCTGCGTCGCTCGGGGAGCGCCCCTGCCCGATGTGCTCGACCAGGCTCTAGATGGTGGCTACTCACGACTGCCGGTCCACGCCGGCGACCCCGACAACATCAAAGGGATCCTCCTCACGAAGGATCTCCTGCGCTTTCGGTGGCATCGCGAAGAGTTGTTCGCGCGCAGCCTGGACGCCCTGATCAAGCCTGCCTACTTCGTCCCACCCAGCAAGCCGGCTGATGAGCTGCTTCGTGAGTTCCAACAAACGCGCGGCCACATGGCGGTCGTGATCGACGAGTACGGAGCAGTGCTCGGTGTGGTCACGATGCAAGACGTTCTGGACGAACTCTTCGAGCCGTTCAACGAAGGGCTGCAGAACCTTGGGCCGGACAATGACATGTTGCGTATCGAGCGTATCGGAGAGGGCACCTACCGGGTCCCGGCTCGACTCGAAGTGACCGAGTGGAATCGTAGGCTGAGTCCCCAGATCCCCGAAGGGGACTCCTACACCACGGTGGCTGGATACATCTTTCATCTCTTCGGCCGTCTACCGGCCAAGGGAGACCAGACCTCCGACAATCGCTGGATGTTCCATGTCTCCGGGGTCGAAGGCACCCGGTTGACTCAGATCACCGCGGTACGCCGGGACCGCCGCACGAAGAAGACTCCGGGGAGCACCAAGACATGACTGTTCTTTGGTTGCTGATCCTCCTCTGCGTCATTCTTGAGGGCTTCTTCTCGGGGTCCGAATTGTCCCTGGTCTCCACCGACAAGCTCGCGGTCCGCACCCAGAAGGACAGTGGGAATCGCTCGGCACAGCTCCTGGCCCGCTTTCTGGAAGAGCCCGAGCGGATCCTGACCACAACGCTCATTGGAACGAACGTGTCCGTGGTCTCGGCAACCACTCTGTTCGCGGTCGTAGTGCACAAGAGTTCCTGGATCCCCGATGAACGAGCCTCGCTGCTCACCATTCTCATTCTCTCCCCCTGCCTTCTCTTGTTCGGCGAGCTG
>PBPL01000027.1 GCA_002724675.1 Deltaproteobacteria bacterium | reverse complement strand
CGACGGCGAGCGTCTGGATCACATTGCGACCGAGTGTGGGTCGGAGGTGGTCGCGCTGGACGAGATCTACGGTGTGGAAGCCGATGTCTTCGCCCCTTGTGCGCTGGGTGGCGTGCTCAATGACGAGACAATCCCCAGGTTGCGGGTTCCAATCATTGCGGGTGGCTCCAACAATCAGCTGGACAAGATGACGCGGCACGGCGCCATGCTCCGGGAGCGGCAGATTCTCTACGCGCCTGATTACGTCATCAACGCAGGTGGACTGATCAACGTCTACGCTGAGATCACCGGCGCACCACGTGAAAAGGCGCTTCGTGATGCGGAGAACATTTACGAGACACTGGGGGAGATCTTCGCCTTGGCTGCCGAGCGCAGCATCACGACAGCAGAAGCCAGCAACTTGGTGGCCGAGAATCGGATCCGGTCTATTGGCGGTCTGGCTTCGTTCGAGAAGGCGCAGTTCAGACGCTAGCGCAGCCCTAGGTCTGCCGAACTCGGCTCGACTGCTGCGCCCCAAGCTGCACCAAAGAATCGCTGGGGCTAGGGCTTCCACACCATGCGGATTGAGATGGACCCCTGGTCGCCTCACGGCCCCGAGCTGCTCGAGTCGGTAGAGCTGCTCCGCAAGGGTGGCGTTCTGGCGATTCCAACGGACTCTGGGTACGCGATGGCTTGTGACCTGGATGCCTGGAAGGCCATCGATCGCATGTACGAGTTGAAGCAATCGCCACGGAGTCACCCGCTCAGCTTGCTGTTCGCCGAGGTGGACGATATCGGTCGCTTCTCCGGCCCCATCTCTTCCCTTGCCTATAGGACACTCAAGCGTGTGCTGCCAGGCCCCTACACGTTCATCGTGGCGGCCGGATCCGAGATCCCCAAGCGCATGCACAAGAAGCGACGAACGATTGGTGTTCGCGTTCCGGATGCAGCAATTCCCCGCGCGCTGGCGCGCTTCCTCGGTCGCCCCTTGGTGACCACGTCCTTGCGTCTTCCAAACCTGGACGAAGAACGGTTCGTGGTGGACCCCGTGGACATCGAAGAGGTCATGGGCGAACGACTCGACGGCGTGATCGATGGAGGCTTTGGTCTCGAGGACCCCACGACCGTGGTCGATCTCTGCGAGCATCCGTTCGAGCTGCTTCGGGTGGGCCAGGGTGACGTGGATGCGCTTTGAGTCGGGCAGAGTTCGCATCTGGCCCTGCTAACCTCACCACGGTATAGGTCCGCGCGATGAACACCAACTCTTCCCATTCCCGTGGCCCGCGCTTGCTGCTGGGTGTGACGGGCGGCGTCGCTGCGTTCAAGGCCGTGTTGTTGCTGCGCGCCCTCCAAGAAGAAGGTGTCGAGGTGCGCGTGGCCATGACGGACAGCGCCACCAAGTTTGTGGGCGAGGCCACGTTCCAGGCCCTGACCGGGCAGCCCGTCTACCGGGATATCTGGGACCTGGACCGGAGCGAGGGGGGCGAGCTGCACGTGGACCTGTCGGCTTGGGCCGATGCGATTGTGGTCTACCCCGCCACACTGGACTTTCTAGTGAGGGCATCTTCGGGTCGGGCAAATGATCTGCTGGCCCTCTCTGTCTCGTGCTTCGACGGACCTGTCCTGCTGTGTCCGGCCATGCACCATCGTATGGCCGCCCAGGCTGCTTACGAGGACGCCCTGAGGCGGCTGCGTGAGTCCGGCGTCTCTGTGCTCCCGCCCGTTAGCGGCCGGCTGGCGAGCGGCGAAATCGGTGAGGGTCGTTTGCCGGAACCCGCCGACGCATTGCTCGCCATTAAGGACCTACTACGGCCGCCAGACTTGGTGGGCAGGACGGTTCTGGTCACTGCCGGCCCCACTCGAGAGCATTTGGACCCTGTGCGCTTCTTGTCCAACCCGAGCACGGGGAAGATGGGCTATGCCGTGGCGCGCGCCGCCGCCCGACGTGGCGCGCGGGTGCTGGTTGTCTCGGGGCCCACGGCGCTGTCCCCACCGGCGGGAGTGGAGTGCTGTGCGGTGACGACTGCCGCAGAGATGCACACGGAGGTCGAGGCGCGCTTCGACCAGGCGGATGTCGTGGTGATGGCGGCGGCAGTTGCCGATTTCCGTCCTGTTGCCACGGCTGATCACAAGCTGAAGAAGGGGTCTGGCAACGAACTGTCCAGCGTCCGGATGGAGCCCACCACAGACATTCTCGCCAGCCTCGGTCAGCGCAAGGGCCACCGAGTTCTCGTGGGCTTCGCCATGGAGACCGAAAAGCTGCTGGATGGGGCCCAGTCCAAACTCGAACGAAAGAACCTAGACCTCATCGTTGCCAACAACCTGACCACTGAAGGCGCTGGCTTCGGCGTCAACACGAACGTAGTGACGCTCCTCGCTCGTCATGGAGAGCCCGTCGAACTTCCGCGTCTCTCGAAGGATCGAGTGGCGCACGAGATCATCGACCGGATCGTGCCCCTCCTCGCCGAACGCGACTAAGCATTCAATTGGGGCTCCGTTCCTGGTCAGCTTGCAGTAAGGTTTGCGCCCGACGCGGCTAGGGGGCCGGTCGGGCACGCACAAGGGACCTGCATGCGCATTCTTGTTCCATTGATTCTGGTCGGCGGCCTCTGTCTTGCCGCTTGTGAAGAAGAGATTGTTGATGACGGTGTTCCCGACTGGGATGCCAGAACCTCTGGTGTGCTCGTGGCCGGCGCCGCGGGCGGGACCCTCGATCTGCCAGTGGGCACTCCTCTAGGCGGCTACACAGCACGGGACCGCTCGCTGGGCGATGAGTCTGGACCCGACACCCGCGATTCGGACTACCGGACCGACTTCATACCGTCGGCAGGTTGGCAGACGAGGATTCCAGCGGACGTGCTCTACCTAGAAAACGGGGAGGACGCCGCAGCGATCGTTCGTTTCGACCTCATCTATTCGTTTGACGGTCTCACCGAAGCGCTGGGAGAAGAACTCTCGAGACGCTTCGACCGAGACATGACCGACTCGGTCTTCACGTTGGCGAGCCACTCCCACTCGTCCTATGGGCCGTTCACCAAGTCGACCGTCTTGTTCTTTGGGGGTGATTTTTTCAGGCAGGAGATCTTCGATCGCCTGGTGAACCAGTTGGCCGATCTGGCAGAGCAGGCCTTTGTGGCGCGTACGGAGGCAGCGATCGGCCTGGGAATTGATCCGAACTTCGATCCCATTGGTGAAGACCAGGTCTTCGGCGATCGGCGGAGCGAGAATGACCACCTTCACGGGCCCGCTGGTGAGCCGACAGGAGCCGGTCACAAGGACGCGCGGGCGACTCTGTTGCGAGTGGACTCGGTGGACGGTGATCCCATTGCTGCTCTGTTTGCTTTTGGTATTCACGGCACGGTTCTCGGGGGGGGGAACCCCCTGGTGAGTACGGATGCTCCTGGGCACATCTCGACGCTGCTTCAACAGCGGCATGGGGGCCCGCGGTGGATCTTTGCGCAGGGTGCAGCTGGGGATGTGAGCCCTCGCGGCAACCACTCGGGCTTTGCCCAGCTGGAGTCGGTGGCGGAGAACGCGGTAGAGGGGCTCGTGGCCTTGTACGAGGCTACGGAGGTCGCGGCAGGAGAGGTGGAGTTGGAGCCGGTTCAGCGCTATGTGCGCCAGGGACGGGACATACGCGTCACCCGCAATGGCGCCGTAGACCTGCACTACATGGAATGGGATCCCAGCTGGGCGGACGATCCCTATCGGCCCGACCTACAGGTGTGGGACCAGGGGTGCGATGGATTTGTGAGCCCTGACTGTGCCATTCGGAGTCCGCTGGACGAGTTCTGGGCACAGCACGGAGCCGTGCTGTGCGGGGAACCCGACATCGACATCGCCCTGTTTGGTCTGGATGTGCCCCTGCCCATGTATGCGAGCTGTCTCGACGTGGACAAGGGCTACTCGCTCTTCAGGATCGCGTTTCGTGGCTACATCGACAGCCGGGACGACTATCCCTTGCCGCTGCCGGAATCCCGGACGGCGATGCTCGGGGCCTTGGGCATCGGCAGCGTCCCGGTCACGGTGCTGGGAGAGGGCGGAACCCAGGACGAGCACGTCGTCTTTGCCTTTGCGCCGGGCGAGGCGACGACCCTCTGGACTCAGTTCCTGCGGCACCGTGCCCGTGCTGAGAAGGGAGCCGAGAGAACGGTTGTGCTGGCCTACGCCATGGATCACGAGGGCTATCTCCTTACGGCAGATGATTGGTTGAGTGCTGGTTATGAGCCGGCCATCGTCTGGTGGGGACCGCTGCAGGGGGAGTACCTACTCGAGCAGCTCTTGGATGTGGTGGAGCTTGCTCACACTCCGGTAGTCGAGGACCCGGCGTGGCCGGACTTTCCAACATCCACCTGGTATCCAGACTGGGTGACGCCCATTGTGGAGCCCGACCCGAGCCCAGATGCCGGTACTCCGTTGGAGGCCTTGCCCGACTACCTCTTCGTTCGGGATGACGTGCGGCCCGCTCAGGTGCAGCCCAATCCGACGGTAGAGCGCATCCAGGGAATTGCCCGATTTACCTTTCAGGGCAGTGACCCGGCGACAGGCCTTGTCTCGGTCGAGCTCCAGCGTGAGGACGAGACCGACGGCTGGGTTCCCGTGACGACTCCTCGAGGGGACGCCGTGTCCGATGCCCTCCCCGACATCTTGGTGACCTACACGCCCGACCCCCTCCAGGGCACCGATGAAGAGCCCGATCCCGTACGCACGCACCTGTATCACGCAGAGTGGCAAGCCGTTCAGACCTGGGGGGGGCTGCAGGATGTGTCCGCGTTGCCTCTGGGACGCTATCGCCTGGTGGCCTCGGGGGGCTCACGCGATCCCGAAGACACGGCCTATCCCTTCGACAGCTTGCCGTGGGCCCAGCACTCGGAGCCCTTTGAAGTGACGCCTGCAGCACTCGACCTCGACGTGTCTTTGGATGGCACTGTTGCGACCCTCCGCCTCGCCTACAGCGCAGCACCGAGGGGCTACCGATTGCTCCACCAAACCTCCGGACCCAACTCACCCACACCCCTGGTCAGCGGTCCGGGGGGTATCCAGGTGTTGGTTGCCTCTGAGTCCGGTGATGTGTCCGAGGAGTTCGTCGAGGTCACCGGTGTCGATGACGAAACGGGCACGACCGTGGTAGTTGATCTCGTCAGCCTGGCTCCCGAGAGTGGAAGCTCGTGGAGCTTCACGGTGGACGATGGTCATGGGAACACAGCAACAGCAACAGGAGTGCTTCCGTGAGTGAGCTGGGCCTGCACGACGAGCTTGCCGCCATTGTCGGCGACCTGCGCACGTGGATCGCGGTGCAGCAAGGGGACTGCGCGCGGGTACCTAGAGGTCCAGCTCCCGAGCTCCGCTCCGACCCGGCGGGGACGGAAGGTGGCGCAGAGCACACTCCGCCAGTGGAGTCCTCGTCGCTGGTCTCTGCGGAAGTTCGCCCTGAGGTGCCGGAGGCGGTGGAAGCTAAGCCAGCGGCTCCGACGCCGGAGCCCGAGGAGTTTCCACCTGTGCCCGAGACTCGGACACCGTCGGCTGCTCCTGCCTCGTCGTCGCCGGCCGATCGTCTGCTAGCTGTCCTCGACGACATTGGCGACTGCACCCGGTGCAAGCTTCATGAGCAGCGAACCCATGTGGTGTTCGGCTCGGGAAGTCCTGAAGCGGACATCGTGTTTGTGGGCGAAGGCCCTGGTTACAACGAGGATCAGCAGGGAGAGCCCTTCGTGGGCAAGGCCGGTGAGCTGCTCACCGCCATCATCGAGAACGTGATCCGACTGTCCAGATCAGAGGTCTACATCTGCAACGTGGTGAAGTGTCGCCCTCCCAACAATCGGGATCCAGAGCCCGATGAGGTTGCCACCTGCTCTCCATTTCTTTGGGAACAGCTGGGAGCCCTGCAGCCCAAGGTCGTTGTCGGCCTGGGGCGCTTTGCGGTACAGACATTGCTCGAGACCGATTCCTCCATCGGCCGACTCCGTGGTCGAGTGCACCCGTTCCGGGGGATCGCTTTCGTTCCCACGTATCACCCGGCCTATCTGTTGCGCAATCCCTCCGACAAGCGCAAGGTGCTCGAGGACATGAAGCTGGTGCGCATGGAATACGAACGCGCGACTGGACGTGCCCTGCCTGAACCCCTGACCCGAAAAGAGGCAAGTTCCCGATGAAGAAGGTCGCGCTGCTGACTGTCGCGCTCCTCTCACTAGGCGTCTTTCTTGCTGCCGCCGGAGTGTCCGCCGAACCCCCGAGTGTGGGAGAGGTCCCCGACGCTGAGCCGGATCTCGCTGTGGATGCTGATGGGGTAGGGGACGACGACTCCGCAGGAAGCCAGCCGGGTACAGCAGTGCCGGTGGACTTGGGCCCAGGACGCGTCGAGGTCTTCACTCTGGATGACCAGATCATCAATCGCGGCACGCGAGACTACTTCGTCGAGGGGCTGGAGTCCGCTCAAGCAGATGCTGAGGTGCGCGCCGTGGTGCTCGTGCTCGACACACCGGGTGGCTCGCTCCAGAGCACACGCGAGATCGTCAAGGCCATGTTGGCGTCGGAGACCCCCATCATCGTTTACGTGGGCCCCGAGGGATCCCGTGCTGCCTCAGCGGGAACCTTCATTACCATGGCGGCTCATGTGGCGGCGATGGCGCCGGCTACCAACATTGGCGCGGCCCATCCGGTCATCATGAAGCCCCCTGTGGGGCCTGGCAGTGAAGACAAGGGCGAGGCGGGCAAAGACAGTGAAGCGGCGATGTTGGAGAAGGTCACCAATGACTCGGTTGCCTTCATTCGCAACATTGCTGACCAGCGCGGTCGCAACGCGGACTGGGCCGAGCAGGCGGTTCGAGACAGTGTCTCCATTCAGGTGACAGAAGCGGTGGAGCTGGGCGTCGTCGATCTCGAGGCGAAGGGGCTGGGAGAGCTACTTGCAACCATCGATGGACGCACCGTGGAGGTTGCTGGTGGGAAACAGGTTGTCCTGCGGACACAGGGCCAGGTCCTCGATCAAGCCATGACGCTGGCCCAGAAAGTCCTGACCGTCCTGACCCACCCCAACGTGACGTTCTTGTTGATGGCCCTGGGGGCGCTGGGGCTGTATCTCGAGTTCAACAACCCGGGGCTCATCGTGCCGGGAGTCGTTGGGGCCATCGCGTTGTTGCTCGCGGCCTTTGGGCTGAGCTTTATTCCAGTCAACATCTTGGCTCTCTTGTTCGTCATCATCGGTTTTGGTTGTCTGATTGCGGAGGTTTACGTGACCAGCTTCGGTCTGTTCACCACGGCAGGGCTCGCCTCGATCGTGTTCGGTGGGCTGTTCCTTGTGAAGGAGAGCCCAGAGTTCACCGTCGGCGTGTCTCCTACCGTGGTCATTGCGGTGGCGGCGTTCTCGGCGGTGGTCACCCTCGGGGTCGGTTGGCTCGTCTATCGGGGCCAGGTTCGTGAGGTCGTGGGGGGCAGTGAAGGCATGGTCGGGGCCGAAGCTCGTGTGCTGCGCGAGATCCCCGGTGGCCGGGCGGTGGGCCAGGTGTTCGTGCACGGGGAGCGCTGGTCGGCCCGCTGCGAACAGCCTGTTGCCAGGGATCAGTATGTGCGGGTGGTGCGAGTCGATGGTCTGGTGCTGGAGGTGGAGCGTGAAGCGGCTGCCACCACGGAAGACCTCTCTTCTTGACTCTGAACTCCCGTTCCGTCGCTCCAAGGAGTAAGGTTCCGCCCTCGGGACGCACCAAGCTTCCATTTGCCGGCTGCCTGCAGCCCTGGTTAGGAGAATAGAGATGATGATTGTCGAACTTGCTGGGCTTGTGATCTTCTTTGGCGCTGTCGTGCTCTTCTCGGCCGTCAAGGTGCTCCGAGAATACGAACGAGGGGTCGTCTTTCGGCTGGGTCGCTACGTAGGGGTGCGAGGCCCCGGGCTCGTGCTGCTCATTCCGGGCATCGAGCGGATGGTGAAGGTCAGCATGCGGATTATCACGCTCGACATTCCGTCCCAGGATGTCATCACCCGCGACAACGTGTCGGTGAAGGTGAACGCGGTGGTCTATTTCCGCGTGATGGCCCCCGACAAGGCCATCATTGAGGTCGAGAACTACCTGTACGCCACATCGCAGCTAGCGCAGACGACCTTGCGTTCTGTTGCTGGCACCGCCGAGCTGGACGAGTTGCTCGCTGACCGCGAGAAGATCAACTCCCAGCTGCAGGGGATCTTGGATGAGTCCACGGATCCCTGGGGCATCAAGGTCTCTGACGTGGAGCTCAAGCACATTGACTTGCCGCAGGAGATGCAGCGGGCCATGGCCAAGCAGGCCGAGGCTGAGCGTGAGCGCCGGGCCAAGGTCATCTCGGCGGATGGCGAACTCCAGGCCTCGCGCAAGCTGACAGAGGCCTCCGTCGTGATGTCGGAGTCGCCCATCACAATCCAGTTGCGATACCTTCAGACCCTGAGCGAGGTGGCGGCAGAGAACAGCTCTACTGTGGTCTTTCCGATCCCCATCGAGATGCTCAAGGCCTTCGGACCGCCGGGCGGCTCGGGAACCCCCTAGCTGTTGAAGCGGGCTGCTACGGGGTAACGACGCCCCTGCCCGAATGCCTTGCTGGTGACCCGGAGCCCGGGGGCGGCCTGGCGGCGCTTGAACTCGTTGCGGTCGACCATGTGCAGTATCCGATGGACGGTGGCAGGGTCGGCGCCGGTGTTCTTGATGATGGCTTCGGCATCCCAACCCTCTTCCAGGTATCCGTGCAGGATTGGGTCCAGCTGCTCGTAGGGGGGCAGAGAGTCCGTGTCCAGTTGGTCTGGAGCGAGTTCTGCGGATGGGGGCTTGGTGAGGGTGGCCTCCGGAATCGTCTCGGCGCTCTGGTTGAGCCAGCGCGCCACCTCATAGACCAGGGTCTTGGGCAGGTCCGAGATCGCGGCCAGTCCGCCGGCCATGTCGCCGTACAGGGTGCAATAGCCCACTGCTAGCTCACTCTTGTTGCCGGTGGAGAGCACCAAGGCTCCCGTCCGGTTGGACCAAGCCATCAGGATGTTGCCTCGAATGCGTGCTTGGATGTTCTGGTCAGTGAGACCCGCCATGCTCGTGTCTTCGAGATCGGCGCTGGCCCACAGATGACTCAGCATCGAGTGATAGGCGTCGTGGGCCGGGCCCACCGGGATGACGTGAAAGGGGATCCCCAGGAGGCTTGCCAGCGACCGGGAGTCCTCCACAGAGCCTGTTGAGGAATAGCGCGACGGCATGGTGATGCCGGTGACGTTTTCGGATCCCAGTGCCCGCGCTGCTAGGGCCGCTGTCACGGCGGAGTCGATGCCGCCGCTGAGTCCGATCACCGCCCGTTGGAAGCCGCACTTCTCGAAGTAGTCGCGGATGCCGAGAACCACAGCTCGAGCCGCTTGCTCTGCATGGGGAGGTGGTGAAGGGATCTCCAGCGTTGGCTTGGGAGAGTCGAGGTCCACCAGCACCAGGTCTTCAGTGAACGCAGTCCCCAGGGCTTGAAGGGAACCATCGGATCCCAGGGCCAGGCTGCCCCCGTCGAACACGAGGTCGTCATTGCCGCCGACCAAGTTGCATTGCAACACGGGGAGCCCATGGCTCTTTGCCAGGGCTGACAGCATGCGGCGTCGCAGGTGCCCCTTGCCCAGGTGGAACGGAGATGCAGAGAGGTTCAGGAGCACGTCGGCGCCGGCCTCTGCGAGCTTTCTTGCGGGGTCGAGTGCGTAGAGTCGGGCGTCCCAGAAGCCCGGGTCATTCCACAGGTCTTCGCAGAGAGTGACTCCTAGGCTTCGGCCGCGAAAAGCGAGCGGACGCAGTTGCTCTGCGTTTCCGGCCTCGAAGTAGCGCGCTTCGTCGAAGACGTCGTAGGTAGGCAGCAGGCTCTTGTGCACGATGTCCGTCACGACGCCATCTGCGAGCAGCGCGGCGCTGTTGAAGACGGGGCGACCGACCTTGTTGTCGTTGGGGGCTACCACGCCGACGAGGAGTCCTCCACCATCGGTTGTTACCGCCGCGAGTGCCCTTAGCGCACTCCCGCAGGCCTCTGCGAAGCCGCGACGCTCCAGCAGGTCTCTCGGTGGGTAGCCCGCCAGCGCCAGCTCAGGCGTCATCACGAGATCCGCACCTGCGGAACGGGCTCGCCGGTACGCAGCCTCGATCCGCGCTCGATTTCCCTCGAAGTCACCGACAGTGGTGTTGATCTGGGCCAGGGCCACTCGCATGGTCGGAGTATGGGAAGGACAGGGGAGGGGGTCAACGCCCTGGGCGTTGACAGCGGACGGACGGACCCCTAGAAGCGCGCTCATCCGTGCCTGACTTGAACCCGAATCCCACCCTCGCTGCTGACCTGTCGGGGTATCGCTACGACTTGCCAGAGCGATTGATAGCTCAGCAGCCGACCGATCGCCGCGGCGACAGTCGTTTGTTGGTGGTTCATCGCGAAGGAGGGGCGCCTGAGTCTCGCTCCTTTCGCGATTTTCCCGACTTCGTGCGTCCTGGTGACTTGCTGGTCGTCAACGACACTCGGGTCCTTCCAGCTCGTCTCTGGGCCCGCAAGGAGGCTACGGGCGGTCGAGTGGAACTCTTGGCTGTTCGGCCGCTGGCCGATGGCGCCTGGGCGGCGATGGTGCGGCCTTCAGCGAGGGTCGCGGCAGGAACGCGGGTCTGTGTAGTTCGACGAGGCCCGCTTGCGGAGTCGTCCTCCGAGGACACTGGGGCTGCTGATCCCATCCTGGTCGTCGGAGACGATGTGGGGTCGGGACTCAGGCAGCTTGCTATCGCCACAGGAGCCCAAGGCGATACCCCAAGGGACCTCTCCCAGGTTCTCGAGCGCTGGGGCGAGATGCCGCTGCCCCCGTACATTCGACGAGAGGACGGCCCCAGGAGTGAGGACCGCCACCGGTACCAGTGTGTCTATGCCGCTCATGAAGGTGCCGTGGCGGCCCCAACGGCAGGCCTGCACTTCACGAACGACATGCTGGACCATCTGCGGGCTATGGGTGTCGCTGTGGCTCCAGTGACGCTCCATGTGGGGCCCGGAACGTTTCAGCCAATCCGCACTGAGAACCTCGCAGATCACAGCATGCACACCGAGACCTTCTGTGTTCCTCCCGAGACGGCCCGCCAGGTGGAGCGATGCATCGACGCCGGCGGTCGGGTGGTGGCGGTGGGCACCACCGTGTGTCGCAGCCTGGAGTCATGGCACCGCATGGGGCGGCCAGCAGACGGAGCCTTTCGGGAGACGAGCCTCTTTCTTCGGCCAGGCGATGGGCCACGCTTGAAGACAGCCCTGCTGACCAACTTTCACCTCCCCGAGAGTAGCCTTCTCGTGTTGGTAGCCTCCCTGCTAGGTCGGGAACGCGCGCTGGACATCTACGCCCATGCCGTGCAGAAGGACTATCGCTTCTATAGCTACGGCGACGCGATGTTGATTCTATGACCCAGCAACGGCTCCGATTCGAAGTCCTGCACAAGGACTCGACCACCCAGGCCCGAGCGGGGCGCCTCACGCTGCCCCACGGTGTGGTGTCGACCCCAGCGTTCATGCCTGTGGGCACCTATGGGGCTGTACGTTCGGTCGGCCCGCGGGAGCTGCAAGAACTCGGCGCGGACATAGTCCTCGCCAACACCTATCACCTGGTCTGTCGGCCAGGCACCGAGTTGATCCGAGAGCTAGGTGGCCTCCATCGGTTCATGGGCTGGGACCGCCCCATCCTGACGGACAGCGGTGGCTTCCAAGTCTTCAGCCTCGAGGGCCTCCGTGACCTCGATGACGACGGGGTCACGTTCCGCAATCCCCACGGCGGAGACTTGGTGCGCCTTACCCCCGAGTCCGTTGTTCAGGCCCAAGTGGACCTTGGTGTGGATGTCGCCATGGTCTTGGACGAGTGTCCTGCGCTGCCAGCCAACCGGGATGTGCTTCGCAGGAGCCTGGAGCGGACGATGGCCTGGGCGGAGCGAAGCCTGACGGTGTCTCGGGATCCAAAGGCGGGGCCCGCGCTGTTTGGGATTGTTCAAGGTGGTCTCGAAGATGACCTGCGGGCCGAGTCTGTCGAGCGACTGTCTGCCTTGGACTTCGATGGCTACGCTCTCGGCGGACTTTCCGTGGGCGAGGCTCCCGAAGCCATGTACTCAGTGGTACAGTTCGCGGCCCCGCGGCTCCCGAAAGGGAAACCGCGGTACTTGATGGGCGTCGGGTACCCCGAAGACATCATCGAGGCTGTGGCTGCAGGCGTCGACATGTTCGACTGTGTGTTGCCCACTCGCAACGCCCGAAACGGCAACCTGTTCACCAGCAAGGGCCGCCTGGTGATCAAGAACGCAAAGTGGCGTCGTGATGACCGGCCCCTGGACGAGGACTGCAGCTGTTTTACATGTCAGCGTTTCAGTCGAAGCTATCTACGTCACCTGTCGGTTCTGGGTGATGGGCTCGCTGCGCGTTTGCAGAGCATCCACAACCTGCACTATTACCAGCACCTGATGCGTCGAATCCGTACCGCAATTGCCGAAGGAAACCTGTCGGATCTTCTGGCGTGGGCCCGCAGTGATCGGGACGGTCAACCTCCGAGTCGCCAGCGGGTAGGTGACGACGTCTGAAGGATCCCGGGTCTTCCTTGCACTGACTAATTCGAATTCCGAGAGTTTCCATGTTCGACCTCTTTATCTCGACCGCTCTTGCGCAGGGCGCTGCTCCCCAGGGGCCCCCGCCCGGGCAGGGTTCTCAGTTCTTCATGATGGTGATGATCATGATCGCCATTTTCTACTTCCTGATTTTCCGGCCGCAGGCGAAGCAGGCGCGAGAACATCAGAACCTTATCTCGAGCCTGAAGAAGGGCGACCAGGTGGTCACCCATGCGGGCATCCACGGCAAGGTTTTTGCCGTGGAAGAGCGGATCCTTCATGTGGAAGTAGCCAAGGGAGTTCGCATCCGGCTGGACAAGGACAAAGTGGCCCGTAAGGTGGGCGACTCTTCGGTGGGCAGTACAGGTTCTGACGAGGACTGAACGTAGAGCAGAGCGTGATGCGCTATAGGGGACTTCCCGAGGCGTACACGGAGTAGAGGAGAAGGCAGCGATGGATGGAAACTGGTGGTTCAAGAGCAGCACGGTGGCGCTGTTCCTGGTGCTCAGTGGGGCCTACCTGGTGTGGACCTTTGGCGGGTGGTCGACCAGCAGCGAGTTGCAGGGTTACTACGCGCGACTGGCGCAGCTGGAGTCGCAGCTGTTCGCTGCCCAGGGTGAGGAGGCTCGAGGGGCGGCCGAGCGTGCGCTAGGAGATCATACGAACAAGGAAGCCCCCGGTTCCTGGGAATTCCAGGTCGACGCGGACGGTGCCGGCGTGAGCCTCGAGAAGTACTTGGCTCAGCGGGTCGAGGACCTGACCGTTGGACGGGTCCAGGCCCTGGGCAAGGACGGAAAGACCACGGTCGACGGGAGCCCGACAGACTCGTCGCAGACGGTGACAGCCGGACAGAAGGTGGGGTTGTCCATTGATGGCGGTAGCCACAAGGATGCGCTGTCCCGTGCCCCCGATTGGGCAGATGTCTTTCCCGAGAAGAAGATCAACCTCGGGCTCGACCTGCAAGGTGGCATCGATCTGGAGCTCCAGGTGGATCTGAGAAAGGCGCTGGAGGCTGCAGGAGATCGAGGCAGTGATCAGATCCCCAACTTGCTCAAGGATGAGGGTATTGAGGGGACCGCAAAGCGAGTGGAGGGTACGTCGGACATCACGGTGATGGTCGACCCCGGGGACAGTGGTCGCGCCCGGCAGATCATCAAGGACAACTCCGGTCTCTATCTCTATCTCGGCGCTACCGATGAGGATGGACGCCCAGGTTTGCTCTATGGGCTCCAAGACTGGCACGAGGCCAACATTAAGGAGACAGCCCTCCAGCAGGCGGTCGAGACGATCCGCAACCGGGTGGATGAATTCGGAGTCACCGAGCCCGTGATTCTGACGAAGGGCGAAGATCGAATCACGGTTCAGTTGCCGGGCCTCGATGACCCCCAGCGGGCCATCGACCTGGTGGGTCAGACGGCGCGCCTTGAGTTCCGCATGCTGTATGGGGATACCCACCCCGATGCTGGCTGGTCCGACGCCCGGGTGACTCGGGTTGTGGAGGAGGCGGTGAAGGAGGCGGAGCTGCCCGAGTCCTACTCCGATGACCAATTGGCTCGGGCGCTCGCTGGAAAAATTCCCGAGGATGCCGAGGTCTTTCACAACAAGACCTTCGACGAGATCCAGATGCGCCAGGTGCGCAACGAGCCCTACATGGTCAATCGCAAGGTCGACCTGACCGGCGACCGAGTCGAGTATGGCTCAGTGGCTCGCGACCAGTTCAATGTCCCTTACGTGCGCATGGAACTGGATGACGAGGGCGCGCGCCTGTTTAGCAAGCTCTCCGGCGACAACGTCGGAAAGCGAATGGCCATCATCCTGGACGGCAACGTGAACTCTGCTCCGGTGTTTCAGGAGAAGATCCCCAACGGAATCGCTTCCATCACCCTGGGGGAAGCCGATTCCGTCCAGTCGGTGCGCAACGCCCAAGATCTGGTCGTCGTACTGCACGCAGGTGCTCTGCCGGCTCCCATCGAGATCCTGCACAACCGAACGGTGGGTAAGACGCTGGGAGACGACTCCATCCAAGCCGGTCGGTTTGCTGCCCTCGTAGCGGGGCTGCTGATCTTGATCTTCATGGCCATCTACTACCGGGGCGCGGGTCTGGTGGCGAACTTCGCGGTGGCCCTGAATATGGCGTTCATTCTCGCTGTGCTGGCGGCATTTGGAGCGACGCTCACGCTGCCTGGTATCGCCGGGATCATCCTGACAATCGGTATGGCGGTGGATGCCAACGTCATCATCTTTGAGCGTATCCGGGAAGAGGTGCGCCAAAACCGAAGTGTCCGCGCCGCCGTCTCTGCGGGCTACGAAAAGGCCACCTGGACCATCCTGGATGCCAACATCACGACCTTCATCACAGGTGCTGTCCTCTACAGCTATGGCTCGGGCCCCATCAAGGGCTTTGCGGTCACGCTGATGATTGGCATCTTCACTTCGGTCTTCACCGCGCTGGTGGTGACTCGACTCGTGTTCGACTACTTCACCTTCGGGCGAGGCGCTAAGCGCCTGTCCATCGGAATCTGAGGGGGACGTCATGCAGATTATCCGTCCCGGCACCACCATTGACTTCATCGGCAAGCGAAAGCCGCTGGCTGCCCTGTCCATTCTCTTGGTGGGGACGTCACTCTTTTGTGCGCTGTTTGGTTCCATCAACCGCGACTTTGTCTTCGCGCCGAAGTACGGCGTTGATTTCTCGGGTGGAACCGAGATTCACGTGCTCGTTCCCGGGGGCATCGACATTTCAGCCATTCGTCAGGGCCTCGCTGGCATCGGGCTCAATGACGACAACGTCCAGTCGTTTGGCACCGAAGGAACCGAGTTCCTGATCCGAGTCGAGAACATCAACTTCGGAGCAGATGAATTCTTTGAGAAGGTGAAGCAGCAGCTGCTGGCGGACGATGGGGAGGCGGCTTGGGCCCGCTTCGACTGGAATCCCGGTCAGAGTGTGCACATGACCGTTGTGTCCACGGAACCCCGAGACATCAGCGTCTTGGCTGCTCGACTTCAAGCGATGAGTCCTGATGTGGCTGTGGCCGAGAGTAAGGTCGACCACAACGCCTACGAGATCTCCTATCCCGGTCTCACCGACAAGGTGAAGGCTGAGCTGGCCAGCGTGCTGGGGACGGATCAGGGTGGCAAGGCCTCCTTTGAAGTCATCAGTGTGGAGATGGTCGGTCCAGCCGTGGGTGCAGAACTGCGTCGCAAGGGGATACTGTCCCTTGTGCTCTCGTTGGCACTGATTCTGGTGTATGTGGCGTTTCGCTTTGACCTGGCCTTCGCTCCCGGGGCAGTTGTAGCTCTGCTGCACGACGTCCTGTTCACGGTGGGCGTCTTTTGTGTGCTTGGTCGGGAGTTCACGCTGCCCACCATCGGTGCGCTGCTGACGATTGTCGGTTACTCGCTGAACGACACCATCGTTGTGTATGACCGCATTCGCGAAAACCTGGTCCGCTTTCCGCGGCGGGACCTCGCTGAGGTCATCAACCTGTCGTTGAACGAGACGCTGTCTCGGACGTTGCTGACTTCGGTGACCACAATCCTCGCGGTGACGTCGCTGATGATTTGGGGTGGTCCGATCCTTCGCGACTTCGCCTTGGCTCTGTTCGTGGGTGTCCTGGTGGGTACCTACTCGTCGGTGTTCGTGGCCTCGCCACTCATCCTCTTCCTCCAGAAGTGGCTGCCTGTGGATGTGCAGACTACAGATGACTCCCGCGACCGCGGCCGGGCTGCCAACCACGGCGCGCGCTTGTAGGAGGGGCTTGCGGGCCAATGAAGAGCGACGGACGCGCCCAAGCGCCCCTGCCTTCAGTTCAGCGAGCGGTTCGTCACTGGAAGGTGCGCGACCCCGGCGAGGAAGACACGGCATCGCTGGGAGAGGCCGCCTCCGTCCCACCACTGGTAGCTCGGTTGTTATTGAATCGGGGGATCAGCAGCGCTGATGATGCGAAGGCCTGGCTCCATGGCTCCCTACGAGATCTGCCCGATCCTCGCCGCATGGTGGACATGGACAAGACAGTGG
>PBPL01000026.1 GCA_002724675.1 Deltaproteobacteria bacterium | reverse complement strand
GCCCCACCGTCGTCTGGGTCATCGTTGCAGTCACCGCTCGACTCGCCGGCTCCACCGGGACCGTAGACTTCCACGCAGAATGGGTCGGTGGCGTCTACGAATCCGTCCCCGTCGGCGTCGTAGTCCTCGTCGACGTTGGTGTCTCCCGGGCCGCAAGTGATGCCGTCTTCATTGCTGTCACTGCTGCAGTTGCAGTTGTTGTCGAGCCCATCACAGGTCTCTGGTGCGTCCGGGTTGATGAGTGGATCGCTGTCCACACAGTCGCCGGCGCAGAAGGTGAACCCGTCGTCATCAGCGTCAAATCCGTTGTCGACCTCGCCATCGCAGTCGTTGTCTGCGCCGTCGCAAGCCTCGGGGTGGCCTGGATAAGCATTGGCGTTGGCGTCGTTGCAGTCCGTGCCACCGCAGTCGGCGGAGATGTACCCGTCGTCGTCGAGATCGACATTGTCCACTTCACCGTCGCAGTTCGTGTCCTGGCCATCGCACAGTTCGTCGGTTCCTGGGTGAATGTCTGGGTCGTCGTCGTCGCAGTCGATGAGCTCTGGGATGTCGCAGGTTCGGTAGGTATCACCGTCTTCGTCGACGCCCTCATCCACGGCGCCGTCATTGTCGTTGTCGACACCATCGCCGCAGATCTCACCATCGTTCGCCCCGCTGTTTTCCCCCGGAGCACAGGCGAGCGGGAAGGTGATTAGGGCAACCAGGGAGAGTGACCCGACCACTAAGGGCACTAAGCGAGCTGTGGGCATGACAAGTTCCTCCGAACGCGGACGCTAGTAAATCTGTTCGATCTTGGCGAGGGGGTAATAGGTGGACAGGATGCTGCGGTAGTCCTGCCCGTCACGGCTCATCTTGCGGGCTCCCCATTGGCAGAGGCCGACCCCGTGACCGGCGCCGCTGCCGCTCAAGTGAAAGACGTCTCCGTCCACATTCTGGTCGAATCGGGCGCTCTTGATTCGCATCCAGCCGAGGTGCTCCCGGAACTCGTTCCCCGTCCACTGCACGGGCTCCTTGTCGGTCATGATGTCGATGCGGGTCACGCGACCAGACGAGCTTCGCTCCCGGATGTGAAGGCCCGTGACGCGCTTGGCCGTGTGGCCTTGCCCTCGGATGGCATCGAGCAGTTCTTCGGGCTTCAGTTGCGTTTGCCACTTGAGCCCCGGTGCCTTGCTGCAGTGTGGACACGGCACCTCCGAATTGCCATGGCTCGGTCGCTCAGGCCAGACGTTGTGGGGGGACTCTGTGTGGCCGGCGCAGGTCGAGTGATAGAAGGCGGAGACGAGGTATCCATCCCTCGTCATAACCTCGCCGTGTGTCGCCGTGACGGCTGCTCGCGAGCCCGGGTCAATGGCTGAGGCCAGGTAGACCTGATCACTGACCGTGGACTCCACGTCATAGGCTTTGTCCGACGTCTCTCTCTGCATCAGCGCGTAGGTGCGAGCTGCGACCGCTTGCGCCTTCTTGATCTCCAGCCCCCAGTGGGCTGGCAGCTCCCCAGCAACGACACCGTGGAGGTAGCGCTCCAGCTCCACCTCGTTGACCAACAGCAGCCGTGTTCCCTCCCTGTGCAATTCGAGAATTCCAGGGAACTCCTTGTCGCCGATTCGGATGGAGCCCAGTCGGTTTTCGATGCGGGTCCCGTCCGGGAGGATGCCTACACCCTCGACCCAGACCCCTTCGGGTCGCACCCGGGTGAGGGCTCGCCCTCGGGGCATGGGGATGGCCTGGTTTCGTCCCTGGCTGATTAGCAAGCCCTCCCCCTCCAGGGTGACAGCGCCTTCGGAGCGGAGCAGCGCGATCCGAATGTGATTCTTCTTGTCGTTGATGGACGGTATGGCCAGGGCGAGTCGAGGGGGGCCTTCTTCCCCGTCGTCGGTTGGAGCCCGCTCTGCACCGCGCGGACTCTCGGCTTGCTGAGATTGAAGATCAGACAGAGCGACGCGCAGAGCGTCGACCTCGTTAGCAAGCCGCTGGTAGTCCTCTCGGACGAGGGCTTGGTCGGTGAAGATCCAGTAAGCCGCGAAGGTTCCCGTAGCCAACAGCGCTCCCGCCACGAACACTGAGAAGAGAACCCCCAGAACCCGGCTTGGCTGCAAGGCGAAGCGTCTTTCTCTGCTGCCACGACCGGTCGCCGGCACCACCACAAAGGGCATCGACCGTACGACCTTGCGTCGTCGGTCCGACCGCGATGCCCTCGATGGGTCGTTGGGAGGAGGGTTAGTCCGGTTCGAGGCCGGTCGCGGGGAGAGTTCAGCCAATGGGGCTCCGGCACGGACGGGCAACGAGGCGGCTTCGGCGAACTGAGCCGGCAGATGCTTCTGGAAGCAAAATCATTATAAGACTCTGGGATCGTCCGTGGGCATTCTCCGCCAAGGAAGACGAGAAGCCATCTGCTGTGGGCCGGCGTCTCTGTCTTCCAAGCTTCCTAGCGTTTCTTGCGGAAGAGACCCATGACGCCCTTGGGCTCGTCCTCGACGGGTGTCTTGCGCGCCGTGTAGACCTTGCCCCCGGCGTTGTCGAATGAACCGCCGCGCAATCTTGGTTTGTCCGCGGGAGTCGGAGGCCTTCGTGTCACGCCCGTCCCAGCCCGCTCCGCAGTGGCCGCCTTGGCTCGTGCACCACGTTGTGGAACGGAGCGTTGCGGGGTGCTCGGGGCCTGCGCTGGTTGGGGTGCAGCCGCTGGCTTGTCCAGACGGATGGGCTCGGGAGCAGGGGGCGAACTGGGGGCATCGGCGGTAGGGGGTTTGCTCCTGGGTGGTGGGGCGGTGGGCGCTTGCCGCATTTGTTGGCGGAGAGTGTCCAGTTCTTCCTGTTGTTCCTCGCGGCTCTCTTCCAATCCTCGAAGTCGTCGTTGGGCCTCTGCGTAACGAGCTTCTGCTGTCTCAGCCTTTTGCCGTTCATCGCGGGCCCGCGCGAGGGACTCGGACCGGCCCTGGTTAGCCGAAGTTACCTCTTGCTGCATGGCCCCCAGTTCGGCCTCCAGTTGTGCGATCCGAGCGACAGACTCCAGCGCTTCGCGACTCGCCTTTTCAGCGGCCTGAGCCCGAGCCTCGGAAGCCTCAGCCCGTGCGATGGCCGCGGCCTCTGCCTCGGCGAGCGAGTCGAGTCGTGTACTGATCTCACTCATGGCGGACTTGGAGGCGGCCTGTTCCTTTGCCATCTGCTCTTGAAGCCGTTGCTCCTCGGCAGACAGCCGCTTCTGCCAGTTAGCCCGCTCCTTTGCGATCTGCTGCTCGTCTTCGTCGAGTCGCTTGCGCCAGGACTTGCGTTCCTCTTCCAGTCGGCCCTGCTCCTCTTCGATCTTTCGCTGCCATTCGGAGCGCTCGACCTGCAATAGCTGCCCCTCTTCTTCCAGGCGCTGCTCCAGCTGGGCCTTCTCCCGTCGAAAGTGCTGTTCGCCCTCACGGAGCCTCTTCTCCCATCGAGCGCCCTCTTCTGCCGCCATCTGTTCGGCTGTCTCACGACCCCGTCGCGCCTCTTCCTCGGCGACCTTCTGCGCCCGTAGTGCCTCGAGCTCGGCCCGCTGAGCTTCTGCCTGTGCCCGCTCGGACTCTTTTTGAGCTCTGGCCTCGGCTTCGTCTCGCTCGTCGTTGAGGAGTCGCGCCTGGTCGAGCAGTGTTGTGAGCTGTTCCCTTAGTTCTGCAGCCAGAGTCTCGGCCTCGCTCAACTGCGAACTCTTGGTTGTCAGGTCTCGGGTTGCGGACTCCGCGCGCTCGGAGGCTGCCCTCGCGTTCTCTCGGGCAGTTGTCGCTTCTTGCTCGGCGCGCTCTACCCGACTCTCGGCTTCCTCTGCCCGCGCCTGGGCCTCTCTGGCGCTTCTATCGGCGGCCGTCGCTTCAGCCTCGGACGCTGCCGCTCGTTCGGTCGCTTCGGTGGCTTGTTGGCCAAGGAGATGGCTCTGTCGCTCGGCTTCCTGCGCGCGTGCAGCGGCAGCCTCCAGTTGGCTGCTCAGCTCGGTCGCCCTGCTCTGAGCTTCGGAGCGTTCTTGTTGCGCACTCTGCGCGGCCGCCTTCGCGTCTTCAGCGACCCGCTGTGCTTCGTCTTGTCCTCGGGCGGCTTGCTGTGCCTCTTCTGCAGCTTGCAGGGCTTGCTCCCTGGCCGCTTCCGCATCCTTGAGTGCGGCGGAGGCCTCCAGTGTCGCCTTAGTCGCCCTTTCTTCCGCCTCGATCCGGGCATGCTCAGCCTCGGCCCGTCTCTGTTCCGCATCGGCGGCGTCTCGCTGGGCCTCTAGCGCTTGGCTCGATTGCTGTTCAGCCTGTTGCTCGGCTCGAGCGGCCCGAGCATCTGCAGTTTCAGCTCGAGAGATCGCCTCTCGGCAGCTCTCTTCCGCCTGTTCTCGAGCATCGCGGGCGGTCTGTGCGTCGCGAGCTGCTCGGGCGGCTGTCTCCAGTGCCTCAGACCGAAGCTGTTCGGCTGCCTGAGCGCGCTGGGTGGCCACCTCCGACCGAGCATCTGCTTCCTCTGCACGGGTGGTCGCAGTCTGAGCGCGCATGTCTTGCTCTGCCGCGTGCCCTTCGGCATTGGAGAGTGCGAGCTCCGTGTCCGCGAGCTTTAATTCCAGCTCATCCTGCTGTTGTTGTTGCTGGCGGATCGTCTGCGCGCGGCTCTCTGCTTCGGCCTGTGCCGTTGCCAATTGATTGCGAGTCTCAGAGTGCTGTGCGGACTCTTCGGCCAGACGGTCTGCATCCTGGGCGGCCTTGTCTCGGGCCTCTACGATCGTCTGGTTGGCTTCATCCAGGTGTACTCGCAGTTGACTGGCCTGCTGCTGAAGATTGGCCAGCTCGTCTGCGGTGGTCTGGCACTGGTGTTCGAGGTCTCGAACCGAGTTGGAAGACTCCTCCAGTTGAGTCTCTAGGGTGTTGATCTCGGTGCGGAGGTCCAGGCTGACGACGCGCTCTCGCTTTAGGATGCGATTGAGTTCATCAATGCGACTCTCGGCCTCGACGCGGTCGGTACTGCTGGCAAACAGCGCTTCCTGCTTGGCGAGGGTGGAGCGGGCCAATTCCGATTGCTGTTCGGCGGCGAGCCGACTCTGTTGCTCGGTCACTAGCGTGGTCTTTAGCTCTGCCAGCTCTCGATCCCGGTTGGACAACTGGTGTTCGAGATCGCGTCCGCGCTCCATAGCGTCATTGCGCTCGGCTTCGATGCGGTCGGCTCGCTGGTTGGCCAGGACTATCTGGTGTTCCGACTCGCGGAGGCTTTCTGAACTCTGCTGAGCACCCTGATTGGCCTGGCGTGCTACCTGCTCGGCCTGTCGAGTGGCCTTTTCGGCGTCGGCCACCCTGTCTTCAGCGACGGTCCGGGCTGCAATGGCGGCCTCCAGTTGTGCGTGGAGGCTGCCCCTGTCCTCTGAATACGTCTCGAGACGGCTCTTTGCTGCTTGCAGCCGGGCCTCGGTCTGGCTCAACTCTAGCCGCGTCTCCTCCAACGCCTGCTGAGTGGCCTGGAACTCATTGCCCCGCTTCTGGAATTCGGTTTCGAGCCCATCGAGCTTGGCCTGGAGGCTCTGCGCCACTTGTTGCGAGTCGCGAAGGCTTGATTGTTCGCGTTCGAGTCGGGCGTGGAGGTCCGTGCGTTCTTGCGTCCACTTCTCGGTCAGACTGGTTCGCTCGAGGTTCCATTTTTGGGCTTGCTCGGCGCGCCGACGGTTCCAGTCCTCGCTCTGCTCGGAGCTAGCTCGGTCCCACTTGCCCGTTAGGCTATCGCGTTCTTGAGACCATCGATCAATCAGCGAGGCACGCTCTTGTTGCCACTCTTCTTGAAGCCGTTCTACTTCGGCCTTTTTTTGGCCCAGAGTCTCTCGGGCCTCACCGAGTGATCGAGTGAGGTGTTCCAGGTCGGTTCGGGTTTGTCCCAGTTCCTCGCGTGCTGCTGTGAGCTCGGTGCGAGTGGCGCGAAGTCGTTCTTCCGAAGCGCGGTGGTCGGAGCGCTCCGCTGCCAGGGCCTCCTCCACCATCTCGAGTCGAGCCGAGTCGGGATGCTCTCCCCAGGCTTCATCTCCGCCGGCAGGGTCTGGATGGAGCTCCTGCCCCACAAGAGACAGGGCCTTCGTCAGACCTTTGAGCCAGGGATCCGGTGCCGCCATGGGCCCATCCTAACAACCTGCCGCGGCAGCGTCGTCAGAGGGTTTCGAGGAGGGGGCTTTGTTGCAGTGCCGGGCCCTGGTCGGCCCTGGAGGGACTGCTCATGGCAAGTATTGGTCGAAGAAGCTGTGGACTTGCTCAAGGTATGCGCTGTTGGCCACGCAGGGCACCTCCTCGGCATCGACGCTCTCGTCGCGATCGGGGCAGGGGACACCTCCATGACCGGCCCCAGCCACCGCAAAGAACTCTTTGGGTTCGGTCGCCAGTTCAAAGAGCAGCTCGGCGAAGTCGAAGCGAACGTAGTCGTCTTCCTGCCCGTGCATGATCAACTTGGGCGCGATGACAAAGGGAAGCTTGGAGACATTGTCGAATCGGCTCGTCATCAGCACCGATGCGGACACGCCGATGCCTGCTGCGCTGTCCACGAAACCCTGGGCGCTCGCCAGAGGGGACTCGAGGACCAGAGCCGCTGGGTTGAACTCAGTGGCCACATCCACGGCAACCGTTGTTCCCAGGGAGCGCCCGTAATAGGCGACTCCCAAGATGTCCGCCCGTGGCAGCTCTCCCTCCTCCAGGTCAATGCCTCGCTCCTCGGCGATGCGGCTCAACACGTGGCGAAGGGCTGTGCGCCCGTCGGCATACAGTCCAGCCTCGGAGGGCTGTCCCGTGGAGCGGCCATAGCCCCGGTAGTCGATGGCAAACACTCGATAGCCCATGCGCCACAGGATCTGGAGCCGATCCCAGTGGGCCCCTAGATGTTTGTCCTGTCCATGGAAGTACAAGAGCGTCTTGTTTCGATTGGCGGGCTCGAACTCGGAGGACGCTGGGCAGTCTTGCGGGCGGTCATCAGCGCACGGGTGTAGCCAGACACCATGGAGAGTCGGCGCCCCCTGGTCATCTTCCAGTGTGTCACCAAGAAGTTGGACCTCCTCGATGTGGTCCTTGGGGACCTCATTGTGGGGCCAATGGTAGGCATCCACGGCTTCGTTGGTGAACCAGGCCGAGTCCAGCGTGTCGATGCACGACACGCAGAACGTGACGGCAAATCCTGCCAGCCAAGGAGTCAGGCTTCGACGTAGCGTCATTGGTCTTCTTCCGCTGGCGGTGTTTCTGCTGGTGCTTCCTCTTGCTTCTCCGCGCTGGGCTCTTCGCCTCGGTCCCGCTTGCCAAAGGCCACGGTCACTCCACCTACGAACGAGAGGGCTCCACGGTTGGCGATGCCGACCCAGCTCAAGACCATGTCGGTGGTGTCGGCGTAGGGCCGGTGCCACTTCAACTCGGCGCCGAGCATCACCTCTCTGTGGCGCCCCAGACGGAGCTGTCCTCCCAGGTATGGGCTGAGGGTGTAGACGGGAGTGGAGAGCAGTTGCGAGCGCACCGGGGTCAAGAAGTTGTGCAGGCCCAAATACAGCAAGTGACGTTCGCCGGGGTCGAGAAACCACGACGCGGTGAACTGGAGATCAACGGAAGCCCAGCCGGAGTGCTTGTTGACCAGGGGCGAGATGGTGATCGCCCCCGACAGCCCGGGGCGGGGCCCACGCTGGTCTAGGAAGTAGTAGGAGGTGCCGATGTCGAAGAAGGCGTTCCCTTCGTTGACGAAGGTCTCGAGGATGTGCCAGCCCACGAAGACATCAGCCCGCTCCGTGAGGCCATACTTGTAGGTCAAGGTGGTTAACGGAATGGGGACCTTGTCCTGGCCGCCGATACCCACGATCGGCCCACCCACGGACACGTGGACGGCGTGGTTGCCCTGGCCCAGGGGCCGGGCTGTGTGCGCCGTCGAGCAGCCGGTCAGGGCGACAGCAACCAGGGCAAGGAGCATCCAGCGCATGGTCTCTTGAGTCATCAGCCTCGAAACCCGTCCTTGAGGGTTCGAAGAGCCCCTAGAACTTCGTGCCGGGGTGAGGACGTGTCGCAGTTGAGCGCCTGGCGAATAGTGGGCGAATCACAGCGAAGGAACGGGTTGATGGCCCACTCCTGTTCGAGACGGGAAGGGACCGTTGGTTTCCCTCGAGCCCGGAGAGAGGCGACCTCCTCGCTCAACGCCAAGAGCTCGGCATTGTGTGGGTCTACGGTTCGGGCAAACCGCAAGTTGGCCTCTGTGTATTCGTGGGCACAGTAGAGAAGGGTGCTGTTGTCGAGTCTGCCCAACACCTCGTACAGAGCCCGATCCATCATGGCGGCCGTGCCCTCGAAGAGTCGACCGCAGCCGCCAAAGAAGAGTGTGTCCCCCACGAACGCGCGGTTGCTGTCCCAGCAGTACGCGATGTGGCCGAGGGTGTGGGCGGGCACCTCACGGACTGTGCAGCGATCCCCCCCCCACTCGAACGTCTCACCATCTTCAAGGATGCGAGTCTGCCCGGGGATTCTCTGGTGCTCCGCGTCGTAACGTCCGCCGCACACGACGACATCGGGAAACGCGGCGATCAACTCTTGGTTGGCTCCAATGTGGTCGAAGTGGTGGTGTGTATTGAAGATGTGTGTCAGCTGAAGCCCACCTTGGCTCAACACCTCCAGGATGGGCTCGGCTTCAGGGCTGTCCACTACCGCAGCCGTGCCGTCTCTGGGGCAGAGCAGGTAGGCGTAGTTGTCTGTCCAGACCGGGATTTGCACTACGTCAAAGGGAGTGCTGGGAGTCATGCTTGCGGCATTATCCAACGCCTGGCCTGCTGGGCAAATGGGTTTGGAGCACCTCTGCCAGTCGTTCGTAGTCGTCGATTTCGTTGTAGGCGTGCGCCGAGATGCGGAACCAGAGACGCCCGTCGAAGCAAAGCACCATCAACTCGATCCGGTGGTTCTCCCAGAGTGCGCGACGGAGGTCTTGTGCCATTTCGTCTGATGGTGTCTCCGTTCCTGGCCAGGGAAGGGTGATGATGGACCCGAGCATGGATTCTGGTGCAGCCGGTGCGATCCCCAGCGTGCTCTGCAGAACCAGAGCGCCCTTGCGCGCCAGGATTCGGTTGTGCTCCATCACACGCTCTCCGCCTAGGTCCTGAAGGAACCTCAGCGCTTCGGGTACGGATAGCCATGGGCTGTAATCTCGCGTTCCGATGAAGTCGAATTCAGCTGGCCAGTTCTCGTCTAGAAAGTGCGAGATGACAGGCGGATGAATGTCGCTCTGGGCCGCTTCGGATTCGGGGTTCCCCCAGAGAAATGCAGAACCCTTGCAGCCACACAACCACTTGTGACAGTTGCCGGTGTACCAGTCGGTGGCAAAGGTCGGCAGGTCCAGAGGGAGCATTCCAGGAGCATGAGCCCCGTCCACGAGGACCAAGATGCCTCTTTGTCTGGCTTCCCTTGTTAGTTCGTGTACTGGAAGCACGAGCGCTGTGGCTGACGTGATGTGGTCGATGACCAGGAGTCGGGTACGTGGGGTCATCGCTCGGACGACGCGGTCGACGACTTCCTGTGGGCCTGCGCACGGAAATGGAACCGCCACGTGGACCGGCACTGCGCCCGTTCTCCGACACACGTAGCTGATGGTCTTGCCCACCGCCGGGTACACATGGCTAGTCGTCAGGACTTCGTCTCCGGGCTGTAGCCGAAGGGAGCGTAGAACCGAGTTCACTCCAGTGGTCGCGTTGTCTACGAACGCGACGTCCTGCCCCGTGGCACCCAGGAAGGCTGCAAGCTCTGAGGCTGCAGTTCGCAGGGCTGCGGGGAGGATGTCGATCATGAAGTGAATGGGCTGCCTCTCAAGAGCGAGGCGCCAGTCCTGCTGAGCGCGAAGAACGCGCCTTGGCGTTGCTCCAAAGGACCCGTGATTGAGGAAGATCATGCCCTCTTCCAAGAGCCACTCTCGTCGTATGGAGCGCCCCAGCCGTGGGAGCGGGGCGTCTGCGGACTCTGTTGCTGGGGCACTGCCCTTGTCCATCGCACTCATTGCGAGAGTAGAACACAGAAGGGTCGAGGCTGCTCGGACACCCTCCACAATCGACGGCCCAACCCGATCCCTGTGATAGAAGGATTCCGGGTGACGTGCAGAACAAGTAGTGCGCTCTTCGGCGCGTTGAACTCTTCCTGCTGCCGAGTGCTTGGGGCCGTACTCGGTGTGAGCTGTCATGCCCCATGGGGACATGATGAGTGGCCGGTGAAGGTGTCCCAGATGACGGTGTGCGAGAACAGGGCGTTCTGTTTGAGCGGACCCCAGCGAACACAAACCTGTCGCTGGACGTTGCGCGCCGCCTGCCTCCACGGCTCCGGTTCGGGCCGAGCTCGTGGACCTACCCGGGCTGGAAGGGCCTCGTCTATCATCGGGACTACACCGGTGAGCGGGATTTTCGAAGCCGGTGCCTGGAGGAACTCGGTCGGTTCCCCTGGTTTCGAATTATTGGCATCGATCACACCTTTTATTCTCCCGCGCGCGCGAGCACGTTGGACCGATATGCGAAGCAGCTCCCCGCGGACTTCCTCTGGCTATCGAAAGTCTGGGAACGCGTAACAACGCCGCGATTCGGGCCCCACCCCCGCTACGGTGCCCTGGCAGGCCAGGACAACCCGAACTTCTTGGACTCCCAGTTGTTCTATGAGGCTGTGCTACCCGCCTACGATCGTCCGCTCATTCGTGACAGGACTGGCCCATTTCTCCTTCAGTTCCAGTCACTCGGGCGGGCCGATGCGGAGTGGTTGGGATCGTTCCTCACTCGTCTTCGGTCATTCCTCTTGGCCTTGCCCAAAGCCTTTCGGTACGCGGTAGAGGTCCGGACTCCAGAGTTAATTCAGCCTCGGTACTTCGAGATACTCAACGAAGCGGGGGCCACACATTGCTTCAATCACTGGGACCGAATGCCGCCGCTCATCGATCAGATGCGGGTCGCAGCCCAGGCTGGGGGATTGGAAGCAGACTTCTACGTAGCCCGTTTGTTGACCCCGCGAGGGATGGGGTATGCGGAGGCAGTGGCTCAGTTCTCACCTTTTGACAAGCTCGTTCAGGAGCAGGCGTCCATGCGCGACGACGTGGTTCGGCTTGCGATGAGGGCCCTGAAGCGGGACGCCGACGCTTTTGTTCTCGTCAACAACCGCATCGAAGGCAACTCACCGACCACTATCGACGCGATTGGTCGGATGATCGTCGACGGACTGGAGGGTTCGAAGGCTCGCTAAGGCTCTGGCTTTGGCCGAGGTCCTCGGGACTGTCGATCGCGTGCGCCAGTGAAGATGGCCCGGCTTCGATGTGCAGTGCCACCGATCGGTTGTTTTCGATCCACCGGAGTTGCTCCAGTGATTCTTCCAACTCCCGAGCACCTGGGGCCTGATTGGCCAGGGTGAGAAGGTCCTGCGTGCGGTAGGCGTACAGCCCTACGTGGAGTAACCATCTTTGCTCGCGAACGTCTCCCGCACCTGCAATGCCGGGATCTAGCGCTCGGCGTGAGAAGTCCACCGCCAGACCTCCTGAGGCCCGGACCGTCGTTCGACCGCTCGGGCTGGATTCGGCGCTCCAAGTGGCGGTAGTCGCTAGAGTTGCAGCTGGATGGGCTCTTAGTGTCTCTACTGTGGACCGGAGCAGGGCTGGAGTTGCTCCCACGGCATCTCCTTGCAGGTTCACGACCAACTGGGGCACTGGGCGGCCTAGTTGTCCGCCGCGCAGAGCGGCTGCGATACGCTCGCTGCCATTGAGGAAGTCGCCCGCCACTCGCTCGACCTGAACGTCCGTTTTCGCGAGGGCGTCTTGGATGCGGTTGTCCGCCGCGAGCACGATCACCGGACCAATGGCCGATTCCTGCGCAGTGGCGATGACGGCTTCCAGTACCGTCTTGCCGCCCCATGGCGAGAGCAACTTGCCGGGGAAGCGTCGGGCCGCCCAGCGTGCTGGGATGCAGACCGGGATGGTGCTGGAGAGGGATGGCATGTGTGCTGTGATTCCTCGAATCAACCCAGTCTGTGATTGTAGGGCCCACCCGTCGCGGGCAGAACCTCGACTACGGGCTAGAACCCGCCTTGTTGCACGGGGACACCTTCACAGTAGAATGCACCGATCCGGTGGTCTCTGCCGTGACTATCGAAGCATTTCCTGGGCCCCTATGCGCCAACACTTGAGTTACCGATTTTCGTCTCTGTTGCTGGTGCTCGTGGCTTCTGCTGCGGGCCTCTCTGCCTGTGGTGAGACCTCTGTTGAATCGCACCTGCGCATTGTCCAGGTGCAGTTCTCGGACACAGTTGTGCTGCCTGGAGAGACCATCACGATGTCGGCTCTGACCGATGGCGATGAGGACATAGCGTGGCTCTGGGAAGCAGAAGCAGGCGATTTGTCGTCGCCGGACTCCGCTGAGACCCAGTGGACCGCTCCGGGGGCCGAGCAGCTGGTCGCCATCTCCGTCACGGCCACCAGCGAGAGCGACTTGGTGGCTGTCTACTCCACGGACCTCGTGGTCGGACCGGGCACCGATCACGACGGAGATGGTTTTTCCCTTCGAGCTGGTGACTGTGATGACACGAATCCGGCGATCTATCCCGGGTCGCCCGATGTGCAGGACGGTCTGGACAACGACTGCGATGGATTGGTGGACGAGGGGTCACCTGAAGCGGACGACGATGCGGATGGTTTCTCGGATTTCGAGGGGGACTGCAACGACTCTGATCCGGGCATCTACCCGGGGGCCGACGAGATCGTGAACGGCGTTGATGACGACTGTGACACTGTGGTCGACGAGAACACGGATGCGCACGACGACGACGAGGATGGCTACAGCGAGCAGGAGGGGGACTGCAACGACATTACCTCGGCGGTCAGCCCGGTCGCTCCCGAGATCCTGGATGGAATCGACAACGACTGTGACGGGATCATCGACGAGGGGACCGCAGCCTCTGATGATGACGCGGACGGCTTCTCCGAGTTGAGCGGCGACTGCAATGACGATCCAGATGCGGGAGGCGATGCGGCCTTCCCCGGTCGCGCTGAAGAGGCCGACGGTGTGGACAACGACTGCGATGGACTCGTCGACGAAGACTTCTTCGCTGATGAGGATGGTGATGGCTGGAGTGTTCTCGCAGGCGATTGCGATGACACGGACTTCTACACCTATGCGGGGGCGCCTGAGTTTGCCGACGGCGTGGACAACGACTGCAATGGCCAGGTGGATGACTCCATGGACACGACGGATGATGATGGGGATGGCCTGTCCGAAGCCGATGGAGACTGTGACGATACCCTGGCTTCAGTCAGTCCTCTCGCGGATGAAGTTGAGGATGTTGGCCTGGAGCTGGACAACGACTGTGACGGCTACTTCTATGTGAACCCTCCGCTGGCGGTCGCGTCGTTTCTCTCGGGTTCACGGTGTACCAACGGCGTGGATGATGACGGTGATGGTTGGATCGATGACAGGGACCCCGACTGTGTGACGGGCTTTCCAGAGTCCGGCATTGGCCTGACGGCTTGCAACGATGGGGTGGACAACGACTTTGATTCCTTTATCGATGCCGACGACATCAACTGCGCTTCGGGCCTGAACAACTCCGAGAGTTCCGGTAGCGCTGATGACTGCCTCAACGGACAAGACGATGATGCAGACGGCTGGGTCGACGCGGCCGACCCCGACTGCATTGCGGTGCCATTCAATGAGAGCGTGGCGGGCTTTGTTGAGTGCAACGATGGCGTGGACAACGATGGCGACCAGGTCGTCGACGCCGAGGACCCGGAGTGTGACAACGGGTTTGATGGCTCGGAGTCCAGTGCGGCTGCACCGCATTGTGAAGATGGGGTCGACAACGATCAGGATGGCTGGGTCGACGCTCTCGATATCGACTGCTTCGTGTCGCCGTTCAGAGAGCTGGGAGACGGCCCCTACGACTGCAACGATGGGGTGGATAACGATGGCGACGGCGCCGTGGATGCAGAGGATGCTGGCTGCGAGGGATCGGCCGACGGCGACGAGGGCACCGACACCTGCTCCACGGTCGTGCTCCAAGGGGGAGAATCCTGGGATCCGGACCAGGATGACCTGAGTTACTACTGGTACTTCAGCCAGCAACCAATCAACAGCACACTGTCGACAGATGACATTGTGGACGGCGACGGTGCAGTGGCCTCCTTCATTCCCGATGTGCCCGGCTATTGGGTCGTGGGGCTTCTTGTCTCTGATGGTCGGTTCAATAGCGAGCCTGAGTTTGTCTTCGTTCAGGTTGCGCAGGGGGCTTGTCCGTGATGATCGCCCAAGGTGACGCGCGACGTCTGGGGCTCGTGGGCCTCAGCCTGGCAGCCCTCTGTCTCTTCTTGGCCTCGCCATCGTGTGGGACGGGGGGAGTCAGCCTCGCTCCGCCTTCCGTCACAGCGCTGCATATCGAGACCACCAACGTCACACCGGGTCTGACGATTGCCATGGAGGTCGAGGCTGTCGGCGCGGGGAGCCTTAGCTACCAGTGGGACGCGGTGTGGGAGGATGGTCGTGACTCGGATGCTGGCGAGTTCACCGAGCCCACCTCAGCGACCACGACGTGGACGGCTCCGTTCGAGGAGGGAATGGTTGAGCTGTCTGTCTCGGTGCTCGCCGCTGGTGGTGTCTCGACGATGTCGATCCCTGTCCTGGTTGGGGCGGGAGTGGACGCAGATGGAGATGGCTTTGCAGTGGCCGAAGGCGACTGTGATGACGCCAATGACCTCATCTACCCCGGCGCTCCCGAGGTCGTCGACTCCATCGACAACGACTGCGACGGTGAGATTGATGAGGGCTCTGAAGACGTGGACGATGACGGAGATGGCTACAGCGACCTAGAGGGCGACTGTAACGACTCCGATGACACGGTGTACCCGGGTGCCGACGAGCAGGTGAACGGGGCGGACGAGAACTGCAATGGCCTCGTGGACGACGGCACCGAGGCTTACGATGACGATGGTGATGGTTTCTCCGAGGATGCGGGCGACTGTGATGATGCCAACACCTCCATCCATCCCGCCTCTCCCGAGTTGCTCGATGCAGTGGACAACGACTGTGACGGCATCGTGGATGAGAACACGGTCGGGTATGACGATGACTCGGACGGCTACACGGAACTCGATGGTGACTGCGATGATGGGGACAGCGACAGCTGGCCCGGCGCCACCGAACTCCCCGATGGTGAAGACAACGACTGCAACGGACAGATCGATGATGGGTCGTTCATTAGCGATGACGACGGGGATGGTTTTTCGGACCTCGCTGGGGATTGCGATGACACGAACCCCTATACCTATCCCGGTGCGGAAGAGTACGCGGACGGCCACGACAACGACTGCGACTCGGAGATCGACGAGGGAATGGACTCCTACGACGATGATGGAGACTGCTTCTGTGAGGGAGGGGCCTGCACGGGCAGCAGTTCAGCTGGTTGTGCTTCTCCTCAGCCAGGTGACTGCAACGACGACGACGTCAATATCTACCCTGGCGCTGTCGAGTTGGACGATGGTCAGGACAATGACTGCGATGGTCTGGGCTACACCAGCCCGCCGGTAGCGATTGGCTCGGTGCTCGGTACCGCTCAGGCTTGCGACACGGTCACTCTGACGGCGGCCAATTCATACGACCCGGATGGAGACACTCTGAGCTTTACCTGGTTCTTTACGACCATGCCGCCTGTCAGTGAGCAGTCGGACGATGACCTCGTGGGGCGGTACGAGATGGAAGCGTCGTTCGTTCCCGATGCGGCCGGCTATTGGGCCATTGCCCTTCAGGTGAGTGACGGGACCTATACTTCGGCGCCGGCTACAGTTGGCTTCACGGTCACGGCTCGCGAGGACAACACGGCACCAGTGGCTGCGTTCGTGGGATCCAACTTCTCAGATTCGTTGGTCACTACCTGCACCATCGACTCGTACTCGGCGTGTGCAGGATGTGATGCCTGCGAGCCCAGCTATACCCTGGATGCAACGGCTAGCCAGGACGCGGACAATGACCCAATCTGGTTCTCATGGAGCGCAGAGAAGCTGAGTGGCGACGGAACCACACCATCCATAGTCGATAACGGCAATGGAACGGCCACTGTGGACTTCTCCATGACGACGGCATGCGCGCCCGATAGCTCGACCGGCTTCTACCAGGTCGAGGTCGAAGTGCACGACTGCAATGGAGCGACGGACTCCTCGGTCCTGCAGATCAACTACACCTGTACAGGCAACTGACCCTGTGGGTTTGGCCATGGCGTTCCGGTCTCTGGCCGGGACGTTTTGCGGCCTGGGTCGAGTTCCGAAAAAACCTGAAGAGTTTCGCGAAGCTGACGGGAACAGTCGCCAATCGCCTAGAGAAACCGATCGTTTCTTGTTCGTATTTCCAATGCTTGAACTCTACAAACTTCACGGACGATTGCAGGTTACAGCTATTGGACTTTTGATCGGACGGATTATAGTGGTGTCAAAAAGTGGAATAAGTATTTGATATTAAAGTGTTTTGTCGGCCGCCTGCAGAGCCGACTTTTGGGCCGTTTACAGTGCGGTTAAGTCCTCCTACTCTCCTTGTCGAAGGTGACGTTCTTTTACAACCTGATCAATCCTTTCGAGTGATGTAGTCCGGCTTCGGCCGTGGCCACATCAGAATCGTGTTCCTGTGTAGGAACCTCTCGGAGACTGGCCTTTCGGGGACAGTCCCGGCTCTCAAGTGGAGTTTGCAGTTCGGTAGTTGAGCCTTCGGGTTCGACCCGGATGAGCCAACGACACAATGGGGCCCCATCTTCGTTGTTTCGATGACGAATTGCCCGCTCGTCTCGGCGGTTGGGTGTTGGTGAGTGGTTGCTTCGCTGGAGCCGGCGACTTGACGACGGTTCGCCGCCGCGAAAGCGGTGCTGAATTCTTCACAGGTCGTCTCGGAACCCCAAGAGTGCCGTCGGATGAAACAAGCCGGCAGGGTCAGGCGAGGGAGCAAACCGTCAAGGTCGAACCAACGACGCAGGCGGAACGCAGCGGGGTGGTAACCCGTGTAGGTGGACCTGCCTGACTTGAGTGCTGTAGGGGCCGTAAAGCTCATGAGGGGAGCCCCTAGCGACTGTGCGGCCTTCGGGTCGAGCGGCAGCTGGGAGCAGCCCTGAGAATGGGAACTTTTAGGGAGAGGGCAAGTTCACGAGAGATGTGTGTGTCGTTTCTGAGTATTCGGAGAAGGCCAAGGCAGCCTCGGGAAGACGCCATGAGCCAGTTAGCAGCCCCTCGGGGCAGCTATTCCAAGGCTGTAGGTGGTTCGGCGAAGACCCAAATCGAGCCGATACCGAGCTGTTGATGCTCTGAAGAACAACCCAACTTCGAGAAAGGCGCTCCGCAGTCCTTGCGACAGCGGACGAGTTCTCTGGTGCGTGAGACCCTGTAGAGACGCGATTCTTCGAGAGGAAGCCCTGAGGCTACTCTGTTCAACTCGGCTTGCCGGGGAGAAGGGGAAGCCACATCGTGAAGGGGTGCTGTCGGGCTTGCCCGAGGGTGTTACGGAACGATGGAGTGCTCTGTTGACTGTTGCTGGGTTCGCTCAGCGGGGGGCGGCAGACGAGCACTGCGAGAAGAACCGGCTTGCCGGTGCGACCGTGGAGTTCGAGCTGGGGGTAACCAGGACGGAGAAGGGCGTCACCTTCACTATTGTCTCGGGGAGGGCTCAGGCCTTCCCCGTTTCTACTTGGGTGGACGTGGTGCGCTCTGTCGGTCAGCTCCAGGCCTGTTCGGCTTGTCCGTCACTCTAGGCGGAGTGCTTCGATGTCTTCTGGAGTCTTGGGGATGCTCGCGGTCAGGTTGTCGAACCCGTCCTCCGTGACAAGGATGTCGTCTTCGATCCGGATCCCGGTTCCCCGGAAGGCGTCCGGCGCCTGTTCATCGTCCGATGGAATATAGAGGCCAGGTTCGATGGTGATGACCATTCCGGGCTCGAGGGCTCGGGCTGGACCGTGGGGGTCG
Organism: Deltaproteobacteria bacterium; assembly: GCA_002724675.1. GTDB lineage: Bacteria > Myxococcota_A > UBA796 > UBA9615 > UBA9615. Next base: position 14,857 of record PBPL01000026.1, on the reverse strand, counting down.
TGGTATCGGCCCACGTCATGGACGTCGAGCCCAAGCCAGTGGGACGTGCGATGCATGTAGTACCGGCGGAACGATTCTGTCTCGATTACCGAGTCCACAGAGCCCTGCAACAGTCCAAGCTGGATCATCCCATCCGATAGATTGCGGACGACTTCATCATGGATGGCGTCGATGGTGGCGCCGGGCTTGGTGGCCTCGATCGCCTGCTCCTGAACCGTCAGTACGAGAGCATAGAGGTCTCGCTGAGGGCCGGAGAATCGCCCCGAGACTGGAGAGGTCCTCGTGACATCCGTGGCGTATCCATCGATCTCAGCCCCCGCATCGATCAGCATGAGATCGCCCTCTCGGAACATGCTGTTGTTCTCGATGTAGTGCAGGACACAAGCGTTTGCACCACCTCCCACAATGCTGGGATAGGCCCAGCCCCATGCGCCATGGCGGCGAAAGGTGTATTGGAGCAGTGCTTCAATCTCGTACTCGTACATACCCGGTCGCACCTGAGCCATAGAGAGCCGATGAGCTTCGTCGGTGATGCGCGCACCCACACGCATCAGGTCGATTTCGTCACTGGTCTTGTGCAGGCGCATCTCGGCCAAGAGGGCCCCTGGGTCGGTGATGCTCACGGGGCCGAGGCCACTCTTGCGACCGGTCCTAACGGCGCTGAGTATCGACGACAGGCGGGACTCTTGGGCCGGGTGTCGGCCAAAGGCGAAGTGAAGGTTGGTGATGGGTTCGAGCGCGGTCTTCAGTCGCTGGTCCAGCTCGCCCACATCAAACGCGTCGTCGGCCCCATAGTTCTCTTGTGCCCCAGCGACTCCCTGGCGTACCCCAGTCCACACCTCGCGAGCGGGGTCCTTTGGTTGAACGAACAGCGTGTAGCTGGTGGCTCCGTCGACCTTCTTCAGCAGGGCCCAGGCGTGCGGCTCGGGGAAGCCCGTCACGTAGTAGAAGTCTGAGTCGGGGCGGTAGGGGTAGTGCGTGTCGCCACTGCGTGGCCGCTCTGGTGCGGTCGGTAGCAGCAAGGCGGACTGGTCGGGTAGGGCCTCGAGAATAGAGGCCCGGCGCCGAGCAAAAGAGGACTGCGGGAGTTGATCCATCCGCGCAGGCTAACACCCCAGGGGGCTCACTGGCGGCCAGGAACCGTCGTGTCGCCTAGCAAGTCGGCTCTAAGTGCCCATGACTCCGGCGAGAGCTGTGCGGGCACAGTCTCCCGACGGGTACAACAGCACCCGTCGGGAGGATGGCCGATCTTCAGGCGATTTCGTCGTTGTCGGCAGTGGCCGAAACCAGGGCATCGATCTCGCGAAGCAGCGTCTTCCGGTTCTTGTTGTTGGCCTCATAGAATCGAAGCGTGCGGAGCTCGTTGTGACTCAGCCCCTTCAACTCGGGGAGGACCTTCTTCACTGCCAGGGTGTCGAAGTTCGCGATGGCGAGCGTGGCAGAGTGGCCAGCTCGTAGCGAGACCAGAGCCTCTTCCAGCGCACGCTCTCCGCGAGCCAAGAAGTCGGCTCGTGGTCCGAGGCTCTCGCCAGCCCAGCGGAGGAAGTCCTGCGCGCTTTCGAGTGCATTGGCCTCGATGCTACGGATAGAGCCTCGGCCAGCGTGGAGCGCGTCGGCCCCCTGCTTGACCAACTCGTCGCGTCGCGTCTCGATGGTATCTCGGTGACCCTTGATGGTCTCACGGGTCTCCTTCAGATCACTGACGCGATCCTTGCGCCAGGCGTTGATCTGCTCTCGGGTTTTTTCGATTCGTTCTGTGATCTTCTCTTGCATGATGCTTCTCCAGCTCTACCTGTCACTGAGGTGATCGCACCCGTGGGATACCAATTCCCACTGAATGGCCATTCAGTTAGGCGGGCAGAACGTAGGCAGCGGATCGCTGGCGTCAAGCAGAAAAGTTAAGTTTTTGTCAGTTTCGGTGCCTCAGGGCCACGTAGTAGGTGATCCCACCCAGCAAGAATCCGGTTGCAACTCCGACAATTGGGAAGCCCAGCAGCCAGTAGCCGAGAAGATTGGCAGGCCCGGCACCCTCCAGAGTCTGGGCCTCGAGGGCAACCCACTGCCCATGAAGGATCATGTGTCCGCACTGGATTGACGCGAGAGCGAAGAACGGCGCGACTAGTGGGATGGACGTATTGGACCCTAGCCAGACGATCAATTTGTTGAGTCGTAATCCAAGGGCAGCAAGTAGGCACATCACGATGTGAAAGCCGTAGAAGGGCGAGCAGCCAATCACGACGCCGACAAAGACAGCCAGTGCCATTTTCTTGGGTGCCACATGCTCTGACAGGAGGCGGGCGGTGACACGTGCGGCGAGTGAGCGGATGCCCAGGACGTCCCAGCGAAGCTCTGGGTGAGGAGCATCCCGGACGGCTTGCCGGAAGTCGACGATTTCCTCTCGAAAGGCACGCAACCAGGCTGCGCGACCGACTCCTGGTGTGTTGTTCGCAGAATCGGGCGACTCGCCGGCAACAGGCCGGTCGTCGGGCCCGGGGTAGACGGGCACCGTACTGCCGTCAAAATGACTGTTGGTCTGTTCTTCGTTCACCGCCACCGCCACCGTCAACCCGGACACATCTCGCGCTGGATGAGCACGCGCCGGCCTGGCGTGTTGGCTCATCGCTTGAAGTTGACCTGATCTACGCTATCCGAATCGTCGGCATCCCCCCAAGCCGTGCTGTGCCTTGTGGCAAAGTGCCCGTCTACGATCTGCCGACCCGGCAGGGGGCCAGTGAGTCGTTCTCTGTTCCCCTAGGAGGAGCCAGCCATGGGCTATATCCACGCTGGGCGTATTACCGCCCAGTCCCTCAAGAATGAGGGTGTCTCGCATCTATTCACACTCTGCGGTGGTCACATCCAGTCCATCTACGATGGCTGCATCGATCTAGACATTCGGGTCGTGGACTTCCGACACGAGCAGGCCGCTGCTCATGCGGCTGAGGGTTGGGCGCGGGCGACTGGAGAGGTCGGTGTCGCCGCGGTGACCGCTGGACCAGGTGTCACTGATGCGGTCACAGCGGTGGCCAATGCGCAGAGAAGCGGTTGCCCCATGGTCCTCATTGGCGGTCAGGGCCCTCGTGCGCTGTCTGAGATGGGCTCTCTACAGGAAATGGACCATGTGTCCTTGATGCGCTCAATCACCAAGTGGAGCACGACGGTGCCTGAGTCGCGCCGGATCCCGGATTACCTGGCCACGGCGTTTCGTAAAGCCAAGACTGGCGTGCCCGGTCCGGTGTTTCTGGAGATGCCCCTGGATGTGCTGATGGACTACGTGGACGAGTCCACGGTCAGCTACCCAGAAAAGTACTGCACGACAGCTGGGACAGCTGGAGATCCGGCTTACGTCACTCGGGCTGTTGAGTTGCTGGCTTCGGCGCAACGCCCCGTGGCGATTGTTGGCTCGCAGCTCTGGTGGTCCTCCCACAAGGATGCCTTTGGGGCCTGGCGTGACGCCTTCTCTGTTCCCTGCTTTGTGAACGGTATGGCCCGAGGTTCTCTTCAGCCCGGAGACCCGCTGGGCTTTCGACTCTGTCGCAGCAAGGCCCTGGTAGAGGCTGACGTCGTGGTCGTCTTCGGGACTCCGCTGGACTTTCGCATTGGCTATGGACGGCCGCCGAAGGTGTCCGCCGATGCGCTCTTCGTTCAGGTGGATCTAGATCCCCAGGAGTTGGGCCGCAATCGGTCTTGCGAGGTCGGCGTCGTTGGAGATACGGGCTTGGTCATGGATGCCATGACTCGTGGACTGTCGGACTCGGCTTTGTCCCTGGGCGACCGCAGTGATTGGCTCGAACATCTACGTTCGCTGGAGGCGGAGATGGAGCAGAAGATCTTGGCTGAGGCTGGAAGTGCCGCCTCTCCGGTGAACCCTCTCCGGCTCTGTAGCGAGCTGGCGGCTGTCCTCGACGAGAAGTCGGTGATCGTTGGCGACGGTGGAGACATTGTGGGGACTGGAGCCAAGATCCTCAGCGTGGGTGGGATGGGGCAGTGGATGGATCCCGGTCCGCTGGGAACGCTGGGTGTCGGGCCCTCGTTTGCCATGGCGGCAAAGCTGGCCGATCCGGACCGCGACGTTGTCATCCTCTATGGCGATGGTTCGTTTGGCCTCAACGGCATGGAGTTCGAGGCGTGCGCGCGACAGAAGATTGGGATCGTGGGCGTTATTGGTAACGATGCCGCGTGGATGCAGATCCTGCGTGGCCAGAAGGCCATCTATGGCGCAGAAAGAATGGTCGCCACCCAGCTGAACTACACCCGCTACGAGAAGATGGTCGAAGCGCTAGGAGGCCGTGGTTACTGGGTCGATGATCCCAATGAACTGGCAGAGGTACTGGCGGAGGCGACTCGTGTCGCGCGCGAGGAGCAGGTGCCCACGCTCGTCAACGTGCAGATCGGCAGCAGCGACTTTCGGAAGGATGCGATCTCGGTCTGAGCAGAGCCCCAGGGATCGAGTGCTTCAGTAACTGGACGAGATACCATCCGTGCCGACGATGACTAGGAATTCCGCGCGTCGGTTGGGAGCCTCGACGACGCGATCTCCCTCTTCCACAAGAGGTCGCTCTTCGCCGAACGAGATGACCTTCAACTGGTCATTGGAGACGCCGTAGCTGGTGAGAAAGCGGCGGACGGACTCGGCGCGTCGCTGGCCCAGCGCCAGGTTGTAGACATCGCTGCCCCAGTGGTCCGCGTGTCCCTCGACTTGGACCTCGACATTGGGGTGTCGCATGAGGATCTCGGCGTTGGCGGCCAGGACCTGTCGGGTCTTGTCCTTTAGCTGTGCCGAGTCGTAGTCGAAGTGGACGCGGTGAAAGTTGTAGCGCAGTTGCTGGAGTTCTTGCTCGGTGATGGGGGCTGCCGGCGCGCTCTTGCTGGACTGGGCCTGCTCCGCAGAAGCGTCCCCTGTCGTGTTGGCAGTCTTGGCGCTGCGGTCGGTGCAACCTGTGGTTGCGATAAGGAGGACACAGAGAGCGAGGGGGACGAGGGCAGCACACAGACGACGCATCAACAGCTCCAGAGACTCAAGAGAAAACAGAACAGCCTTCGAGTTCTTCGGTTTTAGGACGATCCGGATCTGGCGGCAAGCACTGGATGGAGAAAAGTGCCAAATGTGGCGCATAGAGTGTCGTGTTGCGATCAGGACATGATTCGGCCCGGCCGAACTGGGTTGCCCCGCAGTCGATCGTTTGGCTCGAGGGCAGACCCCATAGGGCCACCGTGGCGAGCCGGTCACTTCCAACGGCGGGACAGCAGCCCCAGCAGGCGTACTAACAACGAGATCCGTTTTCCGATCGGCGCCACGAGCGACGCTAAGAGTGTGCGAGCGAGCGCGAGCGCAGCCGGGTTGAGCGGGAACCACCAGACCTCCTTCACCCGACTCTTGTCGAGCACTACCAGCTGAGGGCGCGTCAAGAAGCCGAGGGCGAGTTCGGAACCGGTAACACCTGTGCCGCTCTCTTTTGTCCCGACCCAGGGGGCATTGGCGATGGAGCCGGTGAAGGCGTGATTGTTGACGAGGGCCATGCCCACCTCGCAGCGCCTTCCTAGGGACTCGGCTCGACCCAGGTCCTGACCCCAGATGGAGGCGCTGAGACCAAAGGGAGACGCGTTTGTTCGATCGACGGCCTCGTAGACGGAGTGAACACGCGCGATGGGCAGAACGGGGCCGAAGGTCTCTTCGTGCCAGATGGAGCAGTCGTCGGGCACATCCGCGAGCAGGGTGGGCTGGAAGCCCCATCCTTCGCCGGTGGGTTTTCCACCGGCTAGGACCCTTGCGCCACGAGCCACGGCCTCCTCCACCTGCCTCTGAACCAAGTCGAACTGACGCTGGTTGCAGAGGGGCCCCACCTCTACCAACTCAGGGTCACCCTCGGTGCGGAGTTGGTTTGTAGCTTCGATGAGTCGCTGGACGAAAGCATCGTGGACCGAGTCCTCCACATAGACACGCTCTACAGCAGCGCAGTTCTGACCGGTGTTGTGGAACGCGGCCCAGGCGATTCCAGCAGCGCTTCGATCGAGGTCGGCATCTACACAGACGATGGCTGCGTCCTTGCCCCCCAGCTCGAGCGACAGGGGGCACAGGTTGGCCGCTGCTGCTCTCGCGACCTCTCTGCCGGTGGTCACTGAGCCGGTAAAGACGAGGGCATCCAGGGCTGGCGACTGGGCCAGAGCTGCGCCGAGTTCTCCACCCCCTTGCAAGACCTGCAACAGGCCCTCTGGAAGCACGTCCTGGAAGAGATCTCCAATGGCTTCGGCGACGAGCATGGAGTGCTCGGAGGGCTTGAACAGGACTCCATTGCCGGCCAGGAGTGCCGGGACGATGGTGCGCATGGGCAAGGCCAGGGGGTAATTCCAGGGTGTGATCAGGCCGATGAGGCCGCGCGGTCGTCGCTCGACCCGCCCCCGCTTCCCGGGATAGCTGAGAGGGTCAATGGCTACACGCTTGGACTTGAGCCACTTGGGGTCGTACTTCAGATGGGTTTGGATGGTCGTAGCCGCTCCCATGACCTCCGAGAAGTAGGCCTCTGCTGTCGACTTACCCTGCTCCCGACGGACTGCCAGAGCGAGCTCGTCTCCGCGCTCGACCACTCGGTGCATGACCTCTTGGAGCGCGTGACATCGACTCTTGAGGCTCTGAGCCGACCAGAGCTTCTGAGCATGGCGGCACGTGGTGATTGCCGTGGTCAAGTGCGCTGTTGGCATCGGCTCAAGCTCGGCGAGCACCTCCCATGTCCTCGGGTTGATGGCCCGCATGCGCCCTGTGTCGGTGAACTTTTGTGGAGCAGTCATCGGCGGAGGGTACCAGCAGGGCCGGGCAGGGTGTGTGCGGTTCGGTCTTGAACGAGCGTCAGGCCATGCGGTTGGCGAGGCGGTCAGAGAGCAAGAGGGCCAGTGACATCACAGTGACTTGGGGATTTACGCCGAGCACATCGGGGAACACGGACGCATCCATGACGTACAGGCCCTCATGACCATAGATGGCACCGCTGCAGTCGACGACGCTGTCTTCCGGTCGTTCACCCATGCGAGCTGTCGCTTGAGGGTGGCTCGAGTACAGCGACATCAATTGCTTGGCTCGGATTCGGTCTTCGTCGAGCCAGCGACGCGCCTCGTCCATGGTCTTGAGTGCGGGAAGGCCGTGCACCCCGGGCTGAATCTCGCGCGCTCCGGCCGCGAACAGAAGCTGACAGATGCGCTGGAGCATCCGGATCAGTCGCCGCCGGTCAGCATCCACAAGATCGTAGGAGACCCGTACCTTGCCACCGCCGCCCAGCTGCTTGACGCTGCCCTCTCCTTCGTCCGCGATGGTCCCTCCCAGGGCAGCCATCTGGCCAAACTCAGCCATCTTGCCGGTCCCTTCATGCCCGAATGGGAAGGCCATGTAGAACACCTCGGGACTGGCCCAGTAGCTCTCCAGAATCATGGCGTCGTCAGCGAGGAACTCGTCACAGTAGAACCCCTGAGGAACGCCATTCCAGCCGTTCACTTCCTGGTTCGTTGTCGCGATGACGCCGGTGGCCGGGTGCACTCGCAAGTGCTGTCCGACGTGCCCGTTGCCCAGCTGGTTCCGCTGCAAGAAGACGGGTGTCTGAATGGCACCGGCACAGAGCACAACGGCCTTGGCCCTCACTTCCAGCCAACCGTGGTCCTCGTCCAGCTTTGGGTTGCCCAGTCGGGCTCGGACTCCGACCACTTTGTTCCCATCCATGAGTGCTTCTTCTGCCCGGGCCCACGTATAGAAGTTGGCGCCGAACTCTTCCGAGGCTGGGATGAAGGTCTTGGCCACCGAGAGCTTTGCGCCCGTGGGGCAGCCAATGTTGCAAGAGCCACAGCCAACGCAACCGGGTGCGTTCCGTGGCATGGGGCCGCCCGCCCACCCCAGCTCCTCGAGGCCCTTCATGCAGAAAGCATTATTGCCGCCGAAGATGGCCGGATTCGATGGCCCAACACCAATCATTTGCTCCACAGTTTCGATGTGCGGAACCAGATCTTGGAAGCTGAAATCCAGGCCCCAGTCTCGACGCCATTGCTCGAAACGTTCCTCCGGAATACGAAAGCAAATGCCCGAGTTGATCACCGTGGAGCCGCCGATGCACTCGCCGCCGGCCACGGGAATGAACAGGTTTCCGGACATGATGCGCTGACCATCTTCGGCATAGAGCTGGCGGCTTGCGACCCCGAAGTCTCGGGAGAAGTCGCTCTCGGTGTAGTGCCCCCCCGCTTCCAGGCAGACGACATTCAGTCCCGATCGGGCTAGGTACCAAGCTGCCGCACCACCGCTTGCTCCCGATCCCACAAGACATACGTCGCAGTCGAGGACTCTCTCGTGGATGTCTTGCGGTTCGAAGATCATTCCCTCTCCAACGGTCCTGCGGCTACAGCCATTCTTCGCGGGGGGCTTCGTCGGCTGGGGTCTTGCAAGACGATCGCACGCCTAGGCTTGCCCGCACCTCGGGGTGCGCGAAGTAGGCGGTGCCCAGGGATGTCTTGAGCGCGGTAGCCAGCATCCTCCGAGAATAGACGCGGGTAGTTTCCCATCTGCGGAGGTAGCGCTCGCGAGCAAGCAGAGGCAGGTCCGTGAAGCGTCGGGCGCGCAGGCCGAAGGCGAGGGTCCCGTGCTCGAACACCAAGAGCATCATGCGGTACTCGCTGGCTTTGTCCGCACTGAGGCCATCGAGCCACCGGTCAATGTATTCGGGGACGCGAGCCTCCATGCCGGTCAGCCCAATGGAGTTTCCCGGGGGAAAGAGTGTGTCGGCCAGGGCCGCGACAATGGCGTACTCGCGCCGCTCCAGGAAACGCAGCGCAGTCGCAGGCTCGGCGTCGGGGTAGAGCCGGCTGTGGCTGACGATGAATCCACCAGCGGTGGCGCCACCCAAGGCGACTGTGACCAGGCCCACGCGCCTGAGCAGGGTGCGCCTACTGATGCGCCTGGATGCTGTGGGGCGAGGTCGTTGAGTCATGGTGAAATTGGTTTAACCATTTAACACTTTGCACCTACTTGGTCAACGAAACATCGGTCCTCTCGGGGCCGCAGGCGGACGCGGACTGACACCAGCGTAAGATGCGTCTTCCATGCAGCAGGCCCATCCCATTGTCTCGGAGATCGACTGGCCCTCAGTCTATGAGGAAGCCACTGATCTGTTTCGGGATCTTCTGCGCATGGACACGACCAACTCTCCCCAGCATCCCGGGAACGAGCTCCAGTCCTGTCGTTACATCGAGCAACTGCTGATGCGTGATGGGCTGGGCTGTCAGGTGTTCGAGTCCGCACCAGGTCGGGGCAACTTGGTGGCTCGGCTCAGTGGGGACGGTACGGGTGGTGATCCCATCCTGCTCTCGGCCCATCTCGATGTGGTGCCAGCGGATCCCGAGCACTGGGATCATCCGCCTTTTGGGGCTGAGATCCACGATGGTTTTCTGTGGGGCAGAGGAGCGATCGACATGAAGAACATGGCGGCCATGGAGTTGATGGCTGTCTTGTTGCTGAAGCGTCGCGGAGCTCGCCTCAAGCGTGACCTGATCTTTGCTGCAGTGGCTGACGAGGAGGCTGGCTGTGAGCTGGGCTCCCTCTGGTTGGCCGAGCACCATCCCGAGCTGATCCGTGGTGAGTACGCCATCTCGGAGATTGGCGGCTTCACCATGCATGCTGGGGGGAAGCGCTTTTACCCTGTGCAGGTGGCTGAGAAGGGTGTGGCCTGGCTGACCATTCGCGCGTTGGGTAGTCCTGGACACGGCTCTCTACCCAACCCCGACAACCCCATCCCCAAGATTGCGAGGGCGGCAGAAAAACTAGGGATGCAGAGACTTCCGTATCACCTGACGGGGGTCGTCCGACGATTTCTCAGTGAGCTGGCAGCACACCATCCCTTCCCGGACTCGCTCGTCTTGCGAAGCCTCATGCGCCCTAGTACGGCCGCGTTCGTCTTGGACAAGGTGTTCCCCGATGAATCCCTGGCTTCGACCTTCGATGCAGTCCTACACAACACGGCAAATCCCACCATTCTTAGCGCAGGGCTGAAGGTAAATCAGGTGCCTGGAGAGGCAACCCTGCAGGTCGATGGACGCCTGCTCCCGGGGCAGACGGGCGCGGACCTCGTCCGAGAAGTGGAGGACTTGATCGGCCCTGGCTATTCGATCGTGATTGACCGCGAGTTGCCGGCTGTAGAAGGCGATCCCGACGACCCCATGGCCGACCGCATCCGGGCAGTTCTCCGCCGGCACGATCCGGAGGGAATCGTCGTCCCGACCATGATCCCGGGATTCACCGATGCGAAGGCCTACGACCAGCTGGGGATGAAGTGTTGGGGCTTCTCGCCGGTGCGCCTTCCTCCCCAGCTGAAGTTCGCCCAGATGTTCCACGGACACAACGAGAGGATCCCGGTGGAAGGATTCCACTTTGGGGTCCGCACTCTGTTCGAGCTCGTCGCAGACCTGGTGCTCTAGAAGGCGTTTCTAAACGGCCTCCGAGGGCTGGCACCTGCGTGCTATGGTCGTCGAGCTTCCGGAAGAGTTCCCGAGGCAAGTGCGCGGTTCAGTTCGCCTAATCATCCTGCCGCTCCAGGAGTTCCGTATGGCAGTTGGTGTTCGCTTCTTGCTCCGTCCCAGGGCCCAGGTAGTCCTGCTCTTGCTCGTGGGAGCGCTCTTCGCCTCGTGCAGTACGGATCCTGTCGAGGGCGAACTCGATCAGTCGGGTATCACCGTGGCCCGCTACAACGAAGCGTACCAAGGGCAGATCGCAGTTCTCGATTACAACGGACCGGTGATCTATGCCCTGGCATCGGACGGAGAGGACTCGCCGCTACCGCCTGGGCTCAGCTTTGACGAAGCAGGTCGCGTCACTGGGACGCCGACCTATGTGGGCACGTGGGACTTTGAGGTCCTCGCCAGCGGTATGGAAGGTGTGCTCGACATCGAAGAGACAGTCTCCCTGACCGTCACCGCTCAGTACGTAGAGGACGTCGGTATTGGCTACGAGCACGATCAGGTAAACAACATGACGGATGAGTTCGACCTCATGTCGGACATCTGGCTGCGGGTCTCAGGAGGAGGAGTCGAGGGGGTCCAGGCCTGGACCATGAACCCTGGTCTGTACCTGCCTGGGCCGGATGGGGTCGCTGACGGTGGCTATGGGGACGATGTTCGCATTGGCGATATCAGCTTCTCCGAGCTGGATGTGGAGTTCTATGACTGGGAAGCGACGGGGCCGGTGGAAGCTTCTCCGGACACGGGTCACCCTTCAGCCCACAACCCAGAGGATGACCCACCAGTCGTCGAGTCGGATGGCACCTTCCGCTCCGGTGCCGATGGCGGCCGGGCTCACATCCGTCTGAGTCATCCCGACTACGAGGGGGTGGTGGAGCGGCGAGTCCTTCTCGTGCCACCGGACTGGTGCCCCCTGGGCGTAGATGCTGTGGGGGGGGGCGGTGGCCCCAGCGAGACCCGCTACTGCGAGTAGAGCCAGGCCCCGCTTCTCAGTCCACCTGGAACTGGACGGACTTCAGCACCGTTCCCGCTTCGTCGATCACGTCGACCCGCCACGCGCCGCTTCCGAAGACCGGGATGGCCGACCATGTGCGCCATCGGGTGGCTTTGACGTTTAGCTTCACCTGCGCCTTCACCTGTCCATCGTGTATCCACCGGTGGCGGATCTTTCGATGGCCACCGCCATCGTTGACGATGGCCGTGAAGCAGTGAACCTTGGTTCCTTCCGTGAAGCGGTCGGACGTTCCTTGAGGCTTGCGGTCCACCACGGCGGTGGCCACCGTTGCGGTGGCCACCCGCATGGGCGGAAGAGCCGTCGATGGCTTGGGTTGGCTCGGTTCGGCTGTTGATGGCGGCGGCACGGGACTCGGCGGAGGCTTGGGTGGGGGTGTGGTTGAAGCCGGCTCGGCTCGGTTGCTTGCCGGGCTTGTCGTGGAAGCCGCGGAAGTTGTGCCGACCGCGGGTGACCCGGGTGGGCTCGTGGGCATCGCTTCTTCTTTGGACACTGGTGTATCTGGTTTGAGCTCGTGCTTGGCTGGCGGAGGCTTCGGAGTCTGGGCTGAAACCAGGCGGGCCACCGTTCCTGGGGCCAGCCCTACGACACCCTCTGGCGCCGGCTCTTGAGGCATGCTGTCGACCAGGTCGGTGTCTGTGCCAATGGTCGCTGGAGGTGTGGGGGGCTCGAACGGTTCGATCGGGCCGGGGGCTGAGCCCGATTCTTCGTAGCAAGCACTAACGGTGAGCAGCCAGGCGGCACCAAACAAGGGTCCAGCCAGGGTGCATAGTCCAAGCCATGGGCGCCGCTTCATGTCCGGTCTCCGTCAGCGGCGGGCTTCATCCTGGATCTCCAGGTCCATCGGTTGCTTGGAGCCTGGGCCGAGAGACCCAGGCCGAACGAGAGACCCTGGGGTGCATTGTTCGCCCACACCTCTCCTTGAAGGCGCGTCTCTAGGGATAGGCCGCGGCCGAGGACTAGAACAGCACCGCCACCGATGGCGATGCCTTCGCGAGTATAAGGATCGGATCGCAGGTTTTTCATGCCGTCTATTGCGACAATGCCCGTCAACGGCCCTTTCGAGAACCCCACCCGGAATTCGAAAGGCAGCCCGTCCACGAAAGCGATGTCGGTGTCCCAGCCGACAAAGGCTTCCGTCCGGGCACGATAGCCGACGCTTCCTTCAATCCAGCCGATCCCTTGAGGTAGGGATGCACCGGCGAGTAGGCGTGCGGTCAAGTCCACCTGACCGTCGCCGGGCAGGGGAAAGAATTCCCGATAGCTGCCCAGCTTGTTCCCGACGTCGTCGTTGGCATAGAGGGGAACCTTGACTTCAGCCTGCACGCTCAACTGCAGGCTCTGTCTCAGTACGGCGACCTGCAGCGATGTGCGCAGATCGCCGGGATGGATGGCGGTGGCGAAGCCTCGGCCACCGTCGGCGAACTGTGCGGTAGTAAAGCTCCGTCTGCCGATCGTCATGGGCAGGAGCATCGAGACTTGTACCGGCCACGCTCGTACCAGCCCCAACTCACCGTAGACACTGTACTGCTGACCGAAGAAGTCGTCGTCGTGCGTCTGGCCGGTTTGTGGGTCGACGTAACTTGTCGCCCTGTAGAAGTCTGCCGAGGCTTTGACGTAGGTGTCCAGAAAGGTGCGCGTCCACGCCCCAGCAGTCGCGGTGTTGGGCAGGCTCGTTGCAAGGACCGTGAGGGCCATGGCGGCTAGGGTGCTCGTGCGGTTGGAGATCACAGCACCTCGATGATGATTTCCATGCCCCCGTCATAGCCGCCGAGGCGGTCGGTCCCGAAGGGGTTGGGGTGGGACATCGTGCCATCGTCCGCCGCCACTCGGACCTGTAGGCGATATTGCCCTGGTCCTGGCGGTGTCCATGAGTGACTCCACAACGTCCAGATGTGGGGGCCTGGGCTGTAGGTGACGGTTGCCGCTTCCCAATGATCGCCCCCGTCCGTCGTTACCTCGACGTCGGTGATGGCAGCACCTCCCGAGAATGCCGCTCCAAGGAACTGAACAGTGCCTTCTTCGATCTCTGCCATGTGGGGCGGCGAGAGAACAAAGCCGCAGGTTCGGTAGGTGGCTTCGTTGGACCAACCACTTTGCTCCCAGTAGCCCAGATAGGGCTCATCGATCCAGTCGAGCTCAACGGGCCACTTGGGATTCTTGGTTCCGTAGCGTCCGGGGGTGAGAAAGCGAAACGGTGCGCCGTGTGCTTCTGGGAGAGGCTCGCCGTTCATTTGCCAAACGAGCCACAGAGCACGTGCCTCCGGATCCCCTGGGTCACCATCCAGGTCCGAGGACGGAATCGAAGTGCTGTAGCCATCAGCACACTGGAACTTCATTTCGATGGCGGAAGTGGCAGGCGTGATGCCGAGGTTGTTCAGCACCTCCCGGAATGGAAGCCCCGACCAGATGGCGTTGTCGATGAACAGGAGTCCAGGGTGTGATCCGATGCACTGGAGGGTGTGCTCAATAGGGCGTGCTTCCAAGCTGTTGACCGTGGCCCGATCGATGCGTCCTACCTCTTCTCCGAGGTTCCGAAGGACCAGTTCGTGGCTGTCGGGGTCGAGGTCGGGTGTTCCGAATGCGCTCTGCACATAGAAGTCTTCGTTGGACGACGTCTCTGGGATTGAGTCGGGTAGGGCCAGGGGGGGGAGCGATAGCAGGTCACAGCCGGGGAGCAGGGTCGCACCAGCAAAGGAGGCCGTGCCCAGCTTTAGCGCCTCTCTTCGATTGAATAGGGCGATGCGTACCTGGAATTTGCGGTGGCCCATCGAGTGCTCCACGAGAACGAGCCCAGGTCTCTGTTGACCAGTCCTTCAGCTAGCGGTTAGTTTGCCACGCGCCTGGGCGACCGGCACTCTCCGTTCGCCAACATGAGGACATCATGAACTACGACGTCTTTGGTCTCGGAAATGCTTTGGTTGACGCGCTGGTGGTGGTCGACGATGGGGATTTGGTCGCTCGCCACGGGTTGGTGCGAGGCACGATGCATCTCGTCGATGATGACCGGTGGCGAGCCGTGTACGCCGACGTTCCTCAGGGCAAAGTGACGGTCAGCTCGGGCGGGTCTTGTGCCAACTCCATGTGTACCTTGGCCCTACTGGGCGGTAGCGCTACTTACAGTGGGCTGGTGGGACAGGACCGCTGGGGAGATGCTTACGACGAGCGACTTGCCGACGTGCTTGGTGCTCACTATATGCAGCGTCGACCGGCGCGACCGACGGGCAAGTGTCTCAGCCTGGTGTCGGCGGTGGACGCGGAGCGGACCATGCTGACGGACCTGGGCTGTGCGATGGAGCTCACGCCCAACGAGCTGCCCCTCGATGTGGTTGCTCAGTCCAATTGGCTTCACGTGACAGGCTATCT
>PBPL01000025.1 GCA_002724675.1 Deltaproteobacteria bacterium | reverse complement strand
GGAGGAGGCAGTCGACGGGATCCGGGCCTGGGATGTCGTCGTCGTCGGGAATGTCGTCGTCGTCGTCGGCCGTGTCGTCGTCGTCGGCCGTGTCGTCATCGTCGCCCGCGTCGTCATCGTCGCCCGCGTCGTCGCACAGATCCGAACCGGCACAGCCTTCGTCATCGCAGTCAAAGTCCCCATCGAGATCGTTGTCTACGTCATCGTCGCACTCTCCGGGCTCGTCCCCCTCTTCCTCAGGGGCTTCAACCACAGTGACGTCCTGACAGCCCACCCCGACCAGGAGGGCCAGGAGCGGGAACAAGGCAAGGGGCGTGCGGGGGCTTAGGCGTTTCATCAGCATCTCCAGGCGCTACTAGAAGTCGGCGCTGCCGGGCGTCCTGGGATAGGGGAGGACGTCCCGAATGTTCTGCATGCCTGTCAAATACATCAGGAGTCGCTCGAAGCCCAGGCCGAATCCGGCGTGGGGCACGCTCCCGAAGCGACGTAATTCCTTGTACCACCAGTACGGGGCCTGTTCGAGACCCCGTCGACTGATCTCGCTCTCCAGCACATCCAGGCGTTCCTCACGCTGGCTCCCCCCGATGATCTCTCCCAAGCGAGGCACGAGCAGGTCGGTCGCGGCCACCGTCTTTCCATCATCAGACAGCCGCATGTAGAAGGCCTTCTGGTCCGTGGGGTAGTCGGTGACGAACACCGGGCCCTCCACGTAGTCCTCGGCCAGGTATCGCTCGTGCTCGGTCTGCAGCGCCTGCCCCCAGCCCACGGGGTACTCAAAGCTCCGCCCTGACTTCTCGAGCACGTCCATCGCTTCGGTGTAGGTCATGCGGGCAAAGGGCTTGCTCAAGGTGGACTGCACCTTGTCCACGACACCCTTCTCAATCCATCGATTGAAGAACTCCATATCCTCGCCGCAGCGCTCGATGACATCCAACGAGACGTCGCGAATGAAGTTCTCTCCGAGGTCGAGCAGATCCGTCAGGTCGGCAAAAGCGATCTCGGGTTCGATCATCCAGAACTCGGATGCGTGCCGGGCCGTGTGCGAGTTCTCTGCGCGGAACGTCGGGCCGAAGGTGTAGACATCGGTATAGGACGTGGCGAAACCCTCGACGTTGAGCTGGCCGGACACCGTGAGGTAGGCCTGCTTGCCGAAGAACGGATCGCCGTCGCCCGAGCCCACCTCGAACAGGTCGCCGGCGCCCTCGCAGTCGCTGGCCGCAATGATCGGCGTATGTACCCACAGGAAGCCCCGGTCCTGGAAGAATCGGTGGATCGCCATGGCGAGCGCGTTGCGCACCCGAAACACTGCTGAGAAGGTACGCGTCCGGGGTCGGAGATGAGCCTTCTCGCGCAGGAACTCGAACGAGTGCCTCTTGGTCTGCAGTGGGTAGTCCTCGGGGCAGCCGCCAATGACCCGCACGGTCTCGACCACCATCTCCCAACTCTGCCCTTTGCCCTGCGAGGCTACGAGCTTGCCCGTGGCGCTGATGGCGGCGCCCTTGTCTACGGGCTCGGCGGCCTGCGGCCCGATCCCGTCTTCGGGGAAGACCAACTGAAGGTTGGCGAGAGTGGAACCGTCGTTCAACTCGAGAAACCCGATGTTCTTACCAATGCGCTTGTTGCGAACCCAGCCGGTTACGGTGGCCTCCATTTCGGCGGTTGCCTGATCGAGCAGGTGGCGAATGGGTGTGCGGCGGGACAGGGGAGAGGGGGTGGTCATGGACGCCTCGCTGTTGGGTGTCGATCGGCCGGCGGCCGGCGGCGGCGGGACCCTAGCAGAACGAGGCCTAGCCCGGTCGTGAAGTGGGGGCTTCAGAACTTTCCGCTGCCTCTCGTTTGAGCAGGCCAGGGTCCACTGGACCTGTTACATTCGCGGCCAGTGCTGCAGCCCCTCACCGAAGTCCGCGATCCACTGCATGGCGCCATCACGCTGGATGCCAGCGAGTTGAGCATTCTCGATCATTCGCTGGTGCAGCGCCTGAGGCACATCAAACAGCTCGGCTTCTCGGACCTGTCGTTCCCGGGCGCGACCCACAATCGCTACCTGCACTCGGTGGGTGCAATGCACCTGGGGGGCAAGGCCTTTGATGCGCTCTTTGGGCATGGTCCCGCGAGCTCGATTCCCGCCTCGCGACGCGCCTCTCTCAGACGGCTGGTGCGTACGGCGGCGCTGCTTCACGACGTGGGCCATGCCCCGTTCTCCCATGCCTCTGAGTTCGCCATGCCCATGCTCGCTGACCTGGACGTAGGTGCCTACAGGGGTCAGCCAGACCTGTATCCCGGGGAGAGGCAAGCGACCCACGAGGACTACACGGTCAAGATCATCACGGACTCGAGCCTGACGGCTGTGCTCGAAGAACACTGCCAGCTGCCGGCGGGCGCGGTCGCTGGCTTGATTGACCCCAAGCTGCCCGTGGAGCCGTCCTGGTACGAGGCCGACGGTGTGAACTGGCGACCCCTCTTGCAGCAGCTCATTAGCTCGGAGCTGGATGTCGATCGCATGGACTACCTCGCGCGCGACTCGCACTTCGCTGGCGTCCATTACGGCGTCTTTGATGTGGGCTGGCTCATGAATCACCTGGGCTACCACCTGGTCGATGACAGCGCTTACCTGGCCCTCGAAGGCCGTGCCATCTACGCATTCGATGACTTTCTCATCGCCCGCTACCACATGTTCCTGATGGTGTATTTCCACCACCGGAGTGTGGGCTACGAGGAGATGCTGAAGCGCTATCTACGAGGCGGCGGAGACGGCTACGCGTTGCCCTCGGCCGTGGAGGACTACGCGGACTACGATGACAACCAGCTGACGTCCCACCTGCGAGGGAGCCAGGACGAGTGGGCGAGGCGCATTGTCGAGCGTCGGGAATACAAGCTGCTCATTGAACAACACGGAGATCCGTCGGAGATTGATCTCAGCCCTGCCCTCGGCCGACTCAAGGCGGAGGGCATCCCGACGATCACAGCCGCCAGCAAGGGCGTCCTCAGCAAGTACTTCGCGCGACGCCAGGAGAGCCAGGATGTGGGCCAGGGCACGCTTCCCTTGGGTGTGTCCGCATCGTCAGTGAGCGCAGTTGGGTCCGGCACGCCCCCGATCTTTGTGCTCCAGACCCCCTATCGAGGTGCCGAGAATCGGCTAGCTACCCAGCTCGAAGAGTCCACAGACCTGTTTGATCGCTACGCCCGCCAGCTCTTGTTTAGCCGCATCTACGTTCCCCCCGAGCAGCTGGACAGGGCGTCCGAGCTCATGGCGGGAATTCACTGAGTTTCTACGATGAGCGCTCTGAGTTCATCCCAGCTGAATGACCTCTTGGTGGGGGCGGTCGAGGTCACACAGAGGGCGGCGGTGCCCGTGCTCTCGATGTTTCGCCAGGATCCGAGAGTCTGGACGAAGGACTCCGATGGCGTCCGGACCCTGGCAGATGCGGGGGCGGGGGCGATCAAGAATCCGGTGACCGAGGCGGATCTGGCGGCAGACCAGTTGCTCCGGGAGGGGCTTCTGACGCTCTACCCGGGAAGCGGCTGGCTATCTGAAGAGACCGCCGACACCGACGACCGGCTGGGCCGTGAGGCGGGCTGGATCGTCGACCCTATCGATGGCACGCGGGAGTATGTGGAAGGCGTTCCTGACTTTGCGCTCTCCATCGCCCTCTCTGTGGGGGGCGAGCCCGCGCTCGCTGTGCTCTTGAATCCAGCGCGCGACGATTTGTTTACGGCAATCCGCGGCGAGGGGGCTCGAAGGAACGGACAGAGGATCTCGGCGACGGTGCGAAGTGAAGTGGATGGGGCCACCTTGTTGGCGAGTCGAACCGAGACTAAGCGCGGGGAGTTCGAACCATTCAAGGCTCGGATGGGAGTCCGAGAGGTGGGCTCTACAGCCTACAAGCTAGCCCTCGTAGCTGCGGGTGAAGGAGATGCCTACTTCACCAGGAAGCCTCGCAATGAGTGGGATGTGGCTGCCGGCATACTCTTGTGCCGGGAGGCCGGCTGTCGGGTCACGGACCTGGGCGGCGAGGATCACACCTTCAACCGTCCCGACCCGCTGTGTCGGGGTGTCGTTGTCGCGGCCTCCGGCATTCACGCTGAGATTCTCCGCATGATCCATGCGGTGGGAACACTGGAGTAACCCGAAGTTGGGGGCTCGGTTTGCCGTTGCGGCGAGCCACCAGAGTTGGCAGGATCAAGGAGTTCGAATGTCACTCGCCGCCACCGTCCACGCTTCTTGTCGTTTGCATCCTCTGGCCTTGGCGCTCTCCGTGTGCCTCATGGTGGCCACGGGCTGCTCGGACCCGTGTGATTCTTCGGACGACCCGCAACTCATCCTGGGTACCGGGGTTGGTGGGGCCTTTAGCCCGATTGCGGACGATCAGGATGTTGGGCTCGAGGCAGCCCCCCAAGGCGGCTTTGGGGTCACGGCACTCCTTCGCACCCTTGGCCTCAGCGCCAGTGACACTTCCCTGGCCAACGCACAACTCGACGTCCTGATTGACGGGGAGCTGGAAGGCTCCTTCCTGCTGACGGATGCTCGCTTGCTGTGTCGGAGCGACGGTGAGGGCGGCGAGATCTCCGGTGTGGTGGTTGGCTTTGATCCGGACGTCTACGTCACCACAGACGACCTCCTGGCCCTCAATGGTCAGTCGGTGGAGCTTGATGTGACCGTCACCGACGAGACAGGCAACTCGGCCCAGGCGCTCAAGCCGGTTACCGTTGTCTATGGAGACCAAGACTGAAGGCTCCACTCCTAGCGCTGGCGATGCTGGCGATGCTCTCGAGCTCCGGCTGCCAGAAGTATGGCCCCGGGCACGATGCTGATGGCTGTGTGACGTGCCATGAGGGCATCGAGCAGGCCCACGGTCCCATTGCGGAGACACGGTGCAGTGTCTGCCACGGTGGTGACCCCACCATTGCCCGGCGCGGGGCGGCCCCTGGGACGGCCCTGTACGACCAGCGAAAAGCAGAGGCTCATGTGCCCATCCCGAGCAACTGGGCTGAGGTGCGGGGAGACCTCCCCCCCTCGCCAGAGGGCTTCATTCGGGACTTTGTTCCCAATCAGCTGGACGCAATCGATCCCAGCTATCTGCAGTTCATCAACCCCTCTGACACGCGGGTGGTCGAAGGCACCTGCGGCATCTGCCATCCCAGTCATGTGGCGACGATGCCCAACTCGGTCATGGCGACCAATGTGGGACACTACTACCCCACGCTCTTTCTTGCTGGGCAGCAGGAAGACAGAACCCCCATCTATGGCTCCGTGCCTGCGGTGGATCCGGACTGCGACCCCACACTGGAGGGCACCGTGTGCTCTCTAGAGCCCCTCGAGCCCTACCTGCACGATGAAGTTGAAGCCCTATTCGCCGACGGGGTGCCAGAGGATGATGAGCTGCTCAGGCTGACCTACCACAGCTACCTCAGCAAGAAGTGTGCGTCCTGCCATCAGTCCGGCTTCAACAGGAACAACTCGCCCGGGCTCTACAGGTCTACGGGCTGCGCGTCGTGCCACTTCGTGTACGACAAGCTGGGCATCTACGAGGGCGGAGACCCCACCATCCCCAAGGGCGTGCCCGTGCACCCCAAGCGACATGAGATCACCACCGCCATTCCGGCCGAACACTGCGCCAGCTGCCACTTCCAGGGAGGTCGGATCGGCTTGTTGTATCGCGGGATCCGCGAGGGGGGTTTTGGTGACGCTTACACTCCCCCCAACGCCGAGCCCGTACCAGAGACCCTCTACGGCCACGCACCTGGCTTCTATTTCAACGACGAGGACACCACCAACGACTTCGACGAGACACCCCCAGATGTCCACTTTCAGAAGGGGCTCCAGTGTGTGGACTGTCACGTGGGACGAGATGTGCACGGTGACGGGCGCATCTACGGAACGTCCAAGTTCCAGGTGTCCATTCGCTGTGAGGATTGTCATGGGACCGTTCGGGAGCGCGCGACACCCGACGAGTCCGGTGCCTTTTGGAGCTACAAGGGCAATCACCTCAAGCAACTGCACCAGGCAGCCGATGGCTCCATTGTCCTCACTGGACGCATGGATGGAGCGGAGCACATCGTCCCCCAGCCCGCGGATCTGTTGGCAGAGGGAGGGGGGGGTAGCGCTGCCATGCACAGGGCCATGGGCGAAGACGTCCACGGCTGGTCCCACACCGACGACTTGACCTGCGACAGCTGCCACAACAGCTTCGTTCAGTACTGCATTGGCTGCCATGTCACCTACGACCTTCGCCTCGACGAGATCGACTTCCAGCTAGGGACGGCCACCCCGGGGCTGACGCGGGGCAGTCGAACGGCCTATACGCTCGACCACATGATGCTGGCGACAGCCCCTGATGGTCGCGCCCAGGTGGTTCATCCATCCCAGCAAGTGCAGATGTCTGTCTTCGGAGATGCCGACTACGGGACCGGCGAGGGTGAACTCCTCCATGGCGGCATGGTGGATGACGGAGAGGGCGGCACCCGGCCGGTCGGCAAGTTCCGTGAAGCTCACGGCTTCGCGGCCAACCTCGGCTTCGCCCCGATGTTCCAGCACACCACGTCTCGGGCAGGGCGTCCTTGCTCCACCTGTCACCGGCGCGACGACAGTCCCGAAGAGACCAGCCGGATCCGGGGCGTCTACGGCTTTGGTACGGGCGAGTTCATGCTTCAAGGGCACGATGGCAACTACGTGGACGGGCTCCGCTTCTTGGATGACGACGGAAACTCCACGACCGCCTGGCCCCATGCGGGAACAGGGCCCTTGTCCGAGGAGGTGCGAACCCGGGCAATGGGGGTGGTGGTGGAGGACTCGCAGCCTTGATGTGCCGAATCCGAGGACCTCGGCTGCTCCCGAAGGTTCTGTCTTTGGTGGCCGCCCTGTCCCTTCTTGGCTGCTCGGACCAATTCTCAATCCCCTTGGAAGCAGGGGCAGGTGGCGTCTTGTTGGCGTCTTGGACCGACGGTGACGAGCTCCTGGCAGTGGGTGGGCATCTGGATGGCACCTCAGGCCTGCTCGTCCGGGCCCAGGAGGACACTTGGTGTGCTGATGATGAGTTTGCGGACCGGCCGATCTGGTGGATTCATGGCAACGGGCAGGGGCGCTGGTATGCCGTGGGCGAGAACGGTCTGATTCTGCGCCACGAGGCGGGCGAGACCACCGATGAGAGCGTGGACACCCCCGCCACACTCTATGGCGTCTGGGATTCTGGTGACCGGGTCTTGGCGGTGGGCGGAGACGTGTGGGGAGACCGACTGGGAGAGATCTGGCTCCGAGACTCCGGTGGCTGGTCGCTGGTGGCCTCGGGTCTCCCTGGAGTGCTGTTCAAGGTCTGGGAGGACTGGATCGTCGGGGACTCGGTCATCTATCGATTGGGGTCAGGTGACCTCGGCTTTGAACAGAAGCTGTTTGGCCTCCAGGACTACAGCGTGAGTGAACAGCCGCGCCTGCTCACGGTACGAGGCCGAGCCGACGACGACGTGTGGGCCGTGGGGGGCAACGCGCAAGGCACGCTGTGGCACTGGGACGGAACCGCTTGGAGCGAGGTGCCCCTCAGTCCACTGTGCACCAACCAGGCCCTCAATGGCATCTGGACTGACCCTGGCGAGGATGTCTGGATTGCGGGAATGTCGGGTGCCATGGGTGCCTGGACCGGCAGTGAATGGAACTGCCCGGAAGTGCCCATCACGGGAGAGCACTTCCACGCCGTCTGGCCCCTTGGAGACGAGATGCTCTGGTTCGGAGGCAACTTGTTTTCCAGCGGTGACAATTACGCCACCATTGCGCGCTACGGGAGCGAGCAGCGGGCCATCGAGTTCGTTGACTGCCCGTGACTTGGTCGCCCGCCTCGGGGGCCTCTACATGGCCGTCCAGCCACCATCGACCATGAGGATGTGGCCGGTCGTGTAGGAAGAAGCTGCAGAGGCCAGGTAGACCGCAGCGCCCGCCATCTCCGAGGTGTTGGCCGCCCGACCCAGAGCGGTCTTGGCGCGAATGACGGCGCCCGCTTCGGGGGTGTCTAGGGTGTGCGCCGTCATCTCAGTGCGCACATAGCCCGGCCCAATGGCATTGACCAGGATGCCGTGGGACGCCCACTCTACGGCACAGGTTCGGGTGAGCTGCACGACGGCTCCTTTGGTGGCTGCGTACGGTGCGGAGAGGGGATCGGCCACCATGCCGGCAAAGGATGCCAAGTTGATGATGCGGCCGGGCCTTCCAGCGTCAATCCAGCGGCTCGCGGCCTCTCGCATACACCGAAACACCGCACCCAGGTTGAGCTCGACCATGGCGTCGAAGTTGTCGTCGGGGTAAGCCTCACAAGGGATCCTCGCGCTCACCCCGGCGTTGTTCACCAGGATGTCGAGCGGCCCCAGCGCAGACTCGATGCGGTCGAACAGCGCGGGCAAGGCGTCTCGCTGGGTGATGTCCGCGGGCATCGGGACGGCCTCGATCCCAGCGGCTTGCAGTTGCTCCACGGCGTTGTTGCAGCGAGTCTCGTCCAGCTCGGCGATGGCGATGCGAGCACCCCAGGAGCCCAGCCCTTCGGCAATGGCCAGGCCGATGCCCCGACCTCCACCGGTCACCAGGGCAACCTTGCCGCTTAGGTCGAACAAGTCACGGTATGGGGGGGGAGTGGACATGGGAGCGCTCCGGGGGCAGGGGATGGGGACTCAGAAGAGGATGATGCCTTTGTCCTCGTGCGGCACCACCTGAGCCCCGAGGGTGTTCCAGAGGTCGTTGGCAGCGTCGAGGGAGCAGGGTCGCGGTTGATACTTGACCAGCTTGTTGTTGACCTCGACACAGTCGAGCTCAGCGAACTCGAAGCCGTTCGGGC
>PBPL01000024.1 GCA_002724675.1 Deltaproteobacteria bacterium | reverse complement strand
GACGACGACGACACAGGCGACGACGACGACGTAGCAGGAGATGACGACGATGATGATGACGACGACGATGACGATGACGACGCGGGCGACGATGACACCGGCGACGACGACGACAGCGCGGTACTGACGGCTGAAGACGGCATCGCTGCTGGTTGTCGCAATGGCTTGGATGACGACAACGATGGGGATCTCGATTGCGATGATGCCGACTGTGTCGAGCACCCGGATTGCGTGGTCGAGGACTGTGAAGATGAAATCGACAACGACGGCGACGGCGACACGGATTGTGACGATACGGAGTGTGTTGGGACCGCCAGCTGTCTGCCGCCGGAGACCTGTGATGACGGTGAAGACAACGACGGGGATGGTCTGGTCGACTGTGACGACTCGGATTGCGATGACCATGTGTCCTGTGTCCCCGAGGTCTGTGACGACGGGGTCGATAACGACTTGGACGGCGACACCGATTGCGCCGATCTGGAGTGCGTGTCTGAGGCCGAGTGTATTGCGGAGGTTTGTGACGATGCGCTGGATAACGATGGCGACGGGGATGTCGACTGTATCGATGTGGAGTGCGCAACCGACCCCGCTTGCATCCTAGAGACGTGCGACGACGGCATCGATAACGATGGTGACAACGACGTCGATTGTGCGGATTCCGAGTGCGCCACTCAGCACCAGTGCATTGCTGAGATCTGTGGCAACGCTCTCGATGACGATGGGGACGGCAACATCGACTGCATGGACAGTGAGTGTGTCGATGCACACTCCTGCATCGCCGAAGACTGCACCAATGGCATCGATGACGACGGGGATGAAGAGATCGATTGCGATGACGACGAGTGCCTGACCGACACAGCCTGTCTGCATGAAGTCTGCGATGACGGCCTAGACAACGACGAGGATGGGCTCATCGATTGTGAGGATGATGAGTGTCTGGCGGCGACGGCCTGTCTCGTCGAGATCTGCGACAACAGCGAGGATGACGACGAGGATGGGGATGTCGATTGTGCCGACTCGGATTGCGCATCCGCGTCCAACTGTACGTCAGCGGAAGTCTGTGATGATGGTGTGGACAACGACGCGGATGGCTTGCTCGACTGTGATGACTCGGACTGTCAGGGGACCGCATCCTGTCTCGTGGAGACCTGTGACGACGGGATCGACAATGATCTGGATGCGTTGATCGACTGTCTGGATCCGGACTGTGTAAATGACTCCGAGTGCCTCTCGGAGATCTGCGATGACGCGCTGGATAACGATGGCGACGGTGACATCGACTGCGACGATTCCGAGTGTACGTCTGCGAGCAACTGCATCACCGAGCTGTGTGCCAATGAGCTGGACGATGACGGCGATGGCGATCTGGACTGTGAGGACGAGGAGTGCTTCGAAGATCCTCTCTGCACGTTCGAGATCTGTGACGATGGCGTGGACAACAACGGGGATGGGTTGGCTGATTGTGGAGATCCCGACTGTGCGGATGAGGCTGTCTGCAATGTGGAGATCTGTGACAACGGCACTGACGACGATAGCGATGGTTCGGTCGACTGTGCTGATGTCGATTGCGCGGCAAATGCGGCCTGCATCGATGAACTCTGCTCTAACGGTGTCGACGACGACGGTGATGGCGATCTGGACTGTGAGGACTCAGAGTGCTTGACGGCGGCGGCTTGTGCTGACGAGGTCTGTGACGATGGAGTCGACAACAATCTCGACGCCCTGATTGATTGTGCAGATCCCGATTGTGCAACCGATGCTGAGTGCATCGATGAGCTTTGCAGCAATGGTGAGGATGACGACGGGGATGGGGACATCGACTGTGCCGACTCCGAATGTACGACTGAGCCTATCTGCATCGTCGAAACATGCGACAACAGCGAGGATGATGACGAGGACGGAGACGTCGATTGTGATGACTCCGATTGCCTGACTGACGCGGCGTGCATCGATGAGATTTGTGGCAACGGTCTCGATGATGATGGGGATGGTGACTTTGACTGCGACGACTCCGAGTGCTCGGAGCTGACCTCTTGTGCTGACGAGGTCTGCGACAACGAGATCGACGATGACCAAGACGGCGATCTGGATTGTGAAGACGCCGAGTGCTTTAGCGCTACGGAGTGTGCAGCCGAGATCTGTGATGACGGTGTCGATAACAACGGCGATGGGCTCGCTGACTGTGAGGATCCCGACTGTGTCGGACAGCTAGTTTGCGAGCCCGAGCTGTGCACCAATGGGGTGGATGATGACGGGGATGGCGACACCGACTGTGCGGACTCGGAGTGCACCAGCGCCTCAGCATGTATCACCGAGCTGTGTACTAATGGTCTGGACGACGATGACGACGGCGACATTGATTGCTCGGACTCGGAGTGTGCGACCAACTCCGAGTGCATTGTCGAAGACTGCGACAACCTCCTCGATGACGATGGGGATGGCGATCTGGACTGTGCCGATTCTGAGTGCGTAGCCGCAGCCACCTGCCTGCCGGAGATCTGCGACAACGGAATAGACGACAACGCCGACGGGGACGTCGACTGCGATGACGTCGACTGCCTGACTGAGTCGGTGTGTGTCGCCGAGATCTGTGGCAATGGGCTCGATGATGACGGCGACGGGGACACAGACTGTGATGACGATGAGTGTTCGTCGTTGGTCACCTGTGCTGACGAGCTCTGTGAGAACTCCATTGACGATGATCTCGATGGAGACACCGACTGCGAAGACAGCGAGTGCGTCAGCGAGGTGGTTTGTGCCGATGAGATCTGCGATGACGGAGTGGACAACAACGACGACACTCTGGCCGACTGCGACGATCCGGACTGTGTGACTGACTCGGCCTGCATCGATGAGATCTGCAGCAATGGGCTGGATGACGACGGGGATGGGGACACGGACTGTGATGATGCCGAGTGTTCGTCATTGGTCACGTGCGCCGACGAGATCTGTGACAACTCCATCGATGACGACCTGGACGGGGATCAGGACTGTGCCGACTCCGAATGTGTGACCGACTCCGAGTGCATCGCGGAGGTCTGTGATAACGGCCTAGATGATGACGGTGACGGTGATCTGGACTGTGCTGATGCGGAGTGCGTGGCCCTGATCGTCTGCGCTGTTGAGGTGTGCGATGACGGGGTGGACAACAACGCCGATGCTCTAATCGACTGTGCCGACCCGGACTGTTTGACGGACTCCAACTGCATCACGGAGCTGTGTGACAACGGTCTAGATGATGACGGTGACGGTGATCTGGATTGTGACGACTCCGAGTGCACGACGAACTCCGAGTGCATCCCTGAGTTGTGTGGCAACGGAGTGGACGATGACAGCGATGGCGACCTCGACTGTGATGACTCCGAGTGCGTCGATGCCGTCGTCTGCGCTGATGAGGTCTGTGACGACGGAGTCGACAACAATGCGGATGGCTTGGCTGATTGTGACGATCCGGATTGCCTGACGGACTCCGAGTGTATCGATGAGGTCTGTGGCAACGGTTTGGATGATGACGGCGACGGCGATCTGGATTGTGCTGACTCAGAGTGCTCCGACTTGCCGGCCTGCATCGTTGAGTTGTGTGCCAACGGTACCGATGACGACGGGGATGGGGACGTGGACTGTGACGACTCCGAGTGCACCACGAACTCCGAGTGCATCGCCGAGCTGTGTGCGAACCAGCTTGACGATGACGGCGACGGTGACATCGACTGTGAAGACTCCGAGTGCTTCTCCCATGTCACCTGTGCTGACGAGATCTGCGACGACGGAGTAGACAACAACGCCGACACGCTCGCTGACTGCGACGATCCCGACTGTGTTGCCGACTCTGCGTGCATCGATGAACTGTGCACAAACAACCTGGACGATGACGGCGACGGGGATCTCGATTGCGATGACTCGGAGTGCACGACGAACTCCGAGTGCATCACCGAGCTGTGCACCAACGGTCTGGATGATGATGGCGACGGAGACTTCGACTGTGATGACTCGGAGTGCACGACGAACTCTGAGTGCATCGATGAGCTTTGTCTGAACGGCGTAGATGACGACGGCGATGGCGATCTGGATTGTGAGGACTCCGAGTGCTTCAGCGCCGTGGTCTGTGCCGATGAGGTCTGTGATGACGGGATCGACAACAACGCGGACGGCTTGGCTGATTGCGCCGATCCGGATTGTGCGACGGACTCCGACTGCATCGACGAGCTCTGTCTGAACGGCGTCGATGATGACGGTGATGGCGACGTCGATTGTGATGACTCGGAGTGCAACACAGAGCCGGCTTGTATCGCCGAGATCTGTGACAACGAGATCGATGACGACGGCGACGGTGATCTTGACTGCGCCGACTCAGAATGTACGACCAACCCGGTGTGCATCGCTGAGCTCTGCTCCAACGGCGTGGATGACGACAGCGACGGCGATCTGGATTGTCTCGACACCGAGTGTGATGGCGAGCCCGCTTGTAATGACGAGGTCTGCGACGACGGGGTCGACAACAACGACGACAGCCTGGTCGATTGCCTCGACCCGGATTGCACAGACGACTCCGCATGCATTGACGAGGTCTGCGGCAACGGCCTGGATGATGATGGGGACGGGGACACAGACTGTGATGACGATGAGTGTTCGTCGTTGGTCACCTGCGCCGATGAGATTTGTGACAACGGAGTCGATGAGGATCTCGATGGCGACGTCGACTGTGATGACTCGGAGTGCACGAGCGACCCGGACTGCATCACCGAGCTCTGTACCAATGGAGTCGATGATGACGGTGACGGCGACGTCGACTGCGACGACTCGGAATGCTCGACAGACTCCGAGTGCATCGCCGAACTCTGTAGCAATGGAACCGACGACGATGGCGACGGGGATCTCGACTGTGACGACTCCGAGTGCTTCAGCGCTGTTGTCTGTGCCGATGAGATCTGCGACGACTCGGTGGACAATGACGCCGATGCCGACATCGACTGTGATGACTCGGAATGTACGGAGGATCCCGAGTGCATCACCGAACTCTGCGCCAACGGTCTAGACGATGACGGGGACGGCGATCTTGACTGTGCCGACTCGGAGTGCACGACGGATTCCGAGTGCATCACGGAGCTCTGTACCAATGGCCTGGACGATGACGGTGATGGCGATGTCGACTGCGCCGACTCCGAGTGTGCGAGCAGCTCTGTCTGCATCGACGAGCTCTGTGACAACGGCCTAGATGATGACGGCGACGGCGATCTCGACTGCGACGACTCGGAGTGCTTCAGCGCCCTGACCTGTGCCGTAGAGGTCTGCGACGACGGTCTCGACAACAACGGAGATGGGCTGATCGACTGTCTGGATCCCGACTGTATCGGGGACTCGGCCTGCATCGATGAGCTCTGCGCCAACGGCACCGACGACGACGGCGACGGGGATGTGGATTGCGATGACTCGGAGTGCACTTCGGATTCCGAGTGCATCACGGAACTCTGCACCAATGGCACCGACGACGACGGCGATGGGGATGTGGATTGCGATGACTCGGAGTGCACGACGGATTCCGAGTGCATCACGGAACTGTGCACCAACGGCACTGACGACGACGGCGACGGGGATGTGGATTGCGATGACTCGGAGTGCACGACGGATTCCGAGTGCATCACGGAGCTGTGCGCCAACGGCACTGACGACGATGGCGACGGGGATGTGGATTGTGACGACTCGGAGTGCACTTCGGATTCGGAGTGCATCACGGAGCTGTGCACCAATGGCTTGGATGACGATGGAGACGGAGACCAAGACTGTGATGACTCGGAGTGTGTGAGTGAGTCCGAGTGCATCACGGAACTCTGCGGCAATGGCGTGGACGATGACGGGGATGGGGATCTGGACTGTGACGACTCCGAGTGTGTTGCCGATGCCATCTGCGTTGTCTGTAACGCGACTGAATCAACCCTCATCTGTGGCGATGTGGTCACGGGGTCCACGATTACTTCGACCAACTCTGTGACCAACTACTCGTGTGGCAACGTTTCTGCTGGTCCAGAGCGTGTCTACCGGTTGGAGCCTGGCAGCACGCAGTTTGTTTCCCTTGAGTTGACGACGAACACCTCGGGTGTCGATCTCGACCTGGTGCTGCTGGAGGACACGGGAGCCGGCTGCGATGAGGAGGAGTGTGTCGTCGCGGCAGAGTCGACGGTCCTGGCCGGTGAGGAGCTGCTGTTCGAGTCCGCGGGCGTGACCGCCTATTTCGTGGTGGTTGAAGGGAAGACAGTCACCGATGCAGGCCTCTATGACTTTGAGGTGCACTGCAGTGCGGAGCTCGGCGGTGAGTTGTGTACGAATGGCCTAGATGATGACAGCGATGGCGACATCGACTGCGACGATTCCGACTGTACGCACCTGAGCATTTGCCCCTGACCCCGCTGGGAGTTGTCCGCACCGCAGTGCGCTCTCGAGGCCATGGATTTGCTCTTCAGGCTTTCGCATCGCTCCATGATGCTGTACGACGACTCAATCGTTTGGTGTAGCTACAACGCTGCGGTCCAGCGGGCCGGAGTGGTGACCCCATTTGTGTGCACTGTGGAGAGGGCTGAGCCCCATGTCGGATCCTGCTTCAGCTTCAGTTCAAGACCGTCTGTCGGGGCTCCTGGCGCAAGCAGTGGCCTCGCTCCTTCCCCAGGGTGAGGAGCCGCCCCTGTGTGTGTTTGAGCGCAGTCGGCCGGACTTTGCCAGCGATTACCAGAGTGCTGTGGCAATGCAGCTGGCGCGGACTCTTCGCCGCCCACCGCGTGACATTGCGGGGCAACTGGCCGAGCTGCTGGCCGAGAGTGCAGGGGAGCTTGTCGAAGCGCCCGAGGTGTCCGGTCCTGGTTTCTTGGGCGTGCGGGTCAGCGAGGCTTGTCTCGCTGGGGAGCTTGCTCGCTGTCTGGGCTCCGAGCGCCTGAATGTGCCCCAGGAGTGTTCAGGTACGGTCGTCATCGACTACTCCTCGCCCAACGTCGCCAAGCGAATGCACATCGGACACATTCGGTCCACCGTGATCGGGGACGCACTGCGTCGAATGGGGAGCTTCCTCGGCTACAAAGTCATCGCCGACAACCACATTGGGGACTGGGGGACCCAGTTCGGACAGCTCATCTACGCCTACCGCAACTGGTTGGATGCGGAGCAATTCGACCAGGATCCCGTGGGAGAGTTGGAGCGACTCTACGTTCGCTTCCACAAGGAGGCCGATGCCTCTCCCGAGCTGCATGATGCGGCCCGGGAAGAACTGCGGAAGCTGCAGGCTGGCGATCCGGACAACTTCGCGCTGTGG
Source organism: Deltaproteobacteria bacterium (assembly GCA_002724675.1). GTDB lineage: Bacteria > Myxococcota_A > UBA796 > UBA9615 > UBA9615. The sequence continues at coordinate 24,423 of PBPL01000024.1, read as the reverse complement.
ACTCTCTTTCGAAGGTCGAGTCGCGATGCCTTCGATAGCCTCTACGATCGACTCGGCGTCGAGTTTGACGTGACTCATGGCGAGAGCCACTACAAGGATGCGCTGGGCCCCCTGGTGGAGGATTTGCTGGAGCAGGGCATTGCTGAGCACTCCGAGGGGGCGGTCTGCGTCTTCTTCCGCGATGAGCACGGCGAGGACACGATGACGCCGTTTCTCGTGCAGAAGAAGGACGGAGCGCATCTGTACGCGACCACGGACCTGGCGACTGTGCAGTTCCGTGAGAAAGAGTGGTCACCGGTGCGCATGATCTACGTCACCGGCGGCCCGCAGCAGCTGCACTTTCGGCAGGTGTTCGAGACTAGCCGTCGCATGGGCGTCACCACGGACATGGTCCACGTGTGGTTCGGCATGATGTCCCTCCCGGAGGGGGCGTTCAGCACGCGTAAGGGCAATGTCATCCTGTTGGACGAGTTGCTGGATGAGGCCGAGGGGCGCGCTCGGGCCCTTCAGGTGGAGCGCCTGGAGGCACGAGGTGAGACTTGGTCTGAAGACGAACTGGATCGCCTGGCTCGTACCCTGGGCTTGGGGGCGGTGAAGTACGCTGATTTGTCCAACAACCCCCAGACCAACGTGGTCTTTTCTTTCGACAGGATGCTCTCGTTCGAGGGCAATACGGCCCCATACCTCCAATACACATCCGCGCGCACCAATTCCCTAGCGAGGAAGGCGACGGACAAGGGGCTTCCCCCACCAGATGGACGCACGTTTGTGGCGGCCCACGACGCCGATCGCGAGCTGTTGCTGCACACACTCGACTTGGGGCGGCGGGTGGCTCAGGCCTTCGACGAGGGCAAGCCGAGCTTTCTCGCGACCTATCTGCATGAACTGGCGACGAAGTACCACCACTGGTATGCGGCGTGCCCAGTCATTCAGGCCGACGACGAGGCTCTCGCGTTGTCTCGGCTCAACCTCAACCAGTTGGCACGACGCAGCCTGGTATTGGGCCTCGACCTGTTGGGGATCGGTGTCCCCGAGCGCATGTAGCTGGACTTCAGGAGGCCGGCTGTCCGGGCCGAATTCTCAGTCCTCCCAGAGAATCTCCAGCGTGTATTCGCCTTCTTCGCCCCCATCGCAGGCGATGCCGAAGACGATCTCATCGCCCTCGTCGGATTCGTCCTCGAAGAGGTAGGTCTCAGGTCCAGTCTCGGCTGTGTTGTCCACCAGATGGTCGTAGGCAGCGGTCGTGCCCTCGGGCACATCGAAGTAGATCATCAGGTAGTAGTCGGTGCTGGTGTCCCAGTCGAGGATGGCCTCCAGATAGCCGTCTGCGGGAACGGTGATGGCGAAGTGATCGTTGTCACCAGTCCAGGGCCAGTCAGCATCCTCGTCCCAGTCACACAGCTGTGACTCGCCCGTGATCGTGAGTCGCCCCTCCCATGCTTCGTCCACCTCTTCGGGGTTCTGAGGGAACTCATTGCCGGAGTCGTTGCTCTCTTGCCAGGTGTAGTCGACGGGCTCACTTGTGTCGTCGCCCTCGCCGGAGGGCGCGCAGCCCATGAGCACCATACCGACAATGAGGCTCCAACTGGCGCGGCGAGTGGGGGCTGCTGAGGCAATGTGTGTGTGGGAACGGTGCATGGAGCGATCGTAGCACTCCAGGAGCTGAGGGCCGGGACCCTTTGGCTGTTATGATTGGGTGCTCCGATCTCAGGACAGGCCAGGGCTCTCGCCTGACTGCTTTGGTCTGTTGGCGCGCAAGGCGCCGGGTTTGAGCATCGAACGGAAGGCCCGACACACAGTTGATATCTCGCTTGCCGTTGCTCGTCTGGCCCAGAGTGCAGGGGCTCCGCAACGTCTGGTCGCGTGCGTCGTCACGCGAACGTCTCGCCTACAGCTTTTTTGTCTTCGTGACGCTGGCGTTTTGGGCGGGGGTGCTGGGCGTCTGCATCTACTTCGTAGACATGTTCAACTCGGTGGAGCTCTTCGGGCCTCTGTTGGTTCGAAAGTCCCTGTCGATGCTGCTTCTCAGTTTCTCGGGGCTTCTGTTTTTCTCCAACATCATCACGGCTCTGTCTTCGTATTTTCTGTCCGAGGATCTGCAGCTGATCCAGTCGCTGCCCATCTCCGGACGCCGCATCTTCTATTTCCGGTTTGCTGACAGCCTCTTCAACTCCTCTTGGATGATCTCGATCTTCGGGCTTCCTGTGCTGCTGGCCTTTGGGATCGTGCACGGCGCTGGGCCGTTCTATTACCTCGTCGCTGTGCTGGGGATGGTCTTTTATCTGTTACCGCCTGCAGCTCTGGGTGTGTTCGTCGCCTGCCTTCTTGTTCGGGGATTTTCGGCCCGCCGGATTCGAGAGGTGATGGCGCTCGTGTCGGGGTTGTTCCTGGTGTGTTTGTTGCTGTTGCTTCGAACGCTTCAGCCCGAACGCCTGGTCGACCCCGAGGCGTTCGAGACCCTGGCGGAGTTCATCGCGGTCGTGCGCGCGCCCGACATAAGTTGGTTGCCGTCCACCTGGCTCTGCGACTTGTGTGTTTGGGCGCTTGGACAGCCCATGGATGGCCCGCTGCTATCTGCGGGTCTCTTGTTTGTGGGTGGTCCGGCGAGCGTGGTGCTCGTGCGTTGGTTGGTGTGGCCCCTCTACTTCGAGGCGTGGACTCAGGCGCAAGAGGCTCCCCGCAAGGCGGCATCTCGGTCTCGATGGACCACCGCCGCCATCGATCTGGCGACGGGATGGTTCCGCCCAGCCTATCGTGCGTTGCTCCGCAAGGACCTTCGCCTCTTCCTGCGAGAGCCCGGCCAGTGGACGCAGGGCCTGCTCCTTATTGGGCTGATTGCCATCTATCTTTACTCGGTCTACTCCCTGCCCCTGGATGTGCTGCCCCTGAAGACTCAGGTCCTTCAGAATGCGGTGGCCTTTCTTAATGTGGGCGTGGCAGGTGCGGTCTTGGCGTCTATCTCGGTCCGCTTCCACTTTACGACGGTCTCGCAAGAGGGGAGGGCATTTTGGGTGCTGCACGCGAGCCCGATCAGCGCGCGTAGCTATCTCTATAGCAAGCTCCTGTGGGGTTTTTGGCCCACATTCGCGTTGGGCGAGGTGCTCGTGGTGGCTACCAACGCGATGTTGGACGTCGACCCTCTGGTTGGTTGGGTCGCTGTGGGGACAGTGGCGCTGCTCGCTTTTGGTTTGACGGGTATGGCGGTGGGCTTTGGGGCTCTCTACCCCAACTTCAAGGCGGACAGCGCTGCGCGCATGGCCTCGGGGCCAGGGGCCATCTTGTTCATGGTGATCGCGTTGAGCTTTGTAGCTGCTGTGATTGTTGTGGAGGCGGTGCCGGTGGGCATGCTGCTCGCGCATCAGTACCGTGGTGAGGAGGTGGGGCCTGCGCTTGTCTCTGGTCTGGTTGCCGCGTTCTTGTTTGTGGTGGTGGTCAACGTGGTCGCTGCACTCGTTCCCTTGCGCAAGGGGGCGGCTCGACTGTGGGGAGATCTCGGAAATGTGGGAGACTGAGTCCTCATGATGGACCTCGTGCCTTGACAAACACTTGACAACTGCGAAAAGCACAGCAGTCTTGATCCCATACTGGATGCGCGCGCTTTGATGAACTCGACGTCTCTCTTGACCTCTTCTCGAGCACTGGCTGCCCTTGGCCGTGGCCCTCTCCTTTTGCTCCTCGTTTACAGTCTCCTCGTTGCGCCTGGCTGTCAGGACGGTGTCGTTCTGCAAACGGCGATCGACTTTGGCGAGGTCTATATCGTTGGTACCTACGAGGCTTCAGCGCCCATCGACAACAACACGTCGGCTTCGCGCACGCTCAGTGAGGTCGAATTTGATGACGGCGCGGCGTTTCAGGTCCTGACCGAGCTGCCACTGGCCATGGACCGCAAGGCTCCCTATCCGCTGGACTTCGCCTTTGTTCCTCCTGCCGGGGAGTATGGGACCTGGGAAGACTCGGCGAACTTCCGTGTCGTTGCGTCTACAGGTGATCCCATAACGGTGAGTATCAGCCTGACGGGTCTGTTCACCAATGGCGACCAAGATGGTGACGGGGTAGTCGACACCCAGTACGGGGGCGATGACTGCAACGATCTTGACCCGGACATCTATGGCGGGCCTGACGCACACGAAGAGATCTGTGACGGCAAGGACAACGACTGTGATGCCATTCGTCTCCCCGACGAAGGGGATGTGGATGGCGACACATACCTGGCCTGCATCGATGATTGCGATGACAACGACGCTCGGAACTTCCCTGGGAATATCGAGGTTTGTGACGGTCAGGACAACGACTGCACCTGTTCCAGCGATACGAACGGGGATGGGGTGACGTGCGCCTGGGGCGACGTGGGCGTGGACGAGGGCTTCGACCTAGACCTGGATGGCTACTCGGTCTGTGGGGCCAATGGGGTCATTGATGCCGACCCGGCGCTGTCCGATGATGACTGTGACGACACGGTGGCTGTTGTGTTTCCGGGCAACACCGAGGTGTGTGACGGGTACGACAACGACTGCAGCGCTGGCGGCTTCCCATCGGTGGACGAGGTGGATGACGACGGAGATGGCTATTTGCCCTGCGCGTCGTTCGTCGACAACGGGGCTGGATTCGTGGGCAGCGGGGACTGCGAGGACGAACTCGACGACCTGGACAGTGATGGGGTCATAGATAGCTCGCTCATCCATCCAGGCGTTGCTGAGGTGTGCGACGGGGTGGACAACGACTGCGATGGGGAGTTGCTCGATGGTGAGGTGGATGAGGACCTCGATGGTGTGCTGGTTTGCGCTGGCGACTGTGATGACGATCTGGCTACGGGCAGCAACAACTTTCCGGGCAACGTGGAGATCTGCGACGGTCAGGACAACGACTGCGACGCAGTGACCGAGGCACTGGGAGGAGAAGTCGACGGCGACTCAGACGGTTCGCTGTCCTGCGAGGATTGCGATGACGGAGAGCCAGCCTCGTTCCCCGGGAACACCGAGGTTTGTGATGGACTGGACAACGACTGTGATGGTGCGGCCAACGCGGACGCTACCGGTGAGCTGGATGTCGACCTAGATGGTTCGTTCAGTTGTGAGGACTGTGATGACGCCGATGGGGACAACTTCCCTGGCAATCCAGAAGTCTGTGATGGTGATGCCGACAATGACTGTGATCCGGCGACCCTGGACACCACCGATGCGGACGGCGATGGCTTCACACCTTGCGGGGCCGACGGCGTCCCTGACACAGGGGATGAGGACTGTGATGACAGCCCCGCTGACGCTGATGGGGATGGTGTGCTCGACGGCTTCCCAACCCATCCGGGTGCTGAGGAGATCTGTGATGGTCAGGACAACAACTGCAATGGCTCAGCTGAGTTCGAGACTACTGAAGACGATGGCGGTGGCGAGGGGGACAGCGATGGCGACGGTTCCCCTGATTGTGCCGACTGCGAAGACGGTAATGCAGAGAACTTTCCGGGCAATACAGAGCTGTGTGACGGGGCAGACAACGACTGCAACGACTTGGCTGATGCCGACGAGGCGGGGGAGCCTGGTGAGCTGGACGTAGACGGTGACGCCAACTTGTCCTGTGATGACTGCGATGACGAGGACTCGGCCGCTTTCCCTGGGAACACGGAAGTGTGTGATGGCGTGGACAACGACTGTGTTGGTGGAGCCACCTTTACGACTGCGGATGACGATGGGGGCGGCGAACTGGACAGCGATCTGGACGGCGTCTTGGACTGCGAGGACTGTGCGGACACGGACGCGGCCGCCTTCCCGGGCAACCTAGAAGTCTGTGACGGTCAGGACAACGACTGCCTGGCCACGACCGATGAGTTGGTCGATGGAGATGGGGACTCGTTCCCCGTCTGTGGAACAACCGGGGACGGCAGTGATGGCGACTGCGATGACAGTGTTGCCGATGACGACGGCGACGGTGTGGCCGATGGCTTCCCCATCAACCCGAGCGCCGAAGAGGTCTGTGATGGTGTGGACACAAACTGCGATGGTGAGCTTCTGTTTGGCGAAGACTTCGACAGTGACGGCGATGGAACGCTGGACTGTCCTGGGCTGGACTCCGATTGCCCCCAGCACGTGGATCAGGCAGCAACGGGGACCCCTGATGGCACCGTAGTCAATCCCTGGACGACCATTGCAGAGGGTCAGGCGGCCATTGCCGGTGGGGCGTGCACCACCTTGTGGGTAGCGCCGGGTACCTACAGTGAGGCCATTACCTGGCCAGCCGGTGTGGACTTCCGCCTTATCGCCACAGCTGGTTCAGACGAAACGACCCTTGATGCTTCAGGGACTGGCGGCCGAGGCGTCACCGTCGATGGGGGCCAGACGACGACGGCTCTCTTGGAGGGCTTTCTCGTGATGGGAGGGGTCGTCACAGGTGACGGTGGCGGCATCCTGGTCAGTGGCTCATCGTTCACGCTCCGCGACGTCAACGTGACGGGGAACAGCGCGACGGGCAGCGGTGGGGGCGTGTTCGTTCAGGGGGGTGACATAGTCATTGAAGACAGCGCGTTCGCTACGAACACGGCTGGTCTGCACGGTGGTGGTCTCGCGGTGGACCAGGGGCAGCCCCAGATCTCGAACTCGACGTTTAACCTGAACAATGCTGGGGACAACGGAGGCGGCATCTACGTGTCCACAGCGCAGCCTGCTGGCCTTGGGGTTGTCGAGGCTGTGATCTCGGAGAACTACATCTTCAGCAACGAGTCCGTGGATGGCGGTGGACTCTATCTGTTCGACTTTGCTGGTCAGATCACCCAGAACGCCATCTTCGACAACGAAGCCGATGACGACGACCCCAGCTCAAATGCTGGGCGCGGTGGCGGCATCTACATGTTCGACTCGAGCACCGATCGCGAGTTCTCGAGCAACGTCTTCATTGGCAACAACCTGTTCAACGGCAACTTCTCTGAGCGGGGCGCGGCGATGTTCACGTCCAATACGGTGCCAACGGTTGAGAACAACACGATGGTCGACAACGTGGCCAATGATGTTGAGTCTCCCTCGACCCTCCGAGTGTTTCTGGGCACCTATCGAAACAACATCATTGTCTCGGGCACGGGCTTTGGCCTGGACATCGGCTCGGCTGGGCAGGCTCCGTACGGCTCTCCTGGAGCGCTCACGTTCGAGCACAACGACCTCTTTGGCTTTACCGACGGTCGCTTGACCGGTGAGTCTGAGGACATCTTCGTCTTTGGGTATGAGAACGACGACGAGGATGGTGATGGTGTCATTGATGCCGAGGACACCGATGCCGATGGTAACGGAACGCCTGATGTGGACGAGGGTGGAGTGGATTCTGACGGAGACGGCGTGATCGACGAGTACGACATTGATGCTGACAACGATGGGGAGCACGACTTCCTGGACCCGGACACCGACGGAAATCTGGACCTTGACCCTGTCTTTGTGGTGTTTACGGACAACGATGACCCGCTGGACGATGACCTGACTTTGCAGGCGACAAGCCCCTGCATCGACGCCGGCCACGCGGACGCGGCTTACGACGACGTGGATGGGACGACGAACGACATGGGGGCATTTGGTGGGCCCTTGGGAGACTGGACCCCCACTGTGCCGGGTTCCTAGCGGAGTACTTCTGGCTCGGCTGTAGCCGTTGGCAAGCAGTCGCACGAACCGTTGACTGAACTGCCTTTGAACAGAACCCAGCTACCCGGTCGAGCGGGGTGGCCGCGTTGATTCGTCTGCTCGTTGGGTTGGGGTCTTTCGTTGAGAGTGGCATCCAGTACCTGATTTCTGCTATCCAGTGAACGGCCGCTAGGTACCAGATTGCAGCTGGCCTCGGAGATGAGGCGGAACTGGAGTGTCCATGTCGTCCAGCGACACCGTGCTTCCTGGTGGGCACGTGGTGGGTCTGGGGGAAACCCGACGACCCGATAAGTGGTGGGTAGGCCCCCTCCTAACTGTCAGCTTCATTGGTGTGGCCATCGGCTACGGCACGATCGCCATGCTGATGGGGAATCACTATTGGGTTGGGGCTGAGGGGCATGGCTTCGGGGGCTATCTCTCGCCGTTGTATTCCCCGGTGCTCATGTTTGATGCGAGCGCAGCGGGGGCTGCACCAGCTTCACACGCTTGGTTTGGTGCGTTCCCGGAGTGGTATCCATCGTTACTTCCAAAATCTCCAGCGTTTCTGATCCTGCTCTTCCCAGGAGCTTTTCGCTTCACTTGCTACTACTACCGCAAGGCCTACTACCGTTCCTTCGGCTTCGCTCCTCCGGGATGCGCTGTCGAGGGTGTCCGACGCGGAAAGTATGAGGGCGAGACGAAGCTGTTCTTGTTCCAGAACCTGCACCGGTATGCCATGTACTTCGCGGTGATCTTCAACATCATCCTGACGTACGACGCGGTGATGTCGTTTTTCCGCGATGGCGCACTCGGCATTGGCGTTGGCAGCGTTGTCTTGACCATCAACGCCACCCTTCTTGCCTTCTATACCTTTGGTTGCCACTCGTTCCGCCACCTGATTGGGGGCCGCGCCAATTGCTTTACCTGCGACGGTAAAGAGACGCTCTCGAGCAAGGCGTGGAGCTTCGGCACCTTCTTCAACCAGCGCCACATGCAGATCGCCTGGGTCAGCCTGGCCTGGGTGATGTTCACGGATCTTTACGTGCGGATGGTGTCCATGGGGATATGGACGGACTTCAACACCTGGGGCGAAGCCGCCACCAAGACGGTGGGACTGTAGGAGCCACGATGCTGGACGTTTCCGAACTTCAGACCGTCGAGCACGACGTCGTCATCATCGGGGCCGGCGGAGCCGGTCTGCGTGCTGCGATTGAGTGCTCGGCTCATGGTCTCGATACCGCAATCGTTTGTAAGTCACTGCTCGGCAAGGCCCATACGGTCATGGCCGAAGGGGGAATGGCAGCGGCTCTTCGCAACACGGACGAACGTGACAACTGGGCCGTTCACTTCCGCGACACCATGCGTGGCAGCAAGTTTCTGGGCACGTGGCGGATGGCTGAGCTTCATGCGAAGCAGGCGCCGGAGCGGGTCAAGGAACTCGAGGACTGGGGAGCCGTCTTTGACCGGACGCAATCGGGCCTTATCAACCAGCGCAACTTCGGTGGTCATCGCTTTCCGCGACTGGCCCACGTGGGTGATCGCACTGGACTGGAGTTGATCCGAACGCTGCAAGACCACGGAGTGCACCAGGGCTTTGAGGTCTACATGGAGTGCAAGGCGCTGAACCTGCTTCAGGAGGGCAACGCTGTGGGCGGCGTGCTGTGCCTCTGGAAGGACAGCGGTCGCTTCATGCGCATCAAGTGCAAGGCAGTGATCCTGGCGACCGGTGGTGGCGGCAAGATGTGGCGTGTCACCTCCAACAGCTGGGAGTACACCGGCGATGGCGCAGCGATGGCCTATGAGGCTGGCGGTGAGCTGATGGACATCGAGTTCACTCAGTTCCACCCCACCGGAATGGTCTGGCCGCCCTCGGTACGCGGAACGCTGGTTACGGAGGGGGTCCGTGGCGAAGGCGGGCACCTGCGCAACTCCGATGGCGAGCGATTCATGTTCCGCTACATCCCCGACCGCTTTGCGTCGGAGACGGCGGATACGGAAGAGGAAGCAGCACGGTGGCTTGCTGGGGACAAAGAAGCCCGGCGTCCGCCCGAGCTCTTGACTCGCGATGTGGTGGCTCGTGCGATCTACAACGAAGTGAAGGCAGGCCGGGGTAGCCCCCACGGAGGTGCGTTCCTCGACATCGCGAGCAACCGGCCGCCCGACTACATTCAGCGCAAGCTGCCGTCCATGTACCACCAGTTCAAAGAGCTGGCAGAGGTCGACATCACCAAGGACGCCATGGAGGTGGGGCCGACCCTTCACTACTTCATGGGAGGCATTCGGGTAGACGCAGACAGCCAGGAAGCGACGGGTGTCCCTGGTCTGTTCGCGTGCGGCGAGTGCTCGGCTGGTCTGCACGGTGCCAATCGTCTGGGAGGCAACTCGCTTTCGGACCTCATTGTGTTTGGCAAACTGGCTGGAGACGGTGCAGCAGCCTACGTCAAGGGTCTGGGTGCAGGGCCGAGCGTGGCCGATGAAGATGTCGCAGCTGCGGTGCGTAACGCCACGGCACCGTTGAACCGCACGGATGGTGAGAACCCCTTCGCTCTACATGACGAGCTCTGCGAAATCATGGGTGAGCACGTGGGCATCTATCGTACTGAGGAAGGTCTCGGCGCAGGCCTCGACAAGCTCGTGGGCTGGCGTGAGAAGATCAAGAACACCAAGGCTCATGCGAGCTCGCAGTACAACGCTGGCTGGCACGAGGCCCTGGACCTTCAGAGCATGGCCATCGTGAGCGAAGCTGTGGCCATGGCTGCCAAGGAGCGTCAGGAGTCACGGGGAGCCCACAGTCGTGCTGACTATGAGTTGGAAGACAAGGAACACTGGGGCAAGCGCAACCTGATCATCTCCCGCGGAGACGATGGTCAGATGGAACTTCGTCACTACGAGCGTCCAGCCCCACCCGAGCACCTTGCAAAGGTTGCCTTTGCATCGGTGGAAGAGCTTGATGCGATGGTCGCCAGCGGGGAGGTACAGGTCTGATGGGCAAGCGCAGCTTCAAGATCTGGCGGGGCAATGCCGAAGGCGGTGAGTTCCACACCTACGAGACCGAGATCACCGAGGGAATGGTCGTCCTGGACGCCATCCATCAGATCCAGGCGGAGTCGGCCAATGACCTGGCCGTTCGGTGGAACTGCAAGGCCGGCAAGTGCGGCTCGTGTGGGTGCGAGGTCAATGGGAAGCCGAAGCTCTCGTGCATGACCCGAATGAACAGCCTGCCCGAAGAGGGCGATGTGGTGATCCAGCCCATCAAGACCTTCCCGGTCATCAAAGATCTCGTCTGTGATGTTTCGTACAACTACGTGCGGAACAAGCAGATCCCTCCCTTTGCGCCGCGCGAGCGAGAGGCCGACGGTACCCATCGAATGGAGCAACGGGATGTCGATCGCATTCAGGAATTCCGCAAGTGCATCGAGTGCTTCTTGTGCATGGATGTCTGTCACGTGCTGCGCGATCACGAAAAGAAGGATGACTTCGTCGGTCCGCGCTGGATGATTCGACTTGCCAGCCTCGAGATGCACCCGCTCGATATTGTCGATCGCATCCCGCTGATCCGCGAGAAGTTCGGCTCGGGTTGGTGCAACATTACGAGGTGCTGCACAGAGGTCTGCCCCGAGCACATCAACATCACGGACAACGGCATCATTCCTCTCAAGGAGCGGGTGGTGGATCGTTTTTACGATCCGATTGCCATGCTCAAGCGCAAGCTGTTCGGAGACAAGAGCAATAAGAGGCTTCCGGTGGTCGAGGTGGGCGATTCCTCTGCTTCGGGCTGACCTCGTCGGTGGTCGTTGCGTTGGCTGCCAAGCCCTCCTGTTTTTGTTGCCGCTGCTGCTGTTGTTTGGGTGTAGCGCATATCTGAAGGGTGTTCCTGACGCTCCCCGCAACGCTGAGTCGCGGTCCCAGCGTGATGCCAGCCCGCAGTTCTCTCCTCCGGTTGTTGCTCGCTTCTTGCGGGCGCAGGTTCTGCTCACCAGCAAGGGTGAGGGGAGGCCGGCCTCGGTCCGGGTGGCCGAAGCGCTCCAGCTCTTGCAGCAGACGGTTGCCCTGGAGCCGAGACAGCCGCTGCTCTGGCGCTATCTGGCGCGAGCCCATAGCCTGGTTCCGGACCCTGAGCAGGCAGTAATTGCGGCCAAGCGGGCTGTCGCGCTCGATCAGAGCGACCCCGAGGCACACTATCTTCTGGGCGAACAGCTGCATCGGATGGGCCTGTACAGGGAAGCCGAGAGGGCCCTGCACGAGGCCGTGAAGCTCGGTGTCTCCGGTGACTCAGCCCACCTTCCTCACTATTACCTCTACTTGGTTCGCAAGGATGATGGTCGCGTCGACGACGCCCTCGAAGCTCTGGAGAGTTGGCGAACGGCGGTACCCAATGACAGCAAGCCGCTGAGACTGCGCACCGACCTGCTCTGGGAAGTGGGGCGTGTTGAGGAGGCCCGCGACGCCGCGATAGATAGCCTCGCTATCGACCCCGATGACACAGCCGTTCAAGGCGTCCTTCTCGCCTACTACGAGAATGATCCGCTGGCGGCGACAGAGGTTCTGGACCAGTTGGTACGCTCGCACTGGACCTCTGTTGCTTTGCATCGTGAGCTCGTGGATCTCTACGAGACAATGGGTCGTCATGACCTCTCTCTCTATCATCTTGGCTTTGTGTCTTTGCTGGATGATCGGCATGGCATGCGCTCCCTGCTGCGTCGGGGACGCTTGCTGCTTCAGATGCACGACTTCGAAGGTGTGTTGGAGTTGGTACAGACGGCACTAGAGGCTGCCGATCAGCAGAATGCCGAGCTGGTGGGGCTCCTGGCCGAAGCCCTCGATGGTGTGGGTCGGACCGATGAGGCCATCGCTGTCTTGCGAGAGTTGTCTCAGGATCAACGGGTTCGAGTGGATGCTCTGTCTTGGATGGCTGAGCTCTTGTTGCGTCGCCATCGCTTCGATGCCGCCATGCTCCCTCTTCAGGATGCGCTCGCCTTCGTGGACGAGGCTGACACTGAGCGCCGCCTGCGGCTTCTATGGCTCGTCGCCTCTGCGATGCTTCGTGCCGGACAAGTGGAGGAGGCGCAGCGCAGTGTTGTGGAGGCTGCCGCCCTGGCGCCAGCGTACGCCACCCAACTGCAGTTGAGTGTGCTTCGAACGCTAGGAAGCCTAGAAGACGCTCTGGTGGTTGCCCAGAGGGCTGTCGAGCAAAGCCCCGAAGATCTCCAATTGCTAGGTCAATACGTGGAACTGCTCCAGCTAACGGGACGATCCGGCAAGGCGCTCTTGCGCATGGAAGAGGCCCTGGAGTCCATTGAATTGTGGCGTGACAAAGCACTGAAGTCTCGCCCAGTGGCACAGCACTATGGTGTTCAGCAGGAGGCGGACCGAAAGAGGGTCTTTCTTCTGTTCCGCCGGTCGTTCTTGGAGCGTCGCGATGGGGACGTTGAGGGATGTGCTGGGACCCTGAGGGAAATCCTCGCGCTCCAGCCCAGCAATGCGGAGGCGCTCAACGCGCTGGCCTATCTGTGGGCGGAGGAAGGAAGGAACCTGGAGGAAGGCTTCGAGTTGGTTCAACGGGCCCTCGAACAGCAGCCTTATTCTGGGGCCTTTCAGGACACGCTGGGTTGGCTCTTGTTTGGTGCAGGCCGGCTAGACGAGGCGGTCGATGTCCTACTTCTGGCATCTCAATATCGGCAGGACAACGCGGAAATCCTAAGCCACCTAGCTGAGGCCTACAGGGCTTCCGGTCATTTGGACAAAGCACGCTCCACTTACGAAGCTGCTCTGGAGGCCCTGGAGCCAACGGAGAGGGAGTTGGAGGTCCAGATCCGGGCCCGCTTCCGTATGTTCACCGCTCAGTAGGACGGCAGGGAAGCCCCTCGATGGGCTGTAATCAAGTGGTGGGGTTAGGCTGCCAGGCTCCCAAGGAAGTCCACCAGCGCTCCGGTGAATTCGTCCTGTCGTTCGCGAGGCAGGCTGTGCCCGGCTCCCTGGAAGCTCATCCACCGAGAGCCTTGTAGGCCTTTGCCGAGCAACTGCCCCGCCACATAGGGAATGATCATGTCCTTTGTGCCGTGCAACACGAAGGATGGGCACTGAATCTCGTTGAGACGGTCCCTCGTGGTGAAGCCAACGGTGCAGCTCCAGGCATACGAACGCGCTGGGTTGGCTTCGGGTGTCATCCGCTTGATCAGTGCGAGCAACTCCTCTCCGGTAGGCAACTCGTGGGACAAGGTTCCATCCAGTTGGCTGCGCACAGTGGGATCCGAGAGGAACACGATTGCCGTCTCGATCTTTTGCCTGAAGCTCTCGTTTTCCATCGCCTTGTCAAAGCCGTGGCGTGCCAGGTAGCTGAGTGCTGCGCCGTAGGCGGAGCCACGCTGACCGCTGTGAGAGGTTGCAGACACGAGCGTCAGCGAGCGCACTCGAGTCGGATGCTCTAGCGCGAATAACTGAGCGCACATGCCCCCTAGAGAGTGGCCGACGAGATGAAAGCGATCGAGTCGGAAGTGGTCTGCTACCGACTCAAGATCAGCCACTAGTGTGTTCATGGTGTAGGGCTGCTTGGGGTGCTCGGACTTGCCGAAGCCGCGAAGGTCGTAGGTCACCACCCGGAAGTTCGCCTCCTCGAGAGTCGCTCTCGCCGTCTCCCAGAGGGACTGAGTGAAGCCCAGCCCATGAAGGAGGAGTACGGGCTCGCCGGCTCCGTCGCAGTGGGCAGCGAGGCGAATCCCGTCCGGGGTCAACACCTCGACTTTAGTCGACATCGCGGTCTAGCAGTGCTGCGATGCCCATGCCGTATCCCATGCAGATCGCAATGAGGCCATATCGTTCGTCTCGTCGCTCCAGCTCGCACAGAAGCGTTCCGGCCAGCAGTGCACCAGTGGCCCCTAGGGGGTGTCCTAGAGCGATGGCTCCACCGTTGACGTTGAGTCGAGCAGGGTCGAAGCCGGTCTCCTTGAGCCAGGCCATGGGGATGGTGGCAAATGCCTCGTTTACCTCAGCAAGCGCAACTTGGGAGATGGGCACTCCTACCTTGTCTAGGAGCCTTCTTGTTGCGTCAATGGGTCCTGTCAGCATCAGCTCGGGATCGGAACCGCACACATCGACTCCAGCGATCCGAGCCCGGGGCGTGAGGTCGAGCTCTCGCCCGGACTCTCGGCTTCCCAGCAAGATGGCCGAGGCCCCGTCCACGACCCCAGAACTATGGCCGGCAGTGATGATCCCTCCTTCAGCCAGCGGCTCGAGGCTGGCAAGCTTTTCGAGGGTGGTGCCGGGCCGCATGTGCTCGTCGTGATCCAGGCAGTTGGGCACCGGCACAAGCTCCCGATCGAAGCGACGCTCTTCCCAGGCTCTCGCTGCGTTCTGTTGAGAGCGCAGACCGAACTCATCGCACTCTTGTCGGCTCATATCCCACTTCTTGGCGATCCGTTCCGCCGCCTCGTACTGGGAGCAGAGGTCATAGCGCGCCGTCATGGACTCGGGGAGCTGGGTCCAGCTGGAGCCGATGGCGAGCCGGCTCATGCTCTCCACTCCGCCAGCGATCACCAGATCCATTGCGCCAGATTGGATGGCTGTGGCGGCTCCAAACATCGCCTGAAGCCCTGAACCACAGAAACGGTCGAGCGTGTAGCCAGGCACCGTCGTGGGCAAACCGGCTGCCAGGACGGCCGACCTCGCAAGGCATCCACCTTGCTCGCCAGATTGGGAGACGCAGCCAACGACGACGTCATCCACCCGATGGCCCGGCACGCCATTGCGCTCCAATAGGGCCGTCAGCGGCACCCCAAACAAGTCGACTGGGTGTACACCAGCAAGACTTCCCTTGCGCTTGCCACGCGGTGTGTGGACGGCATCGTAGAGATAGGCGTCGCGCATTCGTTGTCCTTCGTGCTTGGAGCCGGTGCTTGGGAAGCCGATCTGCTCAGTGCGTCCTGGGGTACCCGAACAGCCTTCGGGCCAAGACGATTCGTTGCACCTCGCCCGTGCCTTCGAAGATGTCGAAGACCTTGACGTCTCGGAAGCATTTCTCGACCAGGAGGTCGTTTCGGACCCCGGCGAGTCCGCAGACATCCATGGCGAGCTGGGTCGTCAGCAGAGCCGCTGGGGGTGCGTAGACCTTGGCCATGGACGCTTCGACCGTGTTGTTTTCTCGGTGGTCCATCTTCCAGGCTGCCCGCCAGCACAGCATTCTTGCTGCGTCGAGCCTTCTTCTTGCGAAGGCCAGTCGTTCGAGCATCTTCTGCTCCAGTGGGTTGCTAGGCTTGTCGCCAAAGGCATCGCGGGCGATCTCGGCTGCTCGCTCCCAGGCGCAGCGTCCGATTCCTACCGCCATTGCGGCGACCATGGGTCGCGTGATGTCGAAGGTGCTCATCGCGGCCTTGAATCCGGCCTTGTCAGAGCCTTTGCCGTTCTTGCTACCCAGGATGTTGTCCTCGTGGACACGGCAGTTCTCGAAGAACAGAGTTGCCGTCTCACTCGCGGTCAGCCCCATCTTTTTCTCGATGCGACCCAGGGTGAAGCCGGGGGTTCCCTTTTCGACCACAAAGGCGCGCTGGCCAGCCCGTCCGGCCTCTGGATCAACCGTGGCGAAGACGACAACCCAAGATGCACGGGCGCCGTTGGTGATGAACATCTTGTCGCCGTCGAGGATGTAATGGTCGCCTTCCTTCCTCGCCGTTGTGCGAATGCGAGCGACATCACTTCCTGCGGCCGCTTCGGTTGTCGCGTAGGCGCCCCAGGCAGGCTTACTCTTGTCGGCGAAGGGATCCACCAAGAAGCGTTGCTTTTGGTCTTCCGTGCCCAAGATTCGGATGGGGGGGGCGCCTAGTCCAGGCCCAGGTAGGGACATACAGGCCCCCTGATCCCAGTAGGCCATCTCTTCAGCGGCAAGGATGGCGGCCCTGTTGACCCGCGATGGCCCATCTCCTGACGAGTGCTTTCCAGTGCCCACAGCCCCAAAGCTCAGCCCGGTGCGGTTGAAGGCGACGAACATGGGGTGGTCTTCTGGGATTGGCGATCCGCTGCGGTCGGCTTCCAGGCCGGCGGGCCGGAGCATGGTCTTGCCGACCTCGCGGATCATCATGAGTACATTGGTGAAGCCGGCATCCAGGGTGGTGTCAATCACGAGGCCATCTCCAGTGGATCGGGGAAGTCGAGGACGGATGCGGCAGCGTCTAGCTCGCTGAGCATCGATCCCCCGTAGAGGGAAGCCGTAGCGCGCACGTCTCGCATGCGCTTCTCGACTCGGTGGTCGTACAGGTAGCCGTGGCCTCCCAGCACTTGGACGGCGCGCTCGCAGATCCTCTGCGCCACCTCACAGGAGTGGGCATGAGCATTGGCGACCATGCCTGGGTGGCCTTGGGATGCCTCGAGGAGCAACTGGGCAGCGTCGAGATCGGTAGCGGAGTCAGCCAGTTGAAAGGCGAGCCCCTGGTGATGTGCGATGGGCTTGCCGAACGCGACGCGTTCTTGTCCATACTGGGCGGCAGCATCGTGGGCATCTCGAGCAGCCCCGAGCATCACTGAGCCAGCGAGCAGCCGGCACTCTGCGAGGACTGCGGCTGCCATGTCCTGTCCACCGACCAACTCACAGGGTGTCTCATCGAGGGCGACCTCCAGGCCGCCACTTGCCTGTAGGCCACACGGACGAGACGTCAGGGGCTCCCATGGGGGCTGGCGAACCAGATGTAGGCCGTCCTTGTGGATGAGGAGGAGCCAGTCCAGTCGCACTCGCGGGATCCAGGCGATGGTTCCCGTGGCGAGTCCATCGGCAACCTCAAGACCCGGCTCGACGACAACGAAGCCCATCCCGTCAGGGAGGTCTCCGAGGAGGGCTCCCCCCGGTCCAATGGGATCGAGTCCGAAAGGAGCTGATGGGTCCGCTGCGGCGAGCGCGCTCCACACGGCGATGCGGTGAGACGCCTGCAACCCAGCGTCCTTCTTGTTGATGCCAGCGAGGCCGAGCTCAGCAAACAGCTTGTGCAGAGTCTCTGGGTACTGACGAGCCTTCTCGTGTTCGCGTTCGTCGCCGCGGAGCTGCTCGTCGCCGAAGCGTACCGCCGTTTCTGTAAAGAGCTGTTCCTCTTCTGTTGTGCCGAACTCGATCATCCTCGGTCTCCCGCGGTTCAGTAGAAAGTATAAGGTGACAGGTGATACTTTGTAATCCAAGACTGTGGTTGGATCAAGTCCGAGCAGGACATGCCTGGCCGCGGTTTTAGTCGTGCGGGGTCATCGGGTTGCCTTGTGGAGCAACCGCTGTGCGACGCTGCGGGGCGCAGCGGGGGTGGCCCGTTGTTGTTGACGGGACTAAGGAGCGGGGGGCGCCCAGGTCACGATCTGTCTATGACCTGCGCAGCTGTCGGCCGAGCTTTCGTACTTTCTCGACGAAGAAGGCCACGCCAACCAATAGAAAGCGTGGGTCGGACAGGAAGGATGGCTTCTTGCCCTCGAAGGCGTGGCCGATGAACTGCAGCACCCAGCCCAGGACGAACAGGCCCAGGCCGGTGGCAGGTTGCAGGAACAGCAGGGGCAGCGAGATCACGATCATCGGGATCCCCACCATGTGTGTTGCCTTGTTGATGGGGTGGGTGTGATCGCGCTTGTAGCGCTCCATCAGTTCGGAAAAGACACTGGCTGTAGACATGCTCAGGCCTCGGTAGCTAGGAGGGGGGATGGAAAGGCCACCTGTAGGAGGGCGGCGGTCAGGCTGTCGATCAATCGGTGGTCGTCGACCATCGCGTGGCCCAGCACGTGGCTGTGCACGGCCCCTTCGACGAGTGCGAACAGGACGAACGCTGTGGCTAGGCAGTCGCCCTTATGGCCCCAATCCTCCAAGAGCAATTGAGTTCTTCGCACCATGTCCTCTTCGAACTCAGATGTGAGTCCGTCCAGCTCAGGGTCACAGTGTCGTCTCTCTGTGAGAACAGCGTGTAGGCCCGGATCGCTGCGGTGGGCGTCGAGAACCGCGAGGACGACGAGGCGGAGGGTTTGCTTTGCACTGTCTACCGGGACGGCTTCGTTGTCCTCGGGCGCCTCCAGCAGTGCGACGGTGCTGGCTGCGATCCTCTCTGCTCTCTCGCGGGCGATTTCACGAAGGATCTGATCTTTGTCTCGGAAGTACTGGTAGAGGCTACCCACCGCGACGCCAGCTCGAAGGGCGATGGTCTTGCTGGTCGTGGACGCGTAGCCCCGGCGTGAGAACTCGAAGGCAGCAGCAGTCACTATGGCTTGCCGGGTGCGCAGCGCGCGCTCCTGCCTGGGGGTACGGACGGTGGTGGCTGCGGCCATGGTTATGGAGCATAATCAAAATACGAACCTGAGGTCAAGTTCATATTTTAATCAGGCCTCGTCGCACGTTTGTTGGGTACGTGATGTTCATCGGGTGGCGATTACAGCGTAGTTGTCTGCCGGTTCGTGCAGTGCCTCGACTCGAATGTGCGACAAGCCTGCGGCCCGACACCACTGCACGACTTCTGCACTCGGGTAGACCCGTCCCTCTTGGGAGAAGAGGGCCATGGACACGGCAAATCGGAGGACTCCAGGTGGTCCCGACCGGTCATCCAGCAGCGCTGAGTCCTTGATGATGAGCAAGCCGTTCGGCGCTAGCGACTCGGCGAGGCGCTGGATCAGCTGTTGATTGGTTTCGGGGCCGTAGCAGTGAATGACGTTACTGAGAATGGCGAGGTCCTGGTCCCCGGGGATCCTGTCTCGGGTCACATCGAGTCCGGTGAAGCTGACCCGCTCGGACAGACCACGTTCATGGGCTATGGCGAGCACCTCCTTCTCAGCGTTGGGGCGATCGATCAACAGCGCTTGTGCTGTCTTGAAGCGATGCAGAAGAGCGTGGGAATAGGTGCCAGGACCGGAGCCTACGTCCACAATCTTGTGGATAGCCCTTTCGGGTACCAGCGCTGCCAACTCGCTGGCGGCCTCTTGCGTGACCGAGTCCATGTACCGAAGGAAGTTGGCTCGATGTTTTGCGCTGCTCTCACTGCCCGCAGCGGGTGTCTCGATGAAGGGATCGCCGCGAAGCACGCCGACGGCTCGGCCTTTTGTCTCGAACAACTGATGGAGTGTGGTTGAAGGCAGGCCGGTGCCGTGTGGCCTCTTCGGATCAAAGACCTCTTCATCCCCTTCGAACAGCGAGAAGAGTGCCCCCTGAGATTGGAGGAGGCCAAGGTGCACAGCAAGCTCCAGAAAGGATCGAAGTCGTACGGGCATCGCCTGGAGTCGTTCCGCCAAGTCCTCGTAGGTTGCCGGCCCCTCGGCCAGGGCCGCATAGGCTCCCAGCTCGTGGAGGGCCAACAGGACCATGGCATCGTCCAGAGCGGAGCGAGCATCGTGAAGTTTCTGGACGCGAGGGTTCTTGAGTGCAGTCATGGGAGCTCCTGCCCTTGAGGTCGAAGGCCGATCATGCCAGGAGAGGGTGTATCGCTTCGTAAGGAGCCCAAGCGAGGGCGCCCACGGAAGTGAAGTCCCGTGGGCGCCAGCGGTTGTCCCGAGCGCGAAGCCCTACTGCTGACCCGGAGGCGGATAGCCGAGATAAGCGAAGATCTCCGGGAGGTTCAGGACCCCATATCCGTAGCCGTCTGACCAGCCGTAGCCCCAGTCCTCGGCAGTGTCCGTGAGAATAGTCCGAATGCCTTCCGGATCCCGAAGCCCCATCTGGTGGAGCATGGCAGCGACTCCCGATACATGAGGAGCGGCCTGAGAGGTTCCGACTGAGAAGGCGTAGTCGCATAGCGAAGCCAAGCCCAGGGGGCAGCGCTGCTGGAGGATCCCGTCCAGGTAGTTGTTGTTGTCCACGTCGGGAGTGGTGTCTCCTCCTGGCGCGACGAGGTCCAGCTCGTAGGAACTGTTGCTGTATGGCGCTGCGCTTCCGTAGATATTGCTCGCTCCTACCGCGATGGTGGTGGGGAAGACAGCAGGCTGGGCAATCGTGTCGCTGAACCCATTGTTGCCCGATGCGGCAATCAACGTCACGCCTTCGCTGTGCGCAAAGCGGCAAGCCTCTTCGAGGACCTGGGACCTGCCGAGACCGCCGAGGCTCAGGTTGATGATGTCGGCACCACGGAAGACGGCGAAGTAGATCCCTAGAGCGACGACGCTGGTGTCCGTGTTGCCGGCCAGATCAAGCACCCGAATGGGCAAGATGGTGGCGCCGGGGGCGACGCCTACGGCACCGATCCCGTTGTTCGTCGCCTGCGCAATGGTTCCCGCGACATGAGAGCCGTGGCCCGAGATGCTGTCGGTGGGGGTAAACGAGAGGTTGTGCGTGTCCCAGTCGACGAGATCCATGCCACCCATGACGGACTCCGGCGCGTCGGAGCCATTCAGAGCGCTGGCGGAATCGACTACGGCGACTACGGTGCCTGTGCCGTCGACGTGGTCCCAGGCGTACTCCACCTCGAGGTCGTTCATGTTCCATTGGAGGTCGAGTTCGGCGAAGGCCGGGTCATTGACCTCACCGAAGGCGTGTAGCCGCCGCAGGGGCTCGACCCACTCCACTTGGGGATAGTCGGCCAGCGCTTCGGTGACTTCGACGGGCGAATGGTCGGACTCGAAGACAAAGGTGCTCTCGAGCCCCACGTCCTTGAGCTCGAGAGCTTCCCACGACAGCTGCCCTGTCTCCACCAGCGGCCGAGCGGTTCCCTTGGCTACTCGGTGCAGATCTTCGCTCAACCCGGCGTCGAGGCCGGTGATGGACTGTGGCTGGTCGGGCATGACTGCGGGTGCAGTCGCCAGTCGAAGACGCACGACGAAGCGTCCGTCGATGATATTGGAGTCCGGGTCCTCGGGCCCCTCCGTTCGCTCGGTGATCCGGATCGTCTGTGTCTCGGTGACCATCTCTAGAAACTCTGTGGGCTCGACGGCGAGATCTTGGCCGGTCGATGCACTCGCTGTCAGGATCGCGTCGCCGAACGTGCTGGGCTGCAGTCCGCAGCCACTCAGTAGGAGTGTGAGGGGGCCGCTTGCGAGCAGAGTCCTCTTCAGAGACCTTGCGAGGCGGCCACTTGTCGCCTTGGGGTTGGATGTCTTCATGATGCACTTCCTTTGTGTTGCGCCCGGCCCGTGGGGACCGGGCGCAGTGGGGTGGTTGGTGTGTGTCGGGTCTGTAGGCTTCGCTCAGGAGCAGTAGCCGGCGCGGCAACTTGTGGTGCCTACGTACGCGTTGTGGCAGGGGCTGTTCCCGTTGCAGTCGAAGTCGCCCCAGCACTGGCCTCGGCGAGGTAGTGGCGTGCAGATCCGTTGCATGCCCCTACTTCCGGGTACCCAGCGGCATGGCCCGCTGGTGCACGCGTTGCTCCGCGCGCTGCAGGTGCCGCCGTCGCAGTTGCCGCTGGAGCAGTCGCCATCTCTCACACAATTTCTGCCGATGGCGCAGTCTCGAAACTGGCAGTCGGAGCCACCGCAGTCGACGTCAGTCTCCGTGCCGTTGCGGACGCCGTCGTAGCAGGAGCGCTCCTGGCACAGCCCATCATCACAGACGTTGGAGGAGCAGGAGTTCCCGCAGTTCAGTTGCCCGCCGCATCCGTCACTAACAAGGCCGCACTCGGCACCGGCTTCATCGCAGGTGAGAGGTTCGCAGGTGTCCCCGCACTCGAAGGGGTCATCGTGAGTGGGATCTCCTCCGGGCTCGTCGAAGGGCTCGGGGGGGGCTTCACCGCCCCAGTAGAGGTAGCCCAGGAGGTGAGCAGCGTCGGCGATGTTGACGAGCCCGTCGTCGTTCACATCGCTGATGTCTTCACACGGGGGCCCTTCCTCGCCCAGGAACAGGTAGTTGACGAGCGCCTGGGCATCGCTGAGGTCGATGACAGTGTCGTCGTTGAGGTCGCCGCGGATGAACTCGGCGTTGGTTAGGCCCTGGTCAGCGTCCGCGCTGGCGAGCCGGGAGAGCAGAAGAATCATGGTCAGGGATGCGAGGCTCGCTAGGGCGATCTGTCGGACGAGGCGTTGGGCAGTGGGTCTCTTCATGGTCTTGGTTCCTAGGGTTGTGGGCGATCGCCCTTTGTTTCCTGGGGAACGATCGGCCGGAGTCGCTGAGGATCTGCCGTTATCGGTGCTTGACGATTTGTTGACAAACAAAGGGGTAATCACCACCGTCAGGCTGGCAAGGAAAAAGACAATAAATTATTGAAATAATTGAGTAATTATAATTTATTACCCGCGCGCGTCACGCGAGGGCCGTTCTAGCTCTCAAAAAACCTGACAATTGGAGGATGAGCCTGAATTACGCGCTAGATCTGGATAAAACATAGCGAAGGCAGTCGCTTGGGAAATATTACTTGCCAGTGGGGGGCAGGTGATTACGTCTTTGTTTGTCAACAAAACGTCAACGAGCACATGGCGCCGGTATGTCTCGCCTCTTTTTCCAGGCCGTCCGCCGGACCCACTCAAGGACTCAGGAGGTTCCCATGACCCGCACACTCTCGGTAGCAGCTCTGGTCACCATGCTTGTGTCGGCTCCCGGCCAGGTCGTCGAGGCCGCCACTCTGGGTGGTGGGGTCTGCAATGACACAGGGTATGAGGCGGATGGCGACCTGGAGCTCGAGATCAATCTCTACTCCTCTGCCCTTCAGGAACTCTGGTCGTGTCGAGTCCTGCATCAGGCGATCAACACCACCTCGAGTGAGAAGGGCCAGGTGTTTACCGTCGAGTACGAGGCTGCAGGCCTCTACGTGGGCGCCCTCCGGCCGGGAAAGGGGCGGTTGCTGGCCAGCTCCTCATGGAAGAGCTGTGTGATGAACGATGGGCCTGCTCAGTTCACTCGGCTGGCTCCACAACCTGCTCGGCCGGTGTCGGTCTCCATCGCTCCCGCTTGTGGCTTTGGCTTTGCCGTGCTCGACCAGATCAAGCAACTGAGAGGGTATCTGAGCATGACTCCTTCGGTAGACACCATCCTGGAGGAGACCGATGAGATAACGGGAGATAGCCGAGAACTTCTCGTGGCAACGACCTCCTTCGACCAGGACGCGACAGGTCAGTGGTGGGAGTACCGAATGTTGGTTGAGAACGGCTTCGAGGACGACTTGGATCTACACCTCGACGGACCCTGGGCGAGGATCTTGGGCATGCCCATCGAGCTCAGTCTCGAAGCCGGGTCTGCTACGGACCTGCTGATGAGGGTGCCCGTGGGTGAGGCGAGTGATGAGCCGCTGGAGTATCGGGAGCTGCTTGAGTTTGATGCCGGCGGCGATGACTACGGGGCGATTCCAGTCTCGGTGGTTGCACCGGTGGGGCTGGGTCTGCGCAACCGTGGAGACGTGGATGGGGACGGGGCCCTCACCATCAGCGATGGAATGGCTGTGGCTAACTTCCTGTTCGCCTCGGGGGAGGCTCCCACGTGCGCCGACGCTGCTGACTTCAATAGCGATGAGCAAATCGATCTTGCGGATGTCGTGGCTCTCCTGCACCACCTGTTCCTGGGCAGCCCGGGACCTGCGGAGCCAACTGCCGACTGCTCTGTAGTACGCGACGACGTGGAGTTCTTGATCACCGAATTGGGGCCATCGACGGCCGCCCCGAGCCAGCCCGAGAAGTTGGCCAAGTAGGCCCAACCTCAGCGGCGATGCCCTCGACCTAGGCGCTCTCTAGGCGAACTCGTTAGCCAAAGGGCGTGTCGTCGTCGTTGGGTGTGTCGTCGTCGTCGTTGGGCGTGTCGTCGTCATCGTCGTCCCCCGTGTCGTCGTCGTCGCTCCCTGTGTCGTCGTCGCTCGAGTCGTTGTCATCGTCATCGCCCGAGTCGTCGTCATCGTCGCCGGTGGGCGTGTCGTCGTCGTCGTCGTCTCCGGTGGCGTCATCGTCGTCTCCGGTGGCGTCATCGTCGTCTCCGGTGGCGTCATCG